>CAMWID010000024.1 GCA_947174235.1 uncultured Porphyromonadaceae bacterium | reverse complement strand
TTGATCTAAAAAAGTAAAATATTTTTTGGCTGTAACAAAAATTATTCTTAAATTTGCATCGCAAACGCGGTAATAGCTCAGTTGGTAGAGCATCAGCTTCCCAAGCTGAGGGTCACGAGTTCGAGCCTCGCTTACCGCTCAAAAATGAAACACACAAAAAATGCGTAAGGAGAAGCCTCAGCTTCTCCTTTACTGTGTATGGTCACGATTTCGAGCCTCGCTTACCGCTCAAAGAGAAACGCACAAAGACAACGAAGGAGGAGCCTCAGCTTCTCCTTTGCCTTTTATTAAAGCTTATTGATTTCATCGGTTGAAAAACCGGTTGCCTTAACAATGATATCGATGGATACTCCCATTGCTTTCATATTTTTAGCCATTTCCAACTGCGCCTTTGCGAATCCTTTCGCTTCGCCTTCGGCTAAACCTTCGGCACGACCCTCAGCACGTCCTTCAGCACGTCCTTCGGCTCTTCCTTCCATTCTCCCTTCTGCGAGACCTTCGAGTTTGGCGGATTCAAGGCAGTCCTCTTCGATCCGGAGGTTGTCGAGGTAATGTTCGTAGGCACGTCTTTCGTCGGAGTTCATCTTCAGGTAGTTCAGTTTTTCCTTCGCCTCCTTCAAACCGGGGGTGGTGGTGTCGGGACGCACACGACCGTTCTTCAGGTAATCAAGCCACTCCTCAAGCGGTGTCGTTGCCACCTTGTCGAACTCGTTCACACGTAACAGGTAATATTCCGGAAATACCTCCTCCGGAGACTTCATCTTAAGGAAATCCCTGTCCCTCTCGCTGAGCTGAAAGATGTCGCCTGTATGGACCCCCTTGAACACGGTCTGCCCGTGATATATATAGTCGTCACCTTTCCCGATATCGAAATAAAGTATGCTGATCGAGTAGACCTTCTTGACCTTACCGTAAGGGTCACCCTTCGACAGATGGTCGCTGAGTGCCTTGCCGACGCCGAACAGTATCCTTTCGAGGTAATGTACCTGTCTTGAAAGCTGTATCTCGATTATGATGAGTTCCCCCTTGTGGTTCTTCGCCATAATGTCTACGCGGTTGAACTTGGAGTTCTCTTCCTCCTGGTTCCCCTCGCTCTCAAGAATCTCCTGTATCTTCACGTCCTGGTTAAGGAGGACTGATATGAGCCCTTCGAGCACGCTGAAGTTAGCCTTGTCGCGGAGCATCCTCTTTGCCGCCCAGTCGAACCGTATGTATCTGTCACAATCCGCCATAATCCTGTCATTTTGTTGTCTCCTACAAAATTAACAAATAATTCTTAAAAACAGCTTCCTTTCAAGAAAAATACATTGAAAATCTGAGAATTTAAAAATAATAGAGACATCCTATATTCCAAAAAATAGAATAAATAGTTTATTACTTCATTTACCTTGTTTAATGCGGTGGTATATTTAAGAGTTTGTTTATTTGCATGGCTTGAAAACTTCAGAAGGCTGTGTAGGAATTACGAGGAAACGACAGAATCAGCCAACGAAATGCTCATGGTGGCGGCTGTTGTAATTACTCTCCGAAAACTCACTTCTGTTAACAATCGTTTTTAAACAAGCTCTTATTAATAACATAGAAGTTGATATGAAGTGTCAACCGTGATGTCAACCAAATAAATAAAAGGAATCGATTGATATCTATTTGATTGCTGTAAGTAGTAATAGCTCAGTTGGTTGCTTTCGAAAGCGCAGCTTTTGGAAGTGATAAGAGCATCAGCTTCCCAAGCTGAGGGTCACGAGTTCGAGCCTCGCTTACCGCTCAATTACATAGAGGAGGAGCAAGAGCTCCTCCTTTGTCATTTCCGGCATCTTTTTTCTCATGCCCCCTTTTAGAAGGACGCGCTCTTAGAACCGGCATTAAGGAACGAGTTCTAAGGGAAAGCTCTCTTATTTATTATTTTTGGTTTTGATTTTGTAGTTTGTCGGATATGCTTTTTGGGGAGCGGGGAGAGTGTTGAGTTTAAATTACAGTTGTATTGTAGTCGTTCGCCAAAATGATTGAGTGGATTTAATCTAAAGTAGTCCTTATTTTGTTATTCCGTAAATATCTGTGATTTGCAGGTGTTTTTTATCCAATGATGTCTGAATACTTCGGTACCACTTAATCAACTATATCGATGAAGATAGCTAAATTGCTTATTCTCTTGGCTGTTGTCAGCCTGTTTTCCACTGTCCGGGCGCAAAATGCATCCGGAACTTATGTCAGGGATTCTTTACCCTCGTCGTGGCAGATGACGAGGCAATGCTTCCAGACGCTGCCTTCTGACGACGCGTGGTGGAAAACGTTTAACGATTCCACATTAAATATGTTGATCGATAAAGCGATTGCAAACAATTATAATGTCGCGGCAGCTGTAAAGCGTATTGAAATGGCAAGGAAGGTTGTCCAGGAGGCGCAGGCTGGTTATTTCCCGACTGTCTCGGTTGCAGGAGGATGGACCAAGGCGCAGCAAAGCGGTGCGGATTCAAAGACTGTCGGTCCATATGTGAGGGATTCTTATTTTTCATTGGGAGCCACAATGAATTGGGAGATAGATGTGTTTGGCAGGGTTAAAGCCAACGCAAAAGCCAAGAAAGCGGCATATGAAGCGTCGCGGGCAGATTATGACGCAGTGATGGTCAGCCTTTGCGCCAATGTGGCTACAGCATATATGGAACTGAGGATGTGTCAGGAGGAACTTGCCGTGGCTCACGCGCATATCGCCTCCCAGGATCAGATCGTGAAAATAACGGAAGCGCGTTTCGAGGCACAGCTTGCGGATATGCTTGAGGTGACGCAAGCGCGAATAGTGCTTTATAATACACAGGCGTCGCTGCCGGGACTGGAATCGCAGATAAGAACTCTCATCAATTCCATATCAATACTTTTGGGGGAATATCCCGGAGAATTGGCGAAGGGATTGTCTGTCTACGGAAGAATGCCGTCGTATAAACAGACCATCGATGCGGGGGTTCCGGCAGATCTTTTGCGGAGGCGTCCCGATATTGTGGAGGCTGAAATGGAGCTTGCCGAATATGCCGCCAATGTAGGTATCGCCAAGAAGGATTTCCTTCCCGTTTTGTCACTGACCGGCAGCGTCGGGACTTCCGCGCATAGTGCGGGTCATCTGTTCGGGGACCATAGCCTCACCTATTCGATAGCCCCGCAGCTTTCGTGGACAGTATTCGACGGAATGGCACGTAATTACCGTACTGCGGAAGCGCGTCTCCAGCTCGAGGCTGCCGTTGACCAGTACAACCAGACTGTGATGAATGCGGTGGAGGAGGTTGACAACGCACTTTTGCAATATGATTCCTCCCTCGCTTCCATAGAATTGCAGAAGAAGGTGGTGGAACAGAGTGAAAAGAGCCTTAATCTTGCCGTAGATCTTTATAAGACAGGTCTTACGGCTTTCTCGAATGTGGTCGACGGGCAGATGAGTTGGCTGGAGAGTCAGAATACGCTCGTCACACTTGAAGGGAAAGCCTTGTCGACTCTGGTTACCATTTATCAGGCGTTGGGGGGAGGCTGGCAGGCGGCAGGTGTAGAGCCGGCAATAGAATAGCAATAAATCCGAATATAAACAAACTCTCTATGAAAACATATATACCAGCGGCAGCCGTTCTCCTGTCGGCAACTGCAATTTCTTTATCTTCATGCCATAGCAAGGAGAAGAAAACGGAAGAGGATACTATCCCGTCGATCGACGTGGCACTGGCGACTACAGATTCAATCGTGCTTCATAAGACATATCCCGGATACCTCACCGCCAACCAGACCGTGGAAGTGGTCGGGCAGGTTGATGGAAGACTTATGTCGAAAACTTTTGAATCGGGAAAATATGTCAACAAAGGTCAGGTACTGTTTACGATAGACCCTACCCTGTATCAGGATGCGGTTAACCGCGCCGAAGCGGAACTGGCTTCCGCCATAAGCGCGAGGGATTATGCTAAAAGCCATTATGAGGCTGTAAAAAAAGCACTTGAGGCGGATGCAGTGTCCAAAATGGAAGTTCTTGAAGCAGAAAGCACGTATAATCAGGCTGAGGCTACTATAAAAGATTGCCAGGCGGCATTGCATACAGCACGTACCAACCTCGGGTATTGCACAATCCATGCGCCGATGTCGGGATACATATCCGATTCTTATCTCAGCGTGGGGAATTTTATCAACGGATCCGCCTCTCCTGTGGCTCTTGCCAAAATCTATGACAATACAATATTGTTTGCCGAGTTTGAGATAGAGGATTCCCAATATGAACATATCGTAGGAAAAGGGGGAGGAATCAACTCTCCGGTATATCGGTCGATTCCATTGGAATTCAGTGACAAACTCAAACATCAATATACAGCGGACTTATGGTATGAGGCTCCGTCGGTAGAGAAGGGTACAGGTACGATCGAGCTGAAAGGGTCTTTGAAAAATATGGACAATGAACTGAAAGAGGGTATGTATGTGACGGTATCTTTGCCATACGGAATAAGCCCGAAGGCGGTTCTTGTCAAAGATGCCGCCCTGAGCACAGACCAGTTGGGCAAATATCTGTATGTCGTGAATGATTCAAATAAAGTGGTGTATACCCCTGTCGAAACCGGAGAACTTTATCAGGATTCTTTGCGCGTCATCAATAAAGGGATAAAGGCGGGTGAGAAATATGTCACCAAGGCGCTTTTAAGCGTGCGTAATGGCGAGGAAGTAAAACCGGTCGTGGAGAAATGATGACGGAAATGGTGTAAAATGAAAGAATACAGTGTCTTTTCACATTCGTATTCTTAAAAACGAAAAGGAATTATGTTCTCAAAATTTTTCATAGACCGACCTATTTTCGCCACAGTCCTTGCAGTGTTGCTTGTGCTGGCGGGATTGCTTACGGTCAAGACGCTTCCGATAGCGCAATATCCTGATATCACACCACCCACTGTAATGGTTTCGGCGGAATATCCGGGAGCCAATGCCGAGACAGTGGCACGGGCTATCGGTGTGCCTATAGAAGAGGAGGTAAACGGAGTAGACGGAATGTTGTACATGAGCTCCACTTCAGGTTCTGACGGCAGTTATGGTCTTACCATCACATTCGAGACCGGCACTGACATCGACGAGGCAGCCGTAGAAGTTCAGAACAGGGTGCAGGAAGCTACCTCCACACTCCCCACCGCCGTGACCGAGCAGGGAGTAAGCGTGACAAAGCGCAGCAGCAACAATGTATTGTTTATCGCTTTGCAGGCAGATGATGCCGAACGTTATGACGCTCTTTATCTGACCAATTACGCTCAGTTGCATATGACCGACCCACTTTCACGAGTGGACGGTGTCGGCGGTGTCCAGGCTTTCGGCGCCGGGGAATACAGCATGCGCGTGTGGCTTGATCCGGAAGCTATGAGGGCAAGAAATCTCACTCCTTCTGAAGTCGACGAGATGATACAGTCCCAGAACATGGAGGTGTCGGCGGGATCGGTGGGGGCTCCTCCCGTCGGATCCGGCACACAGTTCGAGTATACCCTGACAAGCGAGGGTCAGCTCGCAAGTGCTGAGGAATTTGGCAATATCATACTGCGTTCGGACGGCAACGGTATCCTGCGTCTTAAAGATGTGGCTAAGGTAGAGCTTGGAAGTTCAAGTTATACGGCTGTCGCCAAGGTCAACAATAAGCCTACGGCATTGATCGGTGTGGAGCAGCGTCCGGGTGCGAATGCCCTTGAAGTTGCAAAAGGCGCCATCAAGGAAATGGACAATCTTGCCCAATATTTTCCGGACGGAGTGCATTATACGGTAGTTCTAAATTCCACGGATTATGTAAACGCCTCGATCGACGATGTGTTGTCAACATTTGTGATCACATCGCTGATCGTTATGGTTGTGATCCTGATATTTCTACAGAACTGGCGCGCCGTGATAATTCCGATGATTACTATTCCGGTGTCACTTATCGCCACGTTTGCAGTGATGAAGATCATGGGTTTCTCCCTCAATACGCTTACACTTTTCGGTCTTGTGCTTGCCATCGCCATTGTGGTCGACGACGCGATAGTTGTGGTTGAAGATTGCTCGCGTCTTGTAGACGAAGGAAATATGAGCCGGCGGGCGGCAGCCGAGAAAGCAATGCGGGAGTTGCAGGGACCGGTGATCGGCGAGGTCCTTGTGTTGATGTCGGTATTTATCCCCACCGCTTTTGTAAGCGGTATCACGGGAGAACTCTACAAACAGTTTGCTTTGACAATCGCCGTGTCTACCGCCTTCTCAGGATTTAACGCGCTGACATTGACTCCGGCTCTGTGTGCGCTGTTCCTTACTCCGCGAAAACCGTCAAAATTCTTTATATACAAATGGTTTAACAAAGGTTACGGCAAGACTGAACATCTGTATGACAAGGGTATCACCGCAATGCTGAAGCATCCGGTAGTGTCGCTGGGGATATATTTTGTAATCGCGGCGGTTGCATTCTGGGGATTTGTAAAGTGGCCTACAAGCTATCTTCCGGAAGAAGACATGGGGTATTTCATGACCTCCGTGGAGCTTCCTACGGGAGCCTCTCTCGAAAGGACGGAGAAAGTGGTGGATGCCCTTTCTGCGGAAATTCAAAAAATACCGTATGTGAAAGACGTGATGAGCATTTCCGGATTTTCAATGATGGGTGGCGGCGCTTCATCCAATATGGGTTCGCTTAACGTCATTCTCGAGCCGTGGGACAAAAGAGGCAAGGCGGGATCAGTGAACAATGTTATCGCCAAAGTCAACGAGATATCGTCAAAATTTCAGGAAGCTGAGATCTTTTCCGTCAATCCTCCCTCGATACAGGGATTGGGCGAGTCGTCCGGACTGCAGATGATGCTTCTTGACATCAACAGCCTCGGCACCACACAGACTGAGAAAGCTCTTGACGATGTCATGGAGAAGGCAAGGAAAGATCCGCGTATCAAAGAAGTGACCTCTCTGTATCAGGGTACAGTGCCTCAATATCAGATCAATATAGACCGCGACCGGATAAAGCTTCAGGGAATAATGGTGGAGGATGTATATGATGCGATGGCGGCATACCTCGGGGGGAGCTATGTGAATGATTTCGTGGAATTCGGCAGAACCTATCAGGTGACCATGCAGGCGAATAGTGAGAGCCGCAGTATGATAGACGATATAATGAAGCTTTCGGTCAAAAATTCCGACGGAGATATGGTCCCGTTCAGCACCTTCGCTTCATTCGAGCCAGCAATGGGTGCCCCGAGTATTTCCCGTTATAACATGTATGAGTCGGCGTCACTGACCGCTTCTGTGGCGGATGGAGTAAGTTCTTCGGAAGGTATAGAGGCGATGGAAGAGGTCGTTAAGGAGGCATTGGGAAAAACGTATTCCTATGCCTGGAGCGGAATCGCATATCAGGAGACTGAAGCCGGCACGACAATAAACTTCGTGTTTATCTTCGCCATCGTCATGACCATACTTGTGCTCTCGGCGCAATATGAAAGCTGGACAGATCCGATCGCCGTGGTCCTGAGTATGCCGATCGCCATATTGGGTACGATTCTTGGATGCGTGTTAATGAATCAGAGCATAAGTATTTATACCCAGATCGGTCTTATATTGCTGTTAGGCATGTCTGCAAAAAATGCTATCCTTATTGTGGAATATGCTATGGATTTCCGGAAAAACGGCATATCCATAAGGCAATCGGCACATGATGCAGGTGTCATACGTTTCCGTCCGATCATGATGACCGCGCTCGCCTTTGTATTCGGTGTGATGCCGATGATGTTCGCTACCGGCGCCGGGGCAAACAGCCGTATAGAACTTGGCACAGCGGTTGTTTTCGGTATGGCGATGAACGCCTTGGTCGGAACGTTGTTCGTGCCGAATTTCTGGGAACTTATGCAGACTTTAAATGAGAAATATCTTTCCGGTCTGTTCAAGGATCCTAACGCGGGAAAGGGGGCAAAACAGGGAGATGGCGCCTCTTCGGGCAAACAGGCGGAATCTTCCGCCGCCGATTCAATCTGATGCTGCGTTGTTGACAAAGGTACCGCTTATGCACATTCCTATTCCGCTACATTTTAATAATCATATTTACACATCGCGGGAGATATGTCGAAAACATATCTCCCGCGATGTGTAAACGCATTGTTAAGACCCGCATGTCAGTCTTTAAGACGAGAGAGGATCGAGAGGAGTTTTTCCCCCATGCCTATAGTGTAGCCGGTCGATACCCATACCACACGGTTGAACGTGTCTGCAACCACAAAAATAGGGTCTGCAGCGTCATCAAGATGCAATGATTCTATAAGTTCGTTACGGCTCACTCCATTGTTGTCGATGCCGAAGACTGCGTTTTCAGGAAGATTTTTAAACAATTTGTTGTCAAATCGCGCGGCTTTACCTTCATTTTCAAACAGCAACATAATTTTTTTGCCTGACTTCTCAAGCTCATCTTTCACTGCCGCCATGTCGTTGAGAGCATGAGCCGACGGTTCGTGGTTGGGCGAAATGAGTCCGACCACATAATATCCTCTTCCGGTGGTAGACAGAATACTTTTGTCGGAGTCCGACTGAAGATCATGGTAAATGTTCTCGGCGTTGAGCGAACCTATGACAGACAGTTCGGAATCATCCTGACGTATTGTGAGCGGAAGAGTCACGGTCTCGTTCTCAGGAATCACAAACACCTCGCTGCGTGCGAGGACGCCGCCGTCGGCAAGACGCTGACCGCTTGTGAGCATGTATTGACCGGCTTCCAGCTCGACGGGAGATTCAAAGATCTCAGACCATGCAGCTCCTTCCGAAAATTCCAGCTGTCGCGGCATTCCGTTTTCAATCCTTGATATGGAGAACTGGGAATAATATTTAGGATCGATTATATATCCGGACGGGGAGAACGAAAGCATCAGTTTCCCTTTAGGCGTATACAGGTCGGTTTTGGCAGGAATCTCCTCAGTATATTTGGCGAAATCGGCATTTATCCAGTCGAGGGATCTGTCGGCGTATTGTGTGGTTGCGGTCACCGGATCGATACGTGCAGGGATACCGAGGGATCGTGCTGCGGCGACAAAGAAAATATTTCGCGACAATGCATCCGCATGTCTTGTTTTCCAGACACCTTCGGGACTCATTCTCAATTTCTGGGGATTTTCTTCATCAGCGGGAGTGATGTTCATCGCCACCCATTTCACGAGTTTTTCAGGGTCGGCTTTGAAGTCTCTCTCCAAGTTTTTGGAGAATGCCTTGGAAAGTCCCTTGCGCCATGTGGTCAGCCATTCGTTTTCAATCCGCGGATTAAGCACATATTGATTGAAGAAATCATCAGGTATGCCGGCAGTGTTGTCACAAGTGTTGTTTACATGGTCCACTATCACTTCTACCGGGATATCGCGTCTGTCTTTCTCGGAAACGTTGAGCAGAAGGTTTATCGCGCGGTTGCGTTTGCCGGCTTCTAATTTTTCAAGGCACGAGACAAGATTGGCATGATTGCCACGTGATTCAACCAAAATTTTTACAAGAGAAGACGGATCCACGTCAAGACGTCCGGCAATGGCTTTCGCCAGATCAGGAGTGGCGAATGTCGCGGAATATGCATTGCGTATAGAATCCTCTATGTGCATCCTGAGGTCATTCTCTGCTCTTTGTTGCGCGGAAACCGTCGGAAGGGCTGCTCCTGCGGGCGGAGGAGTGAGGTTAAGTTCGGTTGTAAAAGTATCTGAAGCTGATTTATTCAGCACTATTCTGACAGGCGTACCGTTTTTATCTTTATAATCGCGTGGGGACCCTTTTGCAAATCCGAATTTATTGCCGTCGGTTGCCCAAACGAGCAGGTCCCCCAATCCTGCGGTCAGGGACGCGTTTCCCTTTTTATCTGCAATTTTGGTAACGGCGGGATAGTATTCGGAGTAATTATAGATGCAGAAATTTACTTTTGCACCATCTGCGGGAGTGCCGTCTGAATATACCACTTCCACAGGAAGAGTTGCAACGGGAGCATAGTTTGACGTAGTGTTTATTCTTGTAGACAGAGGTTGCTTCAGAAGAACTTCTTCCGGACCGTCGTAATCTCCCACAACATTGGTATTCATAAGCAATCCCCGGGATGCCGGGGCGTTAAACCATGCGAGATCAAGGACCGGCTCAGGTTCACACGCGCCTAAGAAATGCCATTCACCGTCAGCCCAGGCTTCTACCCAGGCATGGTTGTCGTCAGTATGTGCCCATCTCGGAGTATAGATCTGTCTTGCAGGTATACCGACAGCCCTGAGGGCGGCTACAGTGAAAGTGGATTCCTCTCCGCATCTTCCTATAGCCTGGCTCACCGAGGAGAGTGGCGAGGAAGTGCGGGCGTCCGAGGGTTTGTAAGTCACTTTTTCATGACACCAATGGTTCACTTCAAGTATCGCCTCCTTCATGGAAAGTCCCTTGACGCGGTCTTTCAATTCCTCGAAGAATACGATCCTTGAATTGTCGAGGTTTTCGTTGTTTACCCTTACCGGCAATACGAAATGCAGGAACTCACGGTCGGGCACCGTTTTTCCCCATGGCATTTCCTGTCGTATTCTCAGAGAGGCATCGACATTGTCAATATAGAACTGTTCAGAATAATCAGTACGGTCAGGAAGCGACATTGATTTATATAAAAAATCAAGAGCCTCCTGGCGCGTCAGTGCGGAAGCTGACAGAGAAGAAAGAAGGATGGGGATTGTCAGGAAAACAGGTTTCATAAAGATAAGAAGACAAAGAGGTTTTTGCATATGTCGCCGCTATCAAGAGATGGCGTGCAACAGTTTAGCTACGACATCCGGAGATGTGGACAGCGGGGCGTATTCATCAGAACCGGGGGCCCCCATGGAGACAAGGGGACGTCTGAACCGCATTTTGCTTGGAATGGGCTTTCTTGCGGTGGCATGTATGGCATCCGCACCGGAGGCTGCTATTATATCACTTGCGTTTGAAGGATTTATTCCCGAACCCGCCATGATCTCTATACGTCCGTCATTTTGGTCTACAAGCTTTCTGATCTGAGGGATTCCTCTCATGGCGGATGGCGCGCATCCGGAAGTGAGCAGACTGTTGCATCCGAGCTCGATAATGTCTTCAAGGCTTTCCATAGGATCTCGCGACACATCAAAAGCCCTGTGGAATGTGATATGTACACCCGGCAGATCCACTTCCCGGGCGGTATTCCGGGCTACATTTATAAGACGTCGGCAAATTTCCTTGTCGACATCACCGTCAGGTGTCAGCGCTCCTATCACCACACCGTTGGCTCCGGCGGCGATCGCGTTGCGGATATCGTTTTCCATAAGGATAATTTCCGTTTCAGAATACAGGAAATCACCGGGGCGTGGGCGGATGAGTACGTTTATATGGTCAATTCCCGATTGTACGGCTGAGAGGATAAGCCCGAGAGAGGGGGTAAGTCCCCCTTCCGAAAGTCCGGAACAGAGTTCGATGCGGTTTGCTCCTCCTTCTTTGGCGGCAAGCACGCTGGCTATGTCGCCGCAGCATATTTCAATTTTTGTAGTCATATTGAGCATTCTATGATGTGGTCCACACTGTCTGGCACAGAGTCGAGGATAAGCGCGGTATTGTTTCCTACACGTACTGTCCTGACAGGGCGGCGGGAGATATATTCAAAAGCTTTCTTGATTTTAATATCTGTTGGCAGTATTATTGTATTGTTTTCCGGAGTCATGACGTGAATGAACAGTCTGTCACCTTTCTTAGTGGATGTTCCCCATGACTGAGCCGGAAACGGACCGGCTTCGGTGCCGTAGATTGTCTCTCCGTTCTCGCGGAGCCATGATCCGAGTTCTTTCATTCTTGAAAGCGCTGTCGCCGGAAGTTTGCCGTCAGGCTGCGGACCCACGTTAAGAAGGAGGTTGGCTCCCATTCCAGCCGCTTTTACAAGATATTGGACAAGAGTCTTGGTGTCTTTATAATTCTGGTCCATTATCTTGTATCCCCACATGCCGTTCATGGTGTTGCATGTCTCGAGAGGGAGGCGGCTCACCTCCTGTCCGGATAGCCCTGCAGTGTTCTCTCCGGGAAGATCACGTTCAAAAATCTGGATGTCCTCCCCGGGAAAAGGTGCCTGGTGATGATTGTTTGCCACCATGCAAGATGGCTGCAGGCGGTGTATCATCTCATACTGTTCTGTCAGTTGCCAGTCGAAAGGTGTGGAATCCTCGTCGTGATCCCACCATCCGTCAAACCAGATCGCGCGTATGGGTCCGTAATTGGTCAGGAGTTCTGTAAGCTGACGGTTCATAAATCCGTAATAGGAATCCCAGTCGGCTTTTGAGGCGTCGCGACCGGTGTTTTTCCCGGTCCTTCCCTGAGGATAGTCTTCACGCACCCAGTCAAGGTGAGAGTAATACAGATGCAGGGCAATACCTTGTTTGCGGCATTCTTCAGACAGTTCTTTCAGGATGTCTCTTTTGAACGGGGTGCCGTCTACGATGTTGTAGTCATTCTCAGCGGTGTCAAACATTGAGAAGCCGTCATGGTGGCGGGTTGTGATACAGATGTATCTGGCTCCGGCATCCTTTATTGCCGATACCCATTCGGCAGCATTGAAGTCGGCGGGATAAAAGCCTTTCGCCGCCTTCATGTATTCTTCAGCTTGAGGACCATAGTTGAGATACCATTCACCTTGTCCGAACATGCTGTATATTCCCCAATGGAGGAATATGCCAAAGCGGTCCGCGCTAAAGTCTTCCCGGGATTTTAAAACTTCGGGAGTCGGTGTATATTCTTGAGCGACAGCGGATGCCGCCAGAAGGAGAGAGGCTAAGAAAGTATGAATTTTCATGATGGATTCGATTGGATGATTTTGAGGGGGAGAAGCGCTCACTGCGTTCGCGCCACAGTCAAGAACCGGGGGAGCCACAGTCAGGAGCCGGGGGAGCTACTATCAAGAGGCTGGGGAGCTACTGTCAAGAACGGGATTTCAGGATATATATTATTATGGCTGATCCTGTCAGTCCTGTCCGAGATATGGGAGGGAGGCGGCACCGAGGATTGCGGCATCGGCATCGCGAAGTCCGGAGACGGTCAGTTTTACTGTGTCGCGGTAAAGATGCAGTACCGACTGACGAAATGCCTCTTTCATCGGATTGAGCAGGAGATCGCCTGCCTTGGATACACCCCCGAAAAGGATTATCGCCTCAGGATCAGTGATGGAGGCAAACTCTGCGGCTGCCATACCAAGGCAACGTCCTGTGAAGTCGTAGATTTCTCTTGCGATATTGTCTCCGTCACGGGCGGCTTGTTGCACCGCCAAAGGTGATAATTCGTCTGCGGGAATATCTCTTAGAGATGATGGAGTGTCGGATTCCCGGAGTAATCTGCGGGTTGTCTCGATAATGCCTTTTGCCGATGCCACAGTCTGCAGGCATCCTTTGCGTCCGCATGCACATTCCCTGTCGGAAGCGAAAGAAAAAGTCATGTGTCCTAATTCTCCTGCAAACCCTCGGGTTCCGGAAAGAAGGTGTCCGTCACATACGATTCCGCTTCCGACTCCTGTCCCGAGTGTGAGCACGATAAAGTTTTTGAGACCCAATGCGGATCCATATGCCATTTCCCCTATGGCGGCGGCATTGGCGTCGTTTGTAATGGTGGTGGGCAGTCCGAGACGCTTTTCCATCATTTGGGCAAGCGGTATAGGAGACTTCCAAGGAAGATCCGTAGCCGCCTCTATGCAACCGGTCACCGCATTTGCGCACGGCGCCCCTATTCCTATCCCTTTAATATTTCCGCCTATTCCTGAAGAGACAATTAATTTTTCAATTCCGCAGGAAAGGTTGTCAGCCCATTCATCCACAGAGGAAGTACGGGTGGAGATCAATTCTTTCGCAATAATCTTACCTGATGAATCAACGATAGCGAAAGAAGTTGTGGTACCTCCGAGGTCGACACCAATTGTAAAAACTGATTCAGCGGATTTTGTTCGCATAAAGATCTATGTTTTTAATGAGAGTCAATGAAAGATATCGGAAGGATATTGTTCTTTTCGATATCTTTGAAATATTTGTAAGTGTTCACTTTAAGCTCGCCTGCCGCCGGCTCGTCTATCACGATTATGCAGTGGGGATGATTCTGCAGTGCGGATACGGTCCATTTATGACTGACGGGGTGCTCCACACCTGCGGCTACAGCCCGGGCTTTTTTCGCTCCCGTAGCAAGAATCATCACTTCTTTTGCATCCATGATCGTGCCGACACCGACAGTGACCGCCGTTGTCGGGACTTTTGAAACATCGCCACCGAAAAATCTTGCATTTACCCTGATCGTGTCATCTGTCAGGGTTTTGACACGGGTTCTTGAAGACAGCGATGAAAACGGTTCGTTGAAAGCGATATGCCCGTCTTCCCCGACACCGCCTAAAAAGAGATCAATACCTCCGGCATCTGATATTTTCTTTTCATATTCCTCACATGCTTCCCATATATCTTCAGCCATACCGTCCGGAATATTGGTATTCCCGGGAAGGATGTCGATATGGGAAAACAAATGTTCATTCATGAAATGGTGATAACTCTGTTCATGTTCGGGAGGTAGTCCGATATATTCGTCCATATTGAAAGTCACCACATTCCTGAAACTTATGTGACCAGCCTTGTGGCGGCGGATCAGTTCCTGATATGTCTTTATAGGGGTTGATCCGGTGGGCAGCCCGAGAACGAAAGGTCTGTCGGTCTGGGCGGCTTTCTCTTTAATTCTGTTGATGATATGATCTGCAGTCCATTTTGCCACAAGATCAGAGTTTTCTTGGATTAAAAGTCTCATTAAGGTTTGGGATTAAAACATTTTTACAAAAACTTCAATAGCCTGGTATTCCGCCATTCCGAGCTCGTCATACAGGCGTGCGGTCTGCTGGGTTCTCTCCTCGGCTCTTTGCCAGAACTCTCTCGGATCGCTTCCCGGGAAAGGCATGATATCTTTTTGCGAGATATGTCGGTAGATAGCCAGTCGCTTCATCATCATTTCATCAGGCGACAACGGCACCGCCATGTCCACCATGCCGAGATTCCACTCCATCCATGCTCCCCTGTAAAGCCAGAGATGACAATCATTGATCCATTCGTCATCTTTTACAATCCGGAGCGCCGAGATGACAGCTTCCATGCATGTGCGGTGAGTTCCGTGGGGATCCGCGAGATCTCCCGCCGCATATATCTGATGAGGTTTGATTTCGCGGAGAATATTCACGATAATTTCTATGTCATCTTCAGAAAGGGGATTTTTCTTTATTCCACCGGTTTCATAGAAGGGGAGATTCAGGAAATGGACGTTGCCGTCAGGATCAAGACCGAAAGACCGTACTGCGGATCGTGCCTCCGCCCGCCTTATGGCGGCTTTGATATCAAGCAGTTCACGGGGTTCAGGACCTCCTTCAGATTTTTTAAGGGCAATCAGCTCTTTCACTTCCTTGCATCTGTCGCCCAGCCCCATTTCTTTCGCGGAGTCTATCTGCTGGATTACAGTGTCGTCATGAACCGCGATATTACCGGAAGTCTCATAAGCCACGTGTACGTCATGCCCTTGCTGGACAAGACGGATAAACGTTCCACCCATTGAAATGACGTCGTCATCAGGATGAGGCGAGAAAATAAGCACTCTTTTGGGCCACGGTCGGGAGGGGACAGGACGGGTTGAGTCGTCGGCATTGGGTTTGCCCCCGGGCCATCCTGTGATTGTGTGTTGCAGATCATTAAATACATCGATGTTTATCTGGTCGTATGTGCGCCCTTGTTCGAGGAGCTCGCCGAGAGAGTTTTCAATATAATCCTGATAAGTCAGTTTCAGGATAGGTTTTTTGACCACACCGCAAAGCCAGACCACTGCACGCCGGATAAATTTGGGATGCCATTCACACGGACCCACAAGCCAGGGTGTTTCCACTCTGGTCAGGAATTGAGCCGCGTCTTTATCGACTATGACCTCTACATTGCCATGGTTCTGGAGCACTGTCGCCGGCACCTGATTGTTGACTTCCCCCTCCACAACCTTGCGGACTATGTTGGATTTGTCCTCACCCCATGCAAGAAGAATGATCTTTTTGGCTTTCATGATGGTTCCGAGTCCCATGGTGATAGCCATTTTGGGCGTTTCTTCAAGGGAATTGAACGCCGGCGCCTGCATCTTGCGGGAATTGTGGGACAACTGTACAAGCCGAGTGTGCGATCTGGTATAGCTGCCCGCCTCATTAAATCCTATCTGCCCCTCATCGCCCATACCCATTATCATAAGGTCGATGTTTGATGCCTTTTTATCGTAGTCAATACAATATTGGGATATTTCAGAAACCGGAATAGTTCCGTCGGGAATGTGGACGTTTTCGGGAAGGATATTGATGTGGTTTATAAATTCCTCATGTATCCTGAAATTACGGCTCTGGACGTCATGCGGGTTGATCGGGTAAAATTCATCGAGGGAAAATATCGCCACATTTTTAAAGCTCACCGCTCTTGCTTTATATCTTTCCACGAGTTCACGATATAGTCCCACAGGAGTCCTCCCGGTGGTGAGACCTAATACGAACGGACGGTCGGCGTCCCATTCATTACGGTAGCAGACATTCTCATTATATTCGTTGATTGCAGAAATTATAAGATCCGCCACATATTTCACCCCCTCATCTTCAGTAGGGAAAATATTAGTATTTATCCGTTCATATCTGTGGATTATATCTTTCGGAGCGCTGTCAGGGATTAGACCTCCGCAGGAGGGTAGAGTATATCTGTTCATCGACTGTATGTTAGGAAAAGAAATTGGATATGATTGGTAAATATGATTCGCTGTCGCATTCAAAAGCCGAAGGTGTAAGGTCAACGTACAAGGTATTTGTCTGCCGTTCTGCTTACAATATCCTTCATCTCCTCATATTGCCGCTCCATGCTGCATAATAATTTATATTGTGCGTGCGTGCGCTGAAGATTATGTTCAGGAGTCTTGATCTTGTAATAAGTATCTCCGTCAATATAATCCATCAGGAACCGGAGCACCTGCTCGTATGTGATGTACAGGGCAGAGAACGCGAGCCGGTCTATTTCGGGTTGAGTAAGAGATTCAGCTCTTTCCGAGAGATAGCCGTCGGTGTATGCCTCAAACATTGGAAGAGACATTTCCACTTTCTCGAGGTCGGTATCGTCTTCCGCCCCTGTATTTGTATACGACCGGATCGCATCGCCGAAATCGTTTAACGCTGTGGAACGCATCACTGTGTCGAGATCTATGGCGCAAAGCACCTCTCCGTTCGTGTCAAACAGTATGTTGTTGATCTTGGTGTCATTATGGGTCACGCTCACGGGTATCGTACCGTCTTCAACGAGCTTCCAGAAATCAAGCATCATTGACCTCCGGCTTTCTATCCATTCAATTTCCTTCTCAAGACCTGCCTTGCGTTGTGCCGCGTCTTTTGCGAGACAGGAGTCCCATTGCTCAAATCTATGGCGTATATTGTGAAATCCCTTTATTGTCTCGGCAAGCGGCTCTTTGAAGTCTGACAGCATCGCCTGAAATTTGCCGATACCTTGTCCCCCTTTTCTCGCGAGTCCGGGGTTGTCGGCTCTGTCATAAGCTATTGTGTCAGGAATGAAAACCGATACAGCCCAGAAATCACCGTCTTCATCTTTGAAATAGAGATCGCCGTCAAGAGTGGGAACGATAGTCATGACTTCCCGCATCACGTCACCTCCAGCATCGCTTACTCTTTTCCTGATATGGTCAGTGACTTTGCGTATATTCTCCATCATCGCAGGGACATCCGGAAAGATCGCCTTGTTTTTTTTCTGGATAATATAGTCGGGACCGTCACCTTCGGTCTTTATTACGTATGTGTCGTTGATAAAGCCTTCACCAAGGGATTCGATTGATTCTATGTCACGCTGAATCTTAAATTTTGATGCTATGTAATGCAGCGTATCGGTTTTCATGATGATTAGTGTTTTTTAATGTTATGATGCGGGTGTGAAATTAGTTAAAAATTCTCATTTTTACAAATAATGTCTTCAAATTTCAGACAATTGTCATGCTTGTGGCAAGTTTAGAGCCATTATTGTTGAACCGCCCCATGGTTTTGCCCGACATCAAGGATATGCGTGAAGGTTCCGGACGATCCGTTGCAAATGAAAAAAAGATTTCATATATTTGCAGATCATAAGCGACTTGGAAACAGGATTGTCGGTTTCCGCTAATTTCCTTTGCGTGATGGCATGTGGGTTTAATTACCGGCAACAGGCAGTCACATTCTTATGATCTGATTATTGTGATGGTATTACATTGCAGGATAAAAACAGTTTATGCGAGATTATGAAAGAATTGAAAATAACGATACCCGTAAGGGAATGCCTGATAGATGAGCTGCCGGAAGAAGACCGGGAACTCGTGGAGGCGGCAAAGGATGCCACGCGCACGTCATATGCGCCATATTCGAAGTTTCATGTGGGTGCGGCGGTACGTATGGCGGACGGATCTATTGTGAAAGGATCTAATCAGGAAAATGCGGCATATCCGTCAGGCACATGCGCGGAGCGCACGGCGGCGTTCTATGCCTCGGCGTCGCATCCCGGGATGCCGATGAAGAAGATAGCCGTTGCGGCATGGACTCAGTTACATATGCCTGAGGGGCTGGACAGGGAGGCATATTTTCAGTCTTCTCCTATTAGTCCGTGCGGTGCCTGCCGTCAGGCTTTGCTTGAATATGAAGCGGCTTACGGACCGATAGAGGTAATCCTTTATGGAAAAGACAAGACTTACCTTCTTCCTTCTGTCTCCTCACTTCTTCCTCTGTCTTTCACGGAATTTTAATAGCACATAAATAGTGTCATGAGAAATATTGTCACGCGCTCAGGAAAAAACATTCTTGAGCGCGTGAACTATTTATAATCGGATTTTATGAACATTTTCCAGCGGATTGGTATTTTTGTCCGCAGATAGATAAAACGGACGCCAAAAAGTGTCCGTTTTCGTACATTTGTCCGCAGGTGTACGATATGGTTGTTGTGTTTTGTATTGATTGATAGATGATTATAGAGTTGGCACGGATGTTGTCAGTTGTATGGTCAGAAAATCAATCAATATGGATAGAGAAATACCGATCGAACAAAGACGTAAGGAAACGTTGAAAAATCGCCTCAAGATTTCAGGCGTTGTGTTGGGTGTGGCGGTGATTGTGGGTGTGATATTGATTTCTCTCGGAGAGAGTGTCAAGAGCAGTGACATAACAATCAAACCGGCGGAACGCGCCACTCTTGAAAGTAGTGTGTCGGCATCAGGAAAGATCGTGCCGCTTTATGAACAGGCGATTGTCTCACCGGTTGCCACAAAGATTCTTGAAGTCTATTGCAATGAGGGGGATTCGGTAGATGCCGGGCAATCACTACTCAAGCTTGATCTTCAAAGTGCGGAGTCAGACTATCGCAGGATGTCGGATGAAGTCAGCATGAAGAAGAATGAAATCGAACAGGCTGCGCTTAACAACGCCACTTATCTTACAGACCTTGAAATGAAGATCAAGGTCAAGGAGATGTCGCTCAACCATCTGAAGGCGGAGGTGGCTAATGAAAAAAGACTTGACAGTATAGGAAGCGGTACGGGCGACCGTATCCGTGAGGCTGAACTTGCGTATTCCACGGCAAGGATGGAACTTGAGCAGCTGAAGACTCAGCTTGCAAACGAGAAGAAGGCTCATGCTGCGGCGTTCAGAAGCAAACAGTTGGAGGGTAGCATCTCCGCTCGCAATCTGGAAGCGATGCAGCGCACTCTCGATGATGCGCGAGTGAAAGCCCCGAGAAATGGCACGGTCACCTGGCTTAATAAAAGTCTCGGTACAAGTATCGGGGCGGGCGAGAAGCTTGCGGTAGTGTCTGATCTCACACATTTCAAGATTGAAGGAGAGATTCCGGAAAGCAACTCAGGGAAGCTTTCTGTCGGATCTGTGGTAAATGTAAGGATAAACCGCAACACTGTTAAAGGGAAAATCAGCACAATATCACCACAAAGTCAGAACGGGATGGTACAGTTTATTGTCTTTCTTGATGACGATAGCAATAAGCTGTTGCGCTCGGGTCTTCGCACTGATCTAAATGTCGTTTATGACGTGAAAGATGGAGTTGTCAGGATTCCTAATGGTTCATATTTCCAGGGACCGGGCACATACGTAATGTTTATCAAGACTGAAGAAGATAAGCTTGAGCGCCGGACGGTCACTCTTGGTGACAGTAATTTCGATTTTGTGGAGGTCACAAGCGGGATTCAACCCGGTGAAGAGGTGGTCGTTTCCGACATGAGCTCATACAAAAACAAAAGATCAATAAAATTGAAATAAAGTGTGGCGCGAACGAAGTGAGCACACCAAAATCATAACTCAAAAACTATAAAAACAAAATAACAATCAGACAAATATGGCAATAATTACTTTAAAAGACGTAAACAAAGTCTATCGTACAAAAGAGATAGAAACCCTCGCGCTTGAGAATGTGAACCTCAAAATCCAGAAGGGAGAATTTGTCAGCATCATGGGCCCTTCAGGATGTGGCAAATCCACTCTCCTCAACATCATCGGACTTCTCGACGTGCCGACAAGCGGAACAATAACGATCATGGATGATACTACCGGAAAAATGAATGACAGTCAGTTGTCGTCGTTTCGCAACCGCAATATCGGTTTCGTGTTCCAGAGCTTCCATCTTATTCCGTCGCTTAATGTGGCAGAGAATGTGGCGTTGCCGTTGGCATACCGTAGCGGCGTCAGTGCCAAGGAGCGTCATGAGAAGGTTGCCGAGGTTCTTACCCGTCTCGGACTCAGCCACAGGATGCGCCATTTCCCGGGTCAGCTTTCCGGTGGTCAGTGCCAGCGTGTGGCGATAGCCAGAGCGATTATTGGTGATCCGCAGATCGTACTTGCCGACGAACCTACCGGTAACCTTGATTCAAAGATGGGTCAGGAAGTGATGGATATTCTGCATCAGTTGAATAAAGAAGACGGGCGCACAATCGTGATGGTGACTCATAATGAGAGCCAGGCACGTATGACTGACCGGATTGTACGTTTCTTCGACGGACGTCAGGTGGAATAAGTCTTAGGGTTTAAGGTTTTAAAGTTTATGGTTTAAAGATTATATTTCCAAGCCTTACCCGCCTTAATCCCCTTAATCTCTTTAACCACCTTAACCCAACTCTCACCCCTCACCTTAAATCACATAACTGATTAAACGAAATGAACTATTTCAGACAAATATACTACGAGATGAAGCATCAGAAGATGATGACGTGGGTGTCGATAAGCGGCACCGCGCTCGCCATTTTTCTCGTGATGGCATTCGTCATGGTGGATCAGATCAATTCTGTTGAAGTAGCTCCGGAATCTAACAGGAGCCGTATTCTGATCGCTTCCGGTTTTCATGTTAAGAATCAAAAAGGTATGGATTCCTCTACTTCGGGATTGAATCTGGATATCGCCCGCAGACTTTATGAAAATCTTGAAGGGGTGGAAGTCCTCTCTTATATCAACGCCTTCAATGATAATTGTGATGTAAATTTACCCGGTCAGGAAATTTTTACAATGGCTCCCAAAAATGTAGACAATGAATTTTGGAAGATCTATGATTTTACATTCATTGACGGTCGTCCCTTTGATGAGGCAGAGGTGAAGAGCGATGCCAAACTTGTAGTGCTCACAAAATCTGCGGCTCGTTCTCTTTTTGGGGAAGAAAAGGTGGCAGGCAGGGAAATCGAGGTGGATGCCTATCCTTACAGAGTGGTGGGGGTGGTAGAGGATGTCAATCCGCTGCTTTCATCATCATTCGCAAATTTTTATAAGTTATGCAATATTGCGGGAATAAAGAACGATGACCCTTATTTCGGGTCCGCTAATGTCGTGATGCTTTTGAAAGAAGGTGTGTCGGCGGAGTCTGTTAAAACTCAGGTGGAAAACAGATATAAGATGATCCAATCTGAATTCAGCAAGGAGGGATATGAAGCGGTATACCACGGACAACCATATACAAGTGAAGAAGTGGCAATAGGAGGATATGGTAGTAATAACGGTCCTGATCTTGATAGCCATAATGTGGTTCAATGGATAATTTATTCAATATTGATTTTACTTCCGGCAATCAATCTTAGCAGTATGACACGTGGTCGGCTTCGCCACAGAGTGGCGGAAATCGGCGTGCGCAGGGCTTTTGGTGCGAAACGCAATTCCATTATAAGACAGATTTTAGGAGAAAATCTCATCATCACTTTTTTTGGTGGAATGCTTGGCTTGCTGTTCAGTATAATTTTTGTATGGTTGGCGTCAAACATGTTCTTTTCCATGTCAGGGGCGCTTGAACAATCGTTGGAAGTTGTCAATGCCCGTCCGGATTTGGGAATGCTGTTCAGATGGAAAAATTTCTTCTGGGCACTCCTTTTCTGCTTTGTTTTAAATGTCTTGAGTGCCACTGTGCCGGCTTGGCGTGCCTCAAAAGTTGAACCGGCGGAGGCATTGTCTTTCGCACGTTAAAATTGCTTCTTTATGAAAAGGAATTTATTGAATCAAATGAAAAAAGAGTGGCGCGACAACTTGTGGCTTATAATAGAACTCGCTGTCGTATGCCTTGCAATATGGGGATTGTCGATGATTGTTTATGTCCGGGGGAAAGGGTTGTTTGCCCCAAGAGGATTTAATCCTGAGAACGTATATTCAATTTCATTAAAAACAGTCCCTTCCGGTAGTCCTAACTATATAGATTTAGGAGAAAATGCAAAAGATGCCTATCGTTCCGATTTCCGCGAGTTGCTTAGGCGGCTTAGGGAAAATCCGAATGTTGAAGCGGTGGCGACACATTGGGGAGCCACACCTTACAATTACAACTACGATGGGAGACAATTGGCACAGATCGAAGAGCAAGACTCAATCCTGTATTTTGGAAACACCAGATATGGTAGCCCTGATATCGTGAATGTCTTGCAGCTCAACAGTCTCACCGGCAAATCCCGTAAGGATCTATATGAAATGCTGCAACGGGGAGAGATCTTGATTGGAAACAATCCCACTTATGAGGCATCCGGTAGAGATCCTCGTGATTTGATAGGCAAAAAGGTGATTCTCGGAGGAGATACATCGCGTATTTATAGAGTCGGAGATGTAATCGAGCAGGTACGCCGCACGGATTATGAACCCGGTTGGGCGGGAGGATACATGGTTCCTCTTGTCGGCGGTGATGAGAACTGGGGATCTGTTGCTGTCCGCGTGAAGCCTGGAAAAGGAGTGCAGTTCAAGGAGGATTTTAAGTCAAATGAAGATTTAAGAAAATTGAGAAACGTATATTTTTCAGATTTGAAAAGTCTTAACGACCTTCGGGAAGGTTGCCAGCGTAGTGTGGAGTTGGATATTCGAATGATGATTATACTTATGTTTTTCCTTGTGCTGACAATATTTCTTGGTTTGTTAGGCTCGTTCTGGTTCCGCATTCAGCAAAGAATAAGCGAAATAGCCATCAGAAAAGTATGCGGTGCCAAAAGACGGGAAATATTTGCCAGGATTATAACGGAAGGATTGATCTTATTATCAGGTGCGATAGTGGTGGTGGGATGTATTGTCTGGCCGTTTATTGACACGTTTGAAAATCTGTTATTTGAAAAATGGACAATATTTCTGGCGGCGGAAGCCTTTACAGTCATAATTGTCGCAATCGGCATTATAATCAGTCTTTGGTATCCTGCACGCAAGGCAATGCAGATCGAACCTGCTGTTGCGATAAAGGCTGAATAATGATTTATGGTTTATGATGTTGGCTTCCAATACGGGTTCAAATAGTTTTAAACCATACATCATACACCATAAACTTCCAACTCACAACTCAAATAAATAATTGAACGAAATGAATTACTTCAGGCAAATATACTACGAGATGAAGCATCAGAGGATGATGACGTGGGTGTCGATCAGCGGCACCGCGCTCGCCATCTTCCTGGTGATGACCTTTTTCATGACGGAGAATGTAAAAATGGTGGAAATGGCTCCTGAAACGAACCGCCAGAAAATTCTTATCGGGTCCGGGGCACATGTTCTAAATTTTACTGAAAATGGAGAGCAGAACGGATCAATGTCGGCTGGTCTTTCTTACAAGACGGCAAAAGATTTATATGGAGGTCTTGACGGTGTGGAAAAAGAATCCTATCAGTCTACCTGGTCAACGCCGGAAGAAATTTCGATTAAAGGGAACCGCCCGATTTCTTTAATCGCAAAGTCGGTTGATTCTAATTTCTGGAGCTTTTATGATTTTAAGTTCCTTTATGGACAGCCATACGACCGGGCTTCTTGCGATGCAGGAGAAAAGAAAGTGGTATTGACCCAGTCTTCAGCAAGAAAATTGTTTAAAGAAGATGATGTGGTGGGAAGGGAAATTAAAATTGGCGATGAAGAGTATAAAATATGTGGAGTAATAGAAGATGTCGATCCATTATTGAGTCTGACATTTTCAAACGTATATTATCCGTTTTCTAAAAGATCTATGGAATCAGGCAACTGGATGGGCTCTGTTGCTGTGGCACTTCTTCCTAAGGACGGTGTCGACATTCAACATCTAAAAGATCAGGTGAAAGGGAGGTATGCAACCTGGAATTCACAACTCTCTTCTGAACATAGGGAGGCGATTTATCATGACACTCCCTGGGATATAGATCTTTGGTCCGGTGGAAATTGGGTTGTGAGCGAGACCCCGCGACCGGAAAGGAGCAAGACCACCACATATCTTATCTACGGGCTGTTGCTGATCCTTCCGGCGATAAATCTCAGCAGTATGACAAAAGGAAGATTGCGTCACAGGGTGTCGGAAATAGGGGTTAGACGGGCATTCGGAGCAAAACGGAAATCGATAGTCTGGCAGTTGTTGGGCGAAAATCTTATAATCACGATTGCCGGTGGAATTATAGGATTGGTGATCTGCTTTTTGTTTATGAATATGGCATCATCGTTTCTGTTCCAGTTCTCATCGGTAAAGTTCTCCACAGCACTCGACCTGCTTTATTCCACACCCTCAATGTCGATGCTTTTCACTTGGAAAAACTTTTTCTTTGCATTAATAATGTGCCTTGCCTTAAATATACTGAGTGCGACAGTGCCTGCATGGCGCGCATCAAGACTCGAACCGGCAGTGGCGATAGCTAAATCAAAAAATTAAGACACCATATACAATTGATATGAAAAGAGATTTATTGATACAGATGAAGAATGAATGGCGCAACAACCTATGGCTTGTCATAGGTCTGGCTATTGTGAGTCTCGCCATCTGGGTGCTCGGCACTTCTCTGTATGGTGTGATATACCCAACATTTTTCTCAAGAGGTTTTGATCCTGAAAATGTTTTCACCGCCAATATAGCGTCCCTTGATCTTGCAGATGAAGAATCAACTGAAGAGGAAGATTCCTATAGTGTCAACCTGCGAAACCTGTTGGCTGTCTTAAGAAGCAATGAAAATGTTGATGCCGTAGCTCTGTCGCGCAACGCGAACCCATATCAGATGAGTCTTTGGGGCAACAGTATAGGATTGGCAGGACCGGAAAAAGACACTATCCAATATTCGGGCAACATGCGGTGGGGAAGTCCGGATATTGTTAAGGTGTTGAGACTGGAGAGCCGCACCGGAAAAAGCATTGACGATATTGAAGAGATACTCAAAAATGATGGTGTGTTGGTTTCAAATGTGATCATGCCACTTGTTGTGGACCCTGATACCAAGGAGCGCCGTAGTCCGGAGGAACTTTATGGTAAAAATATAGAATGGCAGGAAAAGGAATACCGTGTTGGAGACATCATTAATTTTGTGAAACGGTCTGATTATACCGCCGACACATACGGAACAATTTTTTTCGGACTGGATGAATCTGAACCTCTTGAAAATATCTGGAATATCCTTATCCGTGTCAAACCCGGACGAATGGATAGGTTTAAACAGCAATTTGAATCCGATGAATCGCTGAGACAATATAAAAATGTATATCTAAGCCAGATGACGAAACTGACGGACGAAGGGGTTGCCACCGATCGCGACAAAACTGTTGAGGCGCGAATGTATACTGTTGTGATAATATTGCTGATCGTCATAATTTTTCTTGGAATGTTGGGCACTTTCTGGTTCCGCATGCAGGAAAGGGTCAGTGAAATAGCTGTACGCAAGGTTTGTGGCGCAAGTTCCGGGGATATTTTCCGTCGTGTGATTTCGGAAGGTTTGTTGCTTGTGGTTTTTGCCACTGTCTTGGCTGCAATTGCAGGGTGGGTGATAATGAAAGTGACAGATGTCGCCGATGGTCTGTCTTCCGGTTCAGTAGTGTTGATTGAGGTTATGACAATGATTCTCGTTGCTGTCGGCATTGTGGTCAGCATCTGGTATCCGGCACGACGTGCAATGATGATTGAACCGGCAATCGCCATAAAATCAGAATAAGACTATGATTAAGAAAATATTGATTGGATGTTTGTTGTCGGCAGCGGCGATAGGGGCATTTGCCGAGGATACTAATTTATTGTCGCTGACGTTGCCCGAGGTGATGGCGAGGGCAAGAAAAAACAGTGTTGATGCGGAGGTCGCGCTCAATCAGTTGAAGAGCGCCTATTGGGGCTACCGTTCGTATCGGGCTGAACTTCTCCCGGAAGTGTCGCTCAATGCCACGCTTCCCTCTTATAGAAAACAGTATAGCGCCTATATGGAGAGCGACGGAAGCTATAGTTTTGTCAGAAATAATTATCTACAGTTGGATGGTGAACTTTCTGTGACGCAGAATATCTGGCTTACTGGTGGTAAGGTTTCTGTCAATACTTCACTCGATTTTTATCGGCAGCTTGCTTCAAATCCCTACAACCGGTTTATGACCATACCGGTGGCATTCACGCTTACTCAACCTATTTTCGGGGTCAACAATTTGAAATGGGACCGTAAGATAGAGCCGGTAAGATATGAAGAGGCGAAGGCTCAGTTCTTAAGCGCTACTGAAGATGTGGCGCGTACGGCAATCAGTTATTATTTCTCATTGCTCATGGCACAGGAGAACCATCAGATCGCCGTGCAGAATCTTGAGAATGCCGAAAGGCTATATGAAGTGGCGAAAGTGAAGCGGGAAATGGGGCAGATAAGCCAGAACGACCTTCTTCAGATGGAGCTCAACCTTCTCAATGCAAAGACAGATCTTACAGATTGCGAAAGCAATTTAAAAAGCAATATGTTTAATCTCCGATCTTTCCTCGACTATGGGGAAAATGTCAACATTCAACCGGAGATTCCGTTGGATGTGCCCGAAGTGGAGATCAATTATGCCGATGCCCTGGAGAAGGCGCTTGCCAACAACCAGTTTGCAAAGAATATGGTCCGCCGTCAGCTTGAAGCCGATTATGAGGTGGCGAAGGCGAAAGGAGCACAAAGGGAGATCAATCTTTTTGCACAGATCGGTTACACCGGCACGGATAAAAATTTTGCCGGAGGGTATCAGAATCTAAAAGACAATCAGGTAGTGGAGATCGGTTTTCAGATTCCGTTGGTAGACTGGGGTAGAAGAAAAGGTCTTGTCAAGGTTGCAGAGAGCAACCGTAAGCTTGTGGAAAGCCAGGTGCGCCAGGAGAACATGAATTTCAATCAGAATCTCTTTATCCTTGTTGAACGTTATGGCAATCAGCTTCGGCAGCTTGAGACAGCAAGGCGTGCCGATGAGATCGCCCAAAAGAGATATGCCACAAATGTGGAGACATTTCTTATAGGAAAGATTTCCACCCTTGATCTCAACGACTCCCGTGTGAAAAAAGATGAGGCACGTCGGGAATATGTCAATGAACTCTATCTGTTCTGGAATTACTATTACCAGATACGCAGTCTCACACTTTGGGATTATCAGAATAATACGGGTATAGAAGCGGATTTCGATGCAATTGTGAGGTAGTTAAATCAATTGGCAATTATCAATTAGTAATTATCAATTATCAATTGGCAAGCAGCTATATTTCTCCTTGATTTGTTCTGTTATGCGATCCTTGGATCGCATAATGCGCGCAGCCATAAAAACAATTGCTTCCAAAATCTTATGCAACTCTAAATTGCATAAACGGCAATTAGTGACTATATTTGCATCCGATTCATAAATTCAGATCTATGAATGCTCAGAAATTTCCCTTTCTACCTTTCCTCCTGAGCCGAATCCATAGATTGACAAATGATAGATGGATTTTGAAAATATGATTCTTATTATTGATGACGATAGTGCCGTACGTTTGTCTCTCGGACTTCTGCTGAAAAGGGCGGGATATGTGGTGGATTATGCTGAAAATCCTGATGAGGCTCTTGCAAAGATACGTGCCGTAGAGTATGACTTGATACTCATGGACATGAACTATACCCGCTCCACAACAGGAGAGGAGGGTATAGAGCTGTTGATGAAAACCAGAATATTCCAACCTGAGACTCCAGTGATTCTGATCACAGCATGGGGAAGCATCGAACTTGCAGTGAAAGGGATGAAAGCCGGTGCATACGATTTTATCTCAAAACCATGGAACAACCATGTGTTGCTTCAGCGTGTGAAGACAGCACTAAGTCTCAATTCCAAAGAAGATCAGACCCCGACATCATTCAACCGTGGTGGAATAATCGGAAACAACAAGTCACTTATAGAACTTCTTTCAACCGTGGAGCGTATAGCGCCTACCGATGCCCCTGTTCTTATCTTGGGTGAAAACGGCACCGGCAAAGAAATGATTGCAAACGCCATCCATATCAACAGCCGACGAAAGTCAGCGCCTTTCGTCATGGTGAATCTCGGAGGAGTTTCTCAGTCGCTTTTCGAAAGCGAGATGTTCGGTCATGCGAAGGGGGCTTTTACCGGTGCCGTGAACGCACGGAAAGGGCGGTTTGAGGTGGCTGACAAGGGTACTATTTTCCTTGATGAGATAGGGGATCTCGACATGAGCTGTCAGGTGAAATTGCTCAGGGTGCTTCAACAGCACACATTCGAGCCTTTGGGAGAAAGCCGTCCGAAGAAAGTTGACATCCGTGTGGTCAGCGCCACAAATGCTGATCTGGATGCAATGGTGGCTGCCCGCACGTTCAGGGAAGACCTCTTTTACCGTATAAACCTTATCACCCTGCGTCTTCCTGCGCTGCGTGAGCGGAGAGATGATATCCCTCTTCTGGTAAGACATTTCATTTCCGAAGCAGTCAGACCTCTTGGACTTGATATGCCGGAGATTTCATCAGACGCTATGGAATTTCTCACGAGACTTCCTTATCCTGGAAATATCCGGCAATTGAAGAACATGGTTGAGAGGGCTGTGCTGATAGGAGGTCCGAGGCTCGAAAAGGATGTATTCTCTTCAGCCGACGGATCAATTGCCGAACCGTCTGCCAGCAAGCCTGCCGGAACTCTTGACGACATGGAAAAGGGGGCGATAGAAGATGCTTTGGAAAAGGCTGAGGGCAATCTTACACATGCATCGCGTATTTTGGGAATAACACGCCAGACTTTATACCGGCGTATGGAGAAATATGGCATACGCCAATAGCCGTCATGGGATCAAAAGTTTTGTTTATATTGGTGGCGTTGTGCATCATTGCGGTGGCATGTATGCTATATCTGCTTCCTCCGGCGCAAATATGGTGTATATATGTTGTGTGTGCGGTGGCGCTTGTAATTTTATTCTTTTTGTTGCGTAGAGTGATTGTTCCTGCCGATACCGCCATGAAAGGCATGGAGCTTATAGCGGCACAAGATTTCAACAACCGTCTTACCAAGGTCGGAGAACATAATGCCGACAAGATTGTGAAGCTGTTCAATTCTTTGATCGACAAACTGCGCAATGAGCGTCTACGAAATCTTGAACAGGACAGTTTTCTCCGGCTTCTGATAGATGCTTCCCCCATGGGGGTCATGATGCTTGATTTTGAAGGTAAAGTCAGCATGGTCAATCAATCGATGCTGCGTATCACAGGTATACAGTCGGCAGAAGAGATAGCGGGTCTGGATCTCGTGTCATTGCCGACAGATCTTTCCGGAAAGATGGCGGAGGTGCCGTTAGGGGAGAACCGTATCATACGGCGCGGCGATGTGCGGATGTACCGATGCTATCATCTGAGTTTTGTCCAGACCGGTTTCCCCCGCCATTTTTATCTACTTGAGAGTCTCACGGAAGAGGTGATGAAGGCTGAGCGGGAGGCTTATGAAAAGGTGATCCGCATAATATCTCATGAAGTCAATAATACCATGGGAGGTGTGAAATCCGTACTTGAATTGCTTCATGACAGCACGGATGAGGAAGATGTCAGGGAAGTGATTGAAAGCTGTGATGACAGATGCGAAAGGATGTGCTCGTTTATCAGCGCGTATGCCGATGTGGTGAAGGTGCCTGAACCTGTTTTGCGGGAAGTGGATCTTAACAGGGAGGTCTCGGCAATGTTGCCGTTCCTGAAAGAGATGGCGGGCGATGATATTTTTTTGGATTTTGTTTCGGAAGAATCTTCGTTGCATGTTAATATCGACATAGCCTTGATACAGCAGGTTATAGTTAATATCGTAAAGAATGCTGTCGAAAGTATCAAAGGAAAGGGATATGTGGAGATTCGCACCGGTAAAAAAGAGGGGAACGTATGGATAGAGATTTCCAATAACGGCAGTCCGATTTCTGAGGAAATATCACGCAAACTCTTCAGTCCGTTTTTCACTACTAAGAAGGAGGGAAGAGGTCTGGGGCTTACTCTTATAGGAGAGATACTTAAACGGCATAATGCACGTTTCTCACTTCGTACAGGTTACGATCGCATAACACGGTTTCATATTGATTTTTAAGGTGGTATTGGTTTTGGAATTGATATTTATGATTGAAGTTTAAGAAACTGTTTAAATTTATTTTATCTTGTCATTGAGTTCTTTGTCGGCATCTTTATGATATTTATTCAGTCATTATGGAACCCCATAACTTCTTCATAAATATCAAAAATCTGCCTGACAAATCCTCTCAATTCCTTCGACAAATAAATTTAAACAGTTTCTAAACGACCAACGACAAAAGATTGGCAACACAATGAAAAGAATAGGGATATTAAGCGATACCCACGGATGCTGGGATGAAAGATATGCCATACATTTCCGGGATTGCGATGAGATCTGGCACGCCGGAGATATCGGTGATTTCGGAATCGTGGAGCGACTACAGGAAGTGGCTCCTGTGGTGCGGGCGGTAAGCGGCAACATAGATCATGGCATGGTCAAAAGGAAATGCCGAGAACTTGAAATATTCAATATTGAAGAAGTCAGGGTGTTGCTGACGCATATCGGTGGGTATCCAGGGAAATGGGCGAAGGGTATGAAGTCGTTGCTTAGGGAAGAAAGAATCAGACTGATGGTCGACGGTCATTCGCATATTTTGAAGGTGATGTATGACAAGGATCTTGATCTCCTTCACATCAATCCGGGAGCGGCGGGCACTTCCGGATGGCACCGTGTCCGTACACTGGTAAAGCTTACGGTAGACGGTTCCGATATGCGCGATTGCGAAGTTATAGAGCTTGCCCCCGGCAAATTCTAACCCGATACATATATGCATTTATTCCCCCTGTCAGTACTTGCCAACAGTCTGTAAATTGTCAATCCGGATTATTATATATGGGTATAAATTTTTTTAATTGATTCCAAAACACTATATTTGCATATACTTTGAAAGTGGCTGACTGACAGATTGGCTACCGATGTGCATAATACAATACCATCTAATAATATACCATAAATGAAACAGTGTTGCAAATTATTATTTATCAGTGCTTTGCTATTGTCTGCGCCGACGATGCCGACAAGAGCTGAGGGAACATCGTTCAGGATTCAACAAAGTATTCCTACTGATTACCCTACAAAAGATTGGGTCGTGTCTGATTACATAGTGACGGATTACGGGGCAAAAGCTGAACCCGGATTCGACAACAGGGCGGCATTTCAGTCAGCCATTGACGCGGCATATCTGAATGGAGGAGGTGTGGTCTACATACCGGCAGGGAATTACGAATTTCACTCCACACAGATCGGAAATAAAAACGTCCGCGTGAGAAAAGGAAAATCTGAAAACAATGAAAAATTTCACTATGAGTATGTATTGAGGCTTCATGCCGGAGTGCAATTGCGTGGAGACTGGGCTGATCCCGCTGCCCATAATGGTAAAGTATTGGGGACTGTGCTTGAAGTCCGAGTCGGCAAAGATTCCCCCAACAGCGACGGAATGGTAGAGAGCTGGTGGAACGATTCACAGGCGGGAAACGCTTTGCGGACCACTTATACCAGTATTGCGGACCGCTTTATTGAGATGAACGAGAGTACAGGAGTCACCAACTTGTCGGTATGGTATCCTGAGCAAGACATCAATGATGTCAAGCCTTATCCATGGACATTCTTTCAGGCGCAGGGTGACGGAGCCACCATTGAACACGTCACGCTTGTGAATCCCTACAATGGATTTCTATCTACCCCTACTGAACTTCATTATGTTAAAGACAGTTATATGACAGCGCTCAACAAGGGGATAGAGGTGCATGTCTGCACTGACATAGGGAGGATCGAGAATGTTAAAATCTCACCTGAATACTGGGCAAAATCCGGACTGCCGGGAGCACCTTCAGAAGACATTGTAAGAGCTCATACTTTCACGAATGCCACAGGTTTCCGGATGCACCGTTCGGATTGGGAGTATGTGTCATATCTGAATATCAAAGGGTATAATACCGGAATCTGGATCGGACGCGAACCGGGGTTTGCCGATGCTCCCAATGCCCAATTATATGAAATAGATGTAGACGATTGCTACAATAGCCTTTATGTGGCGGATGTAAATCCTTATGGTATACTTGTCTCAAATTCGAGATTCAGATCTGCCAAAGGAGGGAACGCAGTGTATCTCTTTAAAGATTTTGCCACATCGGTTCAGTTTAACGGGGTGGATTTTTCAGGAGCCTTGGTGAGCGATGGAAAGGCAGGTGTGCTATCCTTTGAAAATTGTAATTTTTCGGACTATCCCGAGTATGCCTTGAGCATAAACAGCGGCAACGCGCTTCTTTCACAATGTAATTTTTCAACAGTTGACCGCCACGTTTATCTGGGATCCGCTACCGGTACCCTCAAATCGGTCAATTCCGGATACAAAAATAAGTTGCGAGTGACAGATAAAAGCGACGGAGCCAAAATAGAAATACTCACCGGAGCAAAATACAAATTTGATCCCATACCTAAGGGGATCGCTACAGACATCGCCGTGCATCCTCGTCCGGCATCAAATCTTGTGCTGCGTGCGGATTTCCCAAAGGCTACAGGATTCAATAACAACCTGCCCACGGAAGATATTTCTGAACGTTTACAAGAAGCGCTTTATAAGATAAAGGAACAAGGCGGCGGAACAGTATATCTTCCGGCAGGGAGATATCTGGTCGAGAGTCCTGTTGTTGTGCCTGAAGGAGTGGAATTGCGCGGTTCATGGGATGTGCAGCACCACACACAGGGAGGCGGCACCGCAATTTTTACAAATTATTCCGGTGGCGCCGGTGGAGAAGCCGGGGAGTCTTTGATACAGCTTAATAAGGGTGCAGGTCTGAGGGGTATCACTCTTGTTCAGGCAAACATAGTGTCAGGAGACAATTCCATGGCAAATCCGCTCAAGACTCCTTTTATGATCCAGGGTCAAGGACACGGGGTCTATGCCGTCAATGTGACGTTTGCGGCGGCAGACAAGGGTCTTGACTTGGCAAGCCATGACACGAGTGGTCATTACGTGGATTATATGGCAGGCATGCCTTTGAGAGCAGGCATATGGGTAGGCGGAGGCGACAAAGGCGGGTTTATCCGCAACATGCAGTTCAATCCCCATTACGGATCCCGTTTGCCTGAAGGGGGACAAGGATACCCGAGTACCTTTATGATGCGTTACGTTCAATCTAATTGCAGTGCCTTGAAATTCGCTGATGTCAAAGATCAGACAATATTTAATAATTTTGTGTATGGATCGATCTATGGCATTCATTTCCGTAAAGATGAAGTCACCGGACGTTATCCCGGCAAGATGACAGTAATAGGTCATGGTTCTGATGGGTGCACATATTCGCTTTTTGTGGAAGAGGCAGACCGTGACACAAAGATTGTAGCAATCAATTCCGAACTTGTCAACACCACAATTCCGGATCAGCCTGTGAGATCGTATGTGCTTATGGGAGAAGAAGCCAACACTGCGAAAGTGCATCCGGAGGCGCAGCTGTTGCTTTACAACAGCGCTTTCTGGGGCAATCCGGTGTTTGCTGCGATTGTCAACAATGGAAAAGTTTCCATACGGCAAGGCAATTTTACGCATTCCGGAGCTAACGGAGTGGATGTCAGAGGGGGTAAGGCGCATGTCTATACCACATTCTTTGCCCAGAAGTTTGACCGTCATAAGAATGTGGAAGAAGATAAAGATCACACATATTTCGAAGATGGAAGCTATGCGCGTCTTTGCGAGAAAGGGAAATGGATAGAGTTGACCAACAACTTCTATCAGTCAGGTCCCCGTTTTTCCAATCTTGGAGAAGGCAAGATTTTCGGAAGCGATGTGAAATAGTTGTGAAATAGATGTGAAATAGATGTGAAATAAAATACGAAATGAATCCTGGGAAAGAATAAGATTCTTTCCCGGATTCATTTTACACACTGTTCAGAGGATTTTTCATCTTCTGTTGCGTCCGTTTTAGAATGTTTTTGGTTAAAACATTTTTGATTATGGTAAAAATGATGTAATTTTGTTGGAGATGTGGAATTTATGTAAGATTGGTTTTTGTAATAAACTTGATTGCAATCCGATTGAACCTTAAATTGACGACTATGGAAGAAGTATATTATCCGATTGGCGAACAGAATTTTGAGAAAATAATTACAGGTAACTGGCTCTATGTTGATAAAACCGGTTTTCTGAAATATTTTCTACGCGGTGGATATTTCTTCTTGGGTCGGCCACGACGTTTTGGAAAAAGCCTGTTTTTGTCTACTTTGAGATATTTTTTCGAAGGAAGGCGAGATCTTTTTTGCGGTCTTGCCGCCGATTCATTAAAATGGGACTGGGCGGCGCACCCTGTGTTTTATCTTGATCTTAATGCGTGGGGATATTATGAATCGAATGCCATTGACCGGGCTTTAGACACACACTTGAAAGAATGGGAAGAAAAATATAATGTGCACGTTGATTGCTTTGCCGATTTTTCAACCCGGCTTAGGAATGTGATCAGAAAAGCTTTTGAAACAACAGGCAAACGGGTTGTCATTCTTGTAGATGAGTATGATAAACCATTGGTGAATACTCTTGATGATAAGGATAAATTTGAAGCCAACCGAAATAAATTGGCTACTTTTTATTCCGGATTTAAAAGTTGTGCAGAATTTATCCACCTTCTTTTCTTGACAGGAGTCTCCAGATTCGGGAAAGTTTCAATTTTTTCCGGTCTTAATAATATACAAGACATTTCTGTTTTAAAACAATATAATGCCATCTGTGGAATATCTGAGTCTGAACTTGATAAAAATTTCCGGTTTGGGCTTCACAAGTATGCTGAAAACTGGGGTTGGAATATAGGTCAGGTAAAATCTGTTTTGAAAAAATGGTATGACGGCTATCATTTCTCGGAAGGTGCTGAAGATATTTACAATCCTTTTTCTCTCTTGCAGGCATTAGACCGCTGTCGTACGGAGAATTTCTGGATTGATTCAGGAGGAAAACCTACTGTCCTGATAGAACCTCTTAAAAAATACGGCATAGATCTGAATGCTTTTTTCAATGTGAAATGTACTCGTGAAGAGTTGACAGGGATAGAGATTGATTCGTCCCAGCCGATAGCTTTGTTTTATCAGAGTGGGTATCTGACAATAAAAGGATATGATCCTTTTGCTGACTTATATACGTTAGGTATTCCAAATGGTGAAGTAAAGAGAGGTTTTCTGCAATATCTTTTCCCTCTTTACACATCTCTCAAAAAACAGGATGTCGCTTTCAATGTTTACCAGTTTGTGCTTGAATTTGAATCAGGTGATGTGGAAGGGTTCATGAAGCGGCTGACAAGTCTTTTTGCTTCGATCCCTTATGAAATGGAGATGCAGTCTGAGAGGAACGTCCATAACGCTCTACTTATGTTGATGATTCTTGTCGGACTTAATGTCCAGACAGAATACCGCACTTCTGACGGTCGTATTGACTTGTTTGTCAAAACCCAAAAATATTATTACATCATCGAACTCAAACTTGACGGCACTGCCGAAGAGGCGTTGGAGCAGATCGGAAGAAAGAATTATGCGCTTCCGTTTGCTTCCGACGGCAGGGATATTATAGCAATAGGAGCATCATTCTCCAAACAGACCCGTACAATAGACTCTTGGAAATCAAGTTTGCTTATCAATACTGAGAGCCGATGACGAGAAGGGCGAGGCTCAGGAGGAGGATGCTGAGGTCGATCAGCTTTGGCTTTATATTTTTTTCGTGAAGGGCGATGACTCCGTAGAGAAAACTGACAATCACACTTCCTCTTCTTATCATTGAGACAATTGCCACCATCGAACCATCGAGCGACAGGGAGTAGAAATATGCCATGTCGGCGACAGTCAGAAACAGGGCGATACACGGTATGGTCCATCTCCATACGAATTTGTCACCGATCTGCTTCTTATTCCCTTTGATAATCGATATGGTGATTACCATTATAAAGCATTGGTATAGAGAATACCATCCCTGAACTTCAATGGGAGAGAATGATTTCAACAGATATTTGTCGTAAAGCGCACTTACAGCTCCTAAAAAGGTGGCGCCAATTGACATCCATATCCATTTAGAATGTTTTATCGAGAAACCTTCCTTGGCACCGATACGGGAAATGAAAAACAGAGACGTAAAACCGAGAGTTATTCCCAGCCATTGTATCCAGTTGAGCCGCTCTCCAAATATGAGAAGCGCACCGACAAGCACAATGACGGGACGCGAGGCGTTGATCGGTCCCTGCACTGTCAGGGGAAGATGCTTTATTGCAAAATATCCCAATAGCCATGATCCCAACACAATTGCAGATTTAAGCAAAATCTGAAGATGCCCGGAGAGAGAGTTCCCGAATCCCCGGTTTCCCTGAGAAATGCCGTCAATCAGGAACGGCGACATATAAAGGGCTCCGAAAACGGTATTGAGCATGAGCACCATGAGAACATCGTTCCCTTTTACAGAAAGCTTTTTGAAAATGTCATAAAACCCGAGACAGAGAGCGGAAACCAAAGCTAATATGACCCACATAAAATTGAGTAATTATTTAATTCTGTTATCAGTGTGCAAAATTACAAAAAAATCCGCGACTCATCCACGAGCCACGGATCTTATTTAATTAATACTATAATTGATCGATGAAAGACTGATTATTGCCTCAACAACGAAGAACCGTTGTCTCTGTTGTTCAGCCCACGGCGTGCGGTACGGAAGATTGATCCGAAATCAGCCTGATAGACGAATGAGATACAGATCATGTTGGCATTATTCTTTATGTATCTGAATCTATAGCCGGGGTTGGATGCTGAATAATCCCATGATGGATACTGAGTGCCTTTTTTACTAAACATGTAATACCAACCGATATCTAACGTCCAGTGTTTGTTGGGGGAGTATTGGAAGTCGAGTGCGTCACCGTTTTCTTCTTTGCTTACAGATGTTCCCCAGAGGCTCTTGCCCGGGAATTTTCTCCAATAGCTGATTGTAAACGGACCTTTGTTCCACCATAGGTTAATAGAACCGTTTACGGAATTAAGACTGTGTTCCCAATTATTGCCTTTTGCCTTGTAGGACTCATAATATAAGTTAAGGTTCGCACCAAACATCTTTGCCAATCCGTTAAAGCCGAAACTCAGTCTGCTCATGAGGTTTTGTTGTGATTTGAAGTTTTGACTGTTGGAAAGGAATTTCCCATCTCCTTCATAGGAGACATCAGAAAATGTGGGATTGTCAATATGGTTGAGACTAAACATAGCTCCGGCAGTCCATATCCCTTTTTTGAAATTCAAAGTCATGCCGTTGTAAAAGGCATCGCTGACTTTGAGGTCCGGATTTCCATTGCTGATCATGTAGAGGGAGGTCTGCTGAGGATAGTCGGTGAGCGATGCAAGCCCCGGGATTGACGGAGAGTAGTTAAACTGATATGTAAGAGTCCACATCTGATTGATGTTCCAGCTTGCAAGCGCTGATGAAAGATTACGTATGAAATGGCGCTTGTTGAGGTCGTTGCGCATCCAGAATAATTTTGCGCCGGTAGCAAATCTAAGATACACCGGCCCTGCCTGTTGTGTGAGCTGAAGGTATACGTAATTATTGTTTTCAGTCAATGTGGCTTTATAGTTGGTCACAAGATAACGGTTGTCGTTACCTGAAACGGTATTTTGGTATCCGGCGGATAATTCTGTCAGTTCGCTGAAAGTGTGCACGTAGCTGATTTCCGAAATGAGAGAACGTCTGCGGTTGTCCGTGTCTGTTATGTAGGATTCCATTTCTCCGTCCTCGAAATTTTCAGTTAAGTTTCTGCGGTAGTCGGTATTTGATATTGTCCCTACCACCTCGAGTTCGAGTGAATTTTTGCTGTTGAAGTCTTTGCGTAGATATAGGTCAAGAGATGGTGTAAAGCTTTTGCTGCTTGATTTGGATTCATTGTGATAGTCTCCATTCAGAGAATCGTGGGTGTCTCCTTTAGAACTTCTGCCATCATTGAAAATCGCGGCATTGAATGTTGCAGAAAATACCAGCGATTCGTCATGACGGAACACATATTTAAGATTTAGAGGATTGTTGAGATAATGGAAAGGGGATTTTGAATTGGAAGTGAGATCCACTCTGAAATTATCTCCTATCAACGAAGACTCGGAATAATCGTACACATTGTTGTAACTACGCCAGGAAGGATTGTAGGAAAGTGTGAACTGGGAAGGTCCCTGGTGGTATGAGCCTCGGATATTTCCGTCTACGAACCCCGTTGTAGGGCAACCACGCCCCCAGATGTAGATGGAGCCACCGTCGTCACGTTTTTTCAAAGATATATTGATGAAACCTCCGGCACCTTTATCGGCATATCGAGCCGGAACGAATCTTGAATATTCCACCTTTGAGATATCTTTTGGATTGAGGGCGTTGACATCATCCTGTGTTGAAGGGACACCATTGATAAGTATGACCACACTTGATCCCATTACGCTCATCGAGCGGTTTACAGGATTGACTTCGAGACCGTCGAGCTGGAGTTTTCTTAGAAGAGACAGTGCGTCGGATGATGCCTTTACATCCATAGATGATGGAATGACAATAGTTTTCCCTCTTGATTCTCTGCGTGATTCGGCAGTAACCACCAATTCCTGTAGTCTGCCTGCCGGGGAAAGATATATATATCCTAAATCCATATTCTTTTTTACACCCTCAAGAGTGATTTCATAGTCGGCAAACTCCGGAGATTCAATGTTGAGCCGTAATGTTTCAGTCTCTTTGCTTTCTATAGAAAATACACCTGTTTCATTTGTTTGAGTTGCCATGATCTGTTTCCCGTCGGCAAATAATTTGCATGAGGCACCGATTACAGGAGTGGAATCGTTTTCCGACAACACTTTGCCAAAAATTTTGACATCTGCAGAGATTGACTGGCATGTAAATAGAAACAATGCAATCAATACCCCCAGGCGAAATATGGAAAGATTAGTTAATTTGAAATGGGACTGGTTCATTTTGTTGTAAAAATTATAAACAGAAAGCGATTTATTTCGTTTTCTGTTTATAAAGACGCAGTGACTGTTAAATTGTGACAAGAAAATTAAATAATTTTGAATATTCTCATTTCTCCGACAGAATTCTGCTGATTTCTTGCTTCATGATATGATGGGCTGGAGAAGCCATGTCACCGTGATTATATCCATCAAGTTTATAAATCCTGACATCGGGATGTCCGGCAAGTTTCATCATTCTCCACATATAAAGATTTTCCTCGTATCTTCCATAGAGTTCTTGTTCGGCATCTCCTGTGATTATAATATAAGACGGACAATCGTTTCTTACATGGAAGAGAGGTGCGTGATTGTCGACGTATGGGGTCAGTTCTCCGATTCCTTTGCTTTTACGGTCGGAGAAATGGGTTATAACCTGTCCGCTATATGGAATAAGGGCGGCGATTGAATCCGCGTCCACTCCATATTTATCAAGCCATTTCTTTTCAAGTCCGATCATACTTGTGAGATATCCGCCTGCCGAATGCCCGGAAACAAATATCCTTTTGGGATCGCCCCCATATCTTTCAATATTTTTAAAGGTCCAGGCTACCGCTTCAGCCGCATCGTCAATACATTCCTCCACATCGACATCAGGAATCAGTCGATAGTTCGGAGCGACCACCACATATCCGTTCTCCTTAAGTTCTGCGGGAATAAACTTATTGCCCCCTGTAAGACCTCCTCCGTGAAACCAGACGATCACCGGAATATCCTTGGCTCCGGTGTTATAATGTATATCAAGCTTGAGACGTTGCGTTGAGTATTCATCACTTTTTGAAGAGTAGGGGACGTCGCGCAATGTGGAATATTGGCTTTGAGCGAAAGATGCGACGGATATCAATGCGAGAAGAATGGAAAAAAAGAAGTGTTTCATAACTTTTTGTCAGATTATTTTGTCGCGAAAATACAAAAAACGGATATAAAATAGAATTTTCATGAAGTAAAAAAGTTTTTTTCAAGCAATTTAAAAATCTTTTGCGGAAAAATTTCTGTAATTAGGATTTTAATATTAATTTTGGCAAAAATCTAAAAATGATTTAACTTATACCACATGGCAAGGAAACTTCAAATAAGAGACTTGACGCTGCGCGATGGCCAGCAGTCATTGTTTGCCACTCGCATGAAGCAGGAGAATGTCGACAAACTTCTTCCTCTTTACCGCGAGGCTAAGTTTTATATCATGGAAGTATGGGGCGGCGCCGTACCTGATTCCGTGATGCGTTACCTTGGAGAAAGTCCGTGGGACCGTCTGCGTTCCTGTTCCAAGGAGATGAAAGGTATTTCTCTTCTTTCCGCCCTCTCCCGTGGCAGAAACCTTTTCGGGTACGTTCCTTATCCCGATTCCGTGCTTGAGGGGTTCTACAAGAAAGCGATAGAGAATGGTCTTAACGTGATGCGCATATTCGACGCTCTCAACGACCTTGACAATATCAAGAGCTCGATCAAGATGATCAATGAGCTCAATGGCATTAACGGTAATGTGGCAATTGCCGATACAGCCGTTTGCTATACCGTTGATCCCAAGGGCACACCTGAGGAGGAGAAAGTCTTTACCGACGACTACTTTATCAACAAGGCTGTGGAAATGGAGAAACTCGGGGCGAAGATGGTCACCCTTAAAGATATGGCTGGACTTGTCAATCCGTCGCGTATCTTCACTCTGATGCCTAAATTGAAGAAGGCTCTGAGTGTTCCTGTCGATTTCCACACACACTGCACTCCCGGTTATGGTTTGGCTTCTGTTTTGACCGCTATTATTCAGGGAGTTGATATTGTTGATACCAACATATGGTGGTTCGGAGGCGGTTCCGCCGCACCCGCTATCGAGCTTGTGGATATTTTCTGCAAGAAACTCGGAATAGAGATAGAGGCTGATATGGAGGCTGTCGCCAAGATCCGTCACGAACTCAAAGATGCCCGCAAGGCACTTGCAGATTTTGACCTTAACAAGGATAAATGGCAGCGAGACTTCGATGAGGCGTTTGCAGAGATGCCGGCAGAGATCGATGCGGAATTTGACCGTGCGATAGAGGCTGCGAAAGCGGATAAGGAAGAAGAACTTCTTGACGCCTGCCATAAGATAGAGGCATATTTCGGATTCCCGAAACCAAATGAGATCGTCAAGAATGCGGAGGTGCCCGGCGGCATGTATTCAAATATGGTGGCGAATCTCCGTGCCCTTAAGGCTGAAGACGTTCTCGAGGAGGCTATGGCTCTTATCCCGAAGGTGCGTCGTGATGCAGGTCTCGTGCCTCTTGTGACTCCCACAAGCCAGATTGTAGGTTCCCAGGCTGTCTCATTGGCACTTGATCGCCGTGCAGGTAAGCCGGATTACACCAACAAGAGTAATCAGTTTATTTCTCTTGTAAAGGGCGAATACGGCAATACGCCTGTGCCTGTAGATCCGAAGTTCCGTGAACATATCACCGGCAGCCCCGAAGAGAAACCCTACGATGTTGCATCTTACATACAACCGGAAAATCCTGTTCTTGACCAATTTGGAGGCGTGAAACTTGCCCTAAACGAAGAGGAACTACTACTACTCGAACTTCTTCCTGCTGTTGCTAAGACATATCTCACAAACAAGCGTAAAGCTGAATATGAGGTAAACAAGGCTAATTCACCCCAGGCTCAGGAAACTAAGAAAGCTGCCAAGAGTGAAGTTACCGGTCCTGTTTTCGTCGCTCCTATGGGAGGGACTGTGATGAGCATCAAGGTTAAACCCGGCGATACTGTCAACCCCGGCGATGTTGTGCTTGTATATGAGGCAATGAAGATGGAGAA
>CAMWID010000023.1 GCA_947174235.1 uncultured Porphyromonadaceae bacterium | reverse complement strand
ATGGATAATATCAGCGAAGATTTATATTGAGGAGTGTGTGAAAGAATGGGTTCGACCGCCCTCTAACTCCGTCACATACATATAGGTGAGTAGTTACAATGGTTGACCATGAAGCTAAATAATATTAAGAAATTGATATGATCAACATTACCAAACGGAAGGATGCCCCCGAATCCCTTGCAAAAGAAAAAGCCAAGGCAAACGGGTCATATCGTGAGGAAGATGTTGTCTTGGCTTTATTTGAGGATTCCCATAACAAATGCTATCTATGTGAAGATATCCATATCACCACAATAAATGTGGAGCATTTCCATGAACATGGTGGCGATAAAGATTTGAAATTCGACTGGAACAATCTTCACTATGCATGCGGACATTGTAACTTTACCAAAAATGACACATTCAAAAAAGGCGACTCAAATCTTTTGAATTGTGCAAACCCCGAATGTCCGGTTGACTATTGGATAATATATAGGATTGACCATGTTTCATGACTCTTGTCGGGCAACTGCGTAATGGCGGGGAACTCAAGGCAATGACCGCCCGTGCTGAAAAGAATAATCCCGTTCTTGTGTTTTTGTGTTCTTGTGTTCTTTTGTTGTAGTTTACTGAAGACATCGCGAAAGCGCCCTGTCAATAAAAATATCCGTGGTCCAGAATTTTTCTGAGCCACGGATATTTTTTATGACTGCCGGAAAGCGGAATCCGAATAATTTCCACCCCTCCGGTAAGTGTTTTCAGTTCTCGTACTGAAGAACGGGACCGGTGGTGTAAGGAGCGATCTTCTTCATATAATAGTCGCGGAGATCTTTCCAACGATAATAGGGACCACTCACATGACCTGCCGGAAGTTTCGTCTCACGTTCGTTGAGAAGCACCTTGACAAGGACATCGTCATCTCCGGTAGTACCGGGCTTGCGGTAGAACACCATCTGGATGTTGGCAGCCATCGGAACTACAAGATAATCGTGCCATCCGCTGTCGGCAAGCGCCTCCAGATCGTTCATCTCGTCTCCGAAATTGTCAAGTTCCATAAGAGCTGTAAGAGGCATCACGATAGTGTCATGTCCGTAACGGAGGTTGACACTCGGCACTGTTGAATTCATCGCCGTGTCAGCGCTGAGGATAATGTTCTCCAGAAGGTTGGACTGCGAGAAAGGCATACGGTTTTCAGTAATCTTGGAATTGCCACCCTGCATCAGCCAGTAAACATTCTTCTGCACCCATCTCTCCTTCACCTCTTCCGGAGTGAAGATCTCATCCACGAGCCAAGGCTGGTCGGAATGGCTCTGACAGTTGAGCAATGCTGTCAGAAGCGAATGGTAAAGCTTGTTGCCTATGCTGTCTTTCGCATAAACCGGATCGTTTATCAGTTTCTTTAGATATTCCCCTTTGTCGGCATGACGGCGGTTGAATTCCTTGACCACGGTAGAGTCCGCACGCTGACGAAGCTTGCGCGCCTCCTTGTCGGAATAGTTCATATACCACATGTCGGCATAGCTGGCGTCGGTCTTTATCTTCATGTCGGGCACCATCGAGCGGATACCGTCCAGAGCGTTGAACATCGAAAGTATCGAACGGATCACTACTGTGGAGCGTGCGTCGAGATTGGTTTTAGAATTGAAAATCTGCGGATAGTTCTCCACCATGCGCTTGCCGATACCCTGATGCTGCCACGCGCCCTTGTCGGAGAGTTCACCGGATCTACCTTCATGCGCCTTCTCCCGGATAGTCTTTATCGCCTCGTATGTTTTCTCACCGAGCGGAGTCAGCTTGCCGGCGGATTTCGCCTTGTCAAGGATCTCATATGACTTGTCGAAAAGTTTGTAACCTATATGCCAGCGGCTCCCGTGTCTGCCATAGTGTTCCATATGGAAAGGCTCGTAACCTTCCGGAGCGGGAGTCTGTGCCGGAGGAGTCTCATATAAATAAGGATAGCAATAATAGTTTCCTCCCGCCTGATGTGTCGTGACATCAGCCAGGGTCCGAGTGTTTGCCACTGCGGGCAAAGCCATCATCGACGCGAGCCCGAAAGAGAGAAACAGTCTTTTTAGATTCTCAGGTTTCATGTTTTGGTTTTTAATGGTTTTAAGTGCGGCTATCCAATTTTTGTCAACGCTCCGGATCGCCGATCCAGAGATAACGTCTCCATCATTTGGATTACCACTGCATTTAATTATCAGTTAAAAGTATGTCCGTTCACGGAGCCGGTCACACAACCGCCTCCAAACCCATCATTCCTACATTCCGGAATCCATATTCCCGACGCATCTTCGTAGGCATAAGCCTCCGCAGCAGCACAGACCGGATATTGAGGGGAATGGACAAATTTAATGTTCAAAATTAAGTAAAAAATACAATTAATGCAAACAGATCATAATAATTTCACATTTTATGCATTCTTTCTTATAAATAATCATTAAATTTGCAAAAACATTCCAGACTTATAACTGCAACATATGTCATCACACAATAGCGGAAGAGCAGTCTTCAACACAAAATTCGGTGCCATAGCCACCACTGTAGGATCCGCCGTAGGTCTCGGCAACATCTGGAGATTCCCTTATGAAGCGGGGATACACGGTGGCGGAGCTTTCATGATATGCTATCTATGCTTCGTGTTTCTTATTGGTGTGCCGCTGCTGTGCGCGGAGTTCTGCATGGGACGCGGCACACGCAGCAATATCTTCGGGGCTTACCGCAGCCTCGGAGGCAAAAGAATCTCACACATCGCCGGTCCGCTCGGGATACTGGCATCGCTGCTGATACTGAGCTTCTATTCTGTTGTGGCGGGATGGACAGTGGAATATTGTCTGTCATCCCTCACCGGAGCACTCGATTTTTCAAACAGAGAGGCGGGACACGGTCAGTTCGTAAACCTCACTACAGGATGGCGCCCACTGATATGGACAGTGGTATTCCTGCTGACAAATTTCTTGATACTTGTCAGCGGAGTGACCAAAGGGATAGAACGGGCGTCAAATGTGCTCATGCCGCTACTGTTTCTCCTGCTTGTGGCATTCTGCGTCAATTCCTTTTTCTTACCCGGTTTTGAGGAAGGGATAAGATTCCTTTTCACACCGGATTTCAGCAAGATCACGTCGGGGGTGCTTCTCGGGGCGATGGGTCAGGCATTTTTCTCGCTCAGCCTCGGACTCGGATGCATGATGACCTACGCCTCCTACTTCAGTGAAAAAAACAGGCTCGGGAAAACAGCCGCCACCACCGCCATTCTCGATTCCGCAGTGGCGATACTTGCCGGGGTTATAATCTTTCCGGCGGTCTTCTCTTTCAACATATCTCCGGAAGCAGGACCGACACTCGTGTTTGAAGTGCTCCCCTACATTTTCAACCGCCTCCCCGGCGGAATGGTATGGTCTACCCTATTCTTCCTGCTTCTGTTCTTGGCGTCGCTCACCTCAACGGTTTCGATGAGCGAGATCTCCATTACCTATTTCTGTGAAGAAAAACGCATGTCAAGAAAACGGGCAACAATCCTCTCCACAGCTATCGCCCTTGCCGGCGGTCTTTTGTGCGCGCTAAGTTTCGGGGCAATGAGCGACGTGACCATCTTCGGGATGACATTCTTCAATCTGTTTGACTATCTTTCATCCAACATCTGTCTTCCCGCAGGAGGGTTCATATGCTCTCTTTTCGCAGGATGGTGGGTCAGCCGCAAATTCATAAGCGACCAGCTGACCGACCACGGCAGATACGGTTTCGGGATGACCGGAGCGTTCATTTTCTGCCTTCGATGGCTTTGTCCCGCCGCCATTTTCCTGATTTTCCTCAATTCCATAGGGCTGCTCTAATCACCATACACGCACTTCCCCCTCGCAGCCTCCACTGATTCTGAGACTGTTTTCGCGTGTAAGACTCCTCCCCGGGAAATCCACATGATAAATACATGTTGCACAACATGTATTTATTTTTTGCAGAAATCCGGATTACCGCTAATTTTGTGCTATAATGCAGAGGAGTTTTCATATTGAAGACTACCTCGCGCCTTATAACCGTAAATGTAATTATTAACCTAAAATTCAATTCATGATTTAACGATGGACAGCATTTTATTCTGGATCGTACCGGTGGCATCAATAATCGCCCTGGTAATGGCATGGTATTTCTACAAAGGCATGATGGGTGAGAGCGAAGGCACCGAGACGATGCGCAAAATCGCATCTTACGTGCGTCAGGGCGCTATGTCCTATCTACGCCAGCAATACAAAATCGTAGGGCTCGTATTCCTCGGGCTTGTAATTCTCTTCTCTATAATGGCATACGGATTCGGTCTGCAGAATCCATGGGTGCCCGTAGCTTTCCTCACCGGTGGTTTCTTCAGCGGTCTCGCCGGATACTTGGGAATGAAGACCGCCACCTACGCTTCGGCACGTACCGCCAACGCGGCAAGCAAAAGCCTCAACGCCGGACTCAGGGTGGCATTCCGAAGCGGAGCCGTAATGGGTCTGGTGGTCGTAGGACTCGGGCTGCTTGACATCTCTTTCTGGTATATTCTTCTCAACTGGATAGAACCCGCCGACGGCACACACAAACTCACAATGATCACGACCACGATGCTTACCTTCGGCATGGGCGCGTCAACTCAGGCGCTGTTCGCCCGCGTCGGTGGCGGAATCTACACCAAAGCTGCTGACGTAGGCGCCGACCTTGTAGGAAAAGTCGAGGCAGGCATCCCGGAGGATGATCCCCGCAATCCCGCCACCATAGCCGACAATGTGGGCGACAACGTAGGCGACGTGGCAGGCATGGGCGCCGACCTCTATGAGAGCTACTGCGGCTCAATCCTCGCGACAGCGGCTCTCGGAGCCGCCGCAGGAGCCGGCACCGCAGGAATAATGGGCGTGGAAAGCGCCGTGGCATTGCAGGTGAAGGCTGTTCTCGCCCCTATGCTCATAGCGGCAGTCGGCATAATTCTCTCCATAATAGGCATTTTTGCTGTAAAGACAAAGGAGAACGCATCAATGAAGAATCTCCTCAACTCCCTTGCCACGGGCACCAACCTCAGCTCAGCGCTGATCGTGTTCGCCACATTCGGAATCCTTTATATGCTTGACATCCCCAACTGGGTCAACATATCTTTCGCCGTGGTGGTAGGTCTGCTGGTGGGAATCATTATCGGACGCGCCACAGAATATTACACCTCCCAGTCTTATAAACCGACAAAGAAACTCGCCGAGAGCGGACAGACCGGTCCCGCCACTGTCATCATCTCAGGCGTAGGTCTCGGCATGATCTCTACAGCTGTCCCGGTCATCGCCGTGGTGGCAGGCATCATACTCAGCTATTGGCTCGCGAGCGGATTTGATTTCGCCAACATATCCTGGGGTCTTTACGGCATAGGCATAGCCGCAGTGGGCATGCTGTCAACACTCGGTATCACACTCGCCACCGACGCTTACGGACCTATCGCCGACAATGCCGGCGGCAACGCCGAAATGAGCGGTCTCGGAGAAGCAGTCCGCAAACGCACCGACGCCCTCGACTCTCTCGGCAACACCACTGCCGCCACGGGCAAGGGTTTTGCAATCGGTTCTGCCGCCCTTACCGGTCTCGCGCTTCTCGCTTCGTATATCGAAGAGATCCGTATCGGACTACACCGCATAGGAGCGGATTTCATCCAGATCGGCACTTCCCTGAGCGACGAGGCGATACAGATACCTCTTCAGGAAGCGACTTTCACCGACTTCATGATGGCATACAATGTCAACCTCATGAATCCCATGGTTCTCGCAGGCATGTTTATCGGAGCCATGATGGCGTTCCTCTTCTGCGGACTCACAATGAATGCCGTAGGACGCGCCGCAGCCCACATGGTGGAAGAAGTAAGACGTCAGTTCCGTACTATCAAAGGCATTCTTACCGGCGAGGCTGAGCCTGATTACGCTCGTTGCGTTCAGATAAGCACCAAAGGCGCTCAAAGGGAAATGGTGTTTCCGTCGCTTCTCGCGATCGCGGTGCCCATCATCGTCGGACTTGTCTTCGGAGTTCCCGGAGTGATCGGTCTTCTGACCGGAGGATTGAGCGCGGGCTTCGTGCTCGCCATATTCATGGCAAACGCAGGCGGAGCATGGGACAATGCCAAGAAATATATCGAAGAGGGCAACTTCGGCGGAAAAGGCAGTGAGGTACACAAGGCTACCGTGGTTGGTGACACCGTAGGCGATCCGTTCAAAGACACATCCGGTCCGAGCCTGAACATCCTTATAAAACTGATGTCGATGGTGGCAATCGTAATGGCAGGGCTTACCGTCAGCTGGAGTCTCTTCTGATCTACAGGGAGATCTCTCAGACAGAATAAAACTTAATCAACAAAAAATCCCGATGAATATTCATCGGGATTTTTTGTTACGACTCAGAGGTCAAAAATTAGTTTCTGAAATCTTTTAGGAAATCTCGTCACCTGTCTATACGAATGAAATCTCCCTGCGCGTCAAACAGAAGATCTACACCGCTCACAAGTTCCACCTCATAGCCGGCACCGGTCTTTGTCACGTCGTTCACCCCATAACCCTGATAATTCGTATCAAGATATGACTGTATAACTTCCGGAAGTATTCCGTCAGGTATCGACTGACCGTCAGGAGCATCCACTTCTACCCATTCACCTTTGGAATTGAATGTGATCTCATGACCGTTGGTGAAATCCACGTCATAAAGCACGACACCGTTGTCAAGCTCCCTCTTTACAGATCTCACTGTCGCAGATGGATAATAGGTGGAGATAAATGTTTTTGCTGCTTCCGGCAATTTGTTTTCCGGAATGACAGTCTCAATGTCCTTTCCGTCATTATCTGAACATGCCGACATCGTACCCGTCATCATAATACTGGCAAGCAACAAGACTACAAACTTTAATTTTTTTTTCATAACGGTTATACACGATTAATTCGGCAGACATCATATCTGCCGAATTACCTAACGATTGAAATCCCGGATTTGTTTAGATTATACAAAAAATTTTACGACTGAAGTATAGTCCAATCCCTGACGGCTTATTCCCAGCATTCTGTCTCCGAAGCTATGTCAGGTATCGTGGAAGAACGGTACACCGGATCCTTCCCCGCCTTGCGCTGCGACATATAGTCACCCAACAGACTCACCGCATATTTTCCAAGCAACGCTATCGCTCCAAGGTTGCACAAAGTCATAAGAGCCATAGTGATGTCGGCAAATCCCCACACAAGATCAAGTGAGCATACAGCCCCGAGATACACCATCGCTCCTACCAGCAGACGATAAACACGGATAATGAAATCATTGTCGCGTATGAACCTTATATTGGTCTCTCCATAGTAATAATTGGCGATTATGCTTGTAAACGCAAAAAACAATATCGCTATACTCACAAATATCGAACCGTAATTATGGCTTCCTCCCAATTCCGAATCAATAGCTTTCTGGGTAAGCACAATACCGTCATGTCCCTCAATAAACATTCCGCTGCACAAGATGATGAATGCCGTTGCGCTACATATGAGCAAAGTGTCGGTATAAACACCCAGAGCCTGTATCAACCCTTGCTTAACCGGATGAGACACTGATGCGGTGGCTGCCGCGTTAGGGGTTGACCCCTCCCCCGCCTCATTGCTGAACAGCCCTCTTTTCACACCCATGGTCATGGCGGCGCCGAACGCACCGCCCGCAGCCTGCCCGATTCCGAAAGCATTCTCTATAATAAGAGCAAACACATGGGGAATACGGTCAATGTTCATGACTATGATAACCAGGGCAAGCAAAATATATGCCACCGCCATTACCGGAACGACAATCTCACTGAATCTTGATATGCTTTTTATTCCACCGAAAATGATGGCAAGCGTCAGGACTGTAAGGATGATGCCCATCCATTCCCTCGGGAACGCATAGCTCTCCTGAAACGCTGACGCTATGGTGTTTGACTGGACTGTATTGAACGCGAATCCGAATGTAAGGGTTATCAGAACTGCAAACGTCACCGCCCACCACCTTTTGTGGAGTCCCTTCTGAATATAGTATGCAGGACCGCCCATAAAGGAATTTTTCCCTTTTATCTTAAACAGCTGTGCAAGTGTAGACTCTACAAAAGCGCTCGAAGCGCCGAGAAGCGCTATAAGCCACATCCAGAATACCGCCCCCGGACCTCCCAGGGCGATAGCCGTGGCAACTCCGGCGAGGTTCCCGGTTCCCACACGTGATGCTATGGATATGGCGAACGCCTGGAACGAACTGACCGCTCCGTTGTGGGAGTGACCTTTAGTTCTGACATTGTTACGGCTTCCTGATTTTATAAGAAGCCTGCACATCTCCCCCATCATACGGAACTGTACGCCACGTGTGGCTACCGTGAAGTATATCGCCATCGCAAGCAATGTGAACACCATGACATAGTCTGTCAAAACACCACTGACAGCCTGAACTACATTTTCCATGAGTAATAGATTTTAATAAATAAGTTTTATTTCCTGAAACCTCAGAGCTTTCACACACTATCGGAACATTGATTCAAGACGGCTGTCGTCAAGAAGACAATACACCCGATTCCCGTTTGGTGTATATGCCGGCGACGGAAGCGAGAACAGTTCCCCTACGATATGTTCCATCTCATCGGATGAAAGACGTCTCCCCCTTTGGATCGCAGACGTCCGCGCCATAACCAGAGCCAGACGTTCCGGCAAGCTCTTGGCAACGTTCACTTCATTGCCATAATTCACTCCGTCTTCAGTGACAGATTCAAGAATTTTCAAAACCATGTCTTTGGGATCCGTATTTTTAAGCATGGCAGGAACCGCCACGATCTTCCATCTGTTGTCTTCTTCATATTCTATGACAAACCCCAGACGGGACAATTCATCTCCGACTTCCTCGAGCGCATGCTGATATTCGGGATCCAGGATAAGAGAATCCGGAAACATTATCCCCTGCGACACTTGACCTTCCTGCTCCATCTGACTGAGGTATCTGTCGAAAAGTATCCTCACATGGGCGCGATGCTGGTCAATTATGATAAGTCCCTCGCGGGAAGGTGTCACAATATAACTTTGCGCATACTGCATGCATATGACACTTACGGATGCGGTATTTCCCATCTCCGGCAATACACCGGAAGATGTATCCCGGTCATGCGACGGCACTGATGCCGGAAAGCCAACCGATACCGATACTTCCGGCTCCGCGCCACGCACGTCATTATCCGACGGCTCGGTGTCTCTCTGACCGGTAAACTCATCGGATGATTCCGAACCTGACAGACTTCCGGTATTACTTATGAAATCAGAATATAACGAATCCCAATTTTTGGAGACATGCTCATTATAGCGTCCTCCCCCGCCACGCTTCCTCTTCCCTGAAGATGACGAATCGTCCCCAAACGGATTGCTTCCGCCAAACGGGAAAGCGCCCATTCCAAAACCGCCACCTTTTTCAAGGAAAGAATTTTGCTGCTCCACAAAAGGATTGTAATTTTCGGGGATATCAAGCGAAGGCTTTTCGGGCGCTTCTCCCTGCGGAAGCGGGTCAACCGGAAGTATATCGGCATTGAAATCTATCGACGGGACAGCGCCGAATTTACCTAACGCCGCTTTGACAGATGCCTGAAGGATAGGCCATATCTCTTGTTCATACTCGAATTTTATCTCATTCTTTGTGGGATGGATATTTACATCTATACTTGCGGGATCTACCTGAAATTTCAAGAAATAGCAAGGTTGTGTGTCAGCGGCAATCAAGGAATCGTAACAATTCATGATAGCCTTGTGGAAATACGGATGACGCATATTCCGTCCGTTGACGATCAGATACTGCAAAGGATTGCGGCGGCGTGCGAATTCCGGACGCGATATGAATCCTGAAATCTTTATCAACGTAGTGTCAACATCCACAGGAACAAGATGGAGATCAAGGTTATTTTTCCATATGTCTCCGATCCGCTGCTTGAATGTGGCGGCACGCAGATCAAGAATCCGGCTGCCGGTGTCAATGCTCATACGGATATGGTTGTTGACGAGGGCAAGCCGCTCGAACTCCCTCATTATATTGGAAGTCTCGACACTGTCAGTCTTCAGGAATTTCCTTCTCGCCGGGACATTAAAAAAAATGTTCTTCACCATGATATTGACCCCACGGTCACAGACGCATGGTTCCTGCGTCTCAACCTTCGAAGCGTTTATCACAAGACGGGTGCCTATCTGGTCATCCTCCGTACGGGTTCTGATCTCCACCTGAGAAATAGCGCATATCGAAGGAAGCGCCTCGCCACGGAAACCCATTGTGTGAAGGGAAAACAGATCTTCGGCTCCGCGTATCTTTGAAGTGGCATGCCTCTCGAACGCCATCCTCGCATCCGTCTCGCTCATACCCTTACCATTGTCGACAACCTGTATCAACGTCCGTCCGGCATCTTTTATGTATATCTTTATATCTGTAGCTCCGGCATCGACCGCATTCTCCACAAGCTCCTTTATCACAGAAGCGGGACGCTGTATGACTTCCCCGGCGGCGATCTGGTTGGCAACAGAATCCGGCAACAGTTTTATTACATCGCTCATTAGTCGTCCTCCTTTGTCACAATTTTTTCTTTAATGCCAGTAGCCTCTCCCGTCCCGGTATTTCCGGAGGATTCTCCGGATGTCTTCTTCTCCTCTTTCGTGACCGCATTCTCTATTTTGGCAGCCTCTCCGGAAACCTGATCCGCATTTTTCTCCGCCTCGCTGACAGACTGCTCAAGCTGTTCCAAAGAAGCGTCGCCGGGCAACAGTGTCGACACTGAATCCGGAGCCGGGGCTTCTATTGCCGGCATATCATCAGTCACAGGCAAAGATGTGGGGGGGGCTACGAATCTTGTTCCTGAAAAAGACTTAGGTTCTCCGAAGTCTGACGGAGCAAGAAAATATTGCTCCAATGCGTCAGGCACCTCGCCGAGATTGTCATCCCAATGCAGCCTGTCGCCATACCATTCGCGGGCAGGCCGCAGAGAACCCCACCAACGGAATTTCTGAAGATATTTGTCGGCTTTTTTCACAAGGAATATAGGTGTCACTTTTCCTGTCACTTCAGGCCACATCTTCAGACGGTCCATCTTGTTGCTGTCAAGATCTATGGTAAGGAACGAGCTTTCAGCCACCACCATACGGTTGAACGTGGAATCCGCCTCCTGAGGCAGAAATATAGTCTCCACATTTCCCGACACCTCAAGACGTTTCAAAGTCTGGTTCGCAAACGTAGCAAACAATGTCTTGCCGGAAAGCTGATTATAAAAATCCTCATCCACATGTTCCGACATCATTCCCGATTCAGGAAGTATAGCCCAGTCAGCGGTAGAATCATTGAAATGCACATCTATACGGTTGCCTGTCACCTGTCTTTCTCCGCTCCATACGATCGGTTTTCTGAACATATACATCATGGAATCACGTTCCACGAACACCATAGAGTCAGCGACGCCTTGTAGATCTTGTTTGAAAAAACGTGCCCTGTGGTATGCCAACGCTACATGGAAGTCCTTCGGTACTTTAGGGACAGAATCAACGACTGCCGATATCGAATCAGATTCCGACGCCATCAATTTTTCAGGATTAATTTCCCCAGGGAGAACACCTTCCGGAGCGGCGGATATTTTCTTGGGACCGTCATCCGTCAATAATGTCGCCCTCTCCAATGAATCGGTCTGCACCGTCGACACAATTGAATCGGATCCGATTTTCATTGCGACATCATTTGTAAAGACAGAATCATTCGGCAGGGTGTCTGTCATTACAGGATTCATAAGCTTGTCTTTTACATCAAACGATGCCATGGCTGGCTTCTCCACATCAACTGAGGCGGCAGGTTTTGGTTTTGCCGGAGGCAAAGCCGCCGACAAAAGTTTCTTCGGAGCCTCAGCCAGCGGAACAATGACGGAAAAAAACAGACTGTCGATCCAGATACCCATATCCTCCGCTTTGATTATAGGGATACCGTTTCTCTCCGGATAGCCTGAGGCAGTCCAACGTCTTCCCTGCTCCACCATCTCTGTGATTATATAAGTCCGTATGGTGTCAGCCCGGAGAAACAGAGTGTCATTCTGTGAGTATTCCATCAAAAGAGGGTATCCTGTAGCCAAAGCCTCACGCGTGGAATCATTATAAATACCGAATCCTCCTATCAATGTAGTCCTGTGGGCAGTGTCAGTCAGAACCATAGGCATGCTATGTTTGTCCGGATCACGGAACATATATGCCCGGCTTATACGGGAAATTTTGTCATAGATAATTGAATCACCCTCCAGCGTAGTGATATTGTTGTTTGAATCGCGATGGATAATCATTGACCTTGAAAGGAGCTCGGCGTTACCGAGCTGTGTGTCATACACACCGCGAGTAGTGATGATCGTGTCGTTCGCCCCCTGTATCTCGGTCGTGCTCTCGATGCGCGCAAGATGAGTGTCCGTATTATAATGCAGTGTATCGGTCAGCATTGTGAAATTATTTTCATTATTCACCAATACCACATCATGATAAAAATCAGCATTCTTTGTGCCGGGAGAATATTCGCCGTAAAGGGAGGTCAAAGTATTGACCTTATCATCTATTGTACCCCATTTCTCATACCATCCCAACTCCATCGCGAGGCTATACTCCAGACTGTCCGTCGTCAGAGTCACATCCCGGTTTATAAGATTCACCTTCTCTCTCGAAGGTCCGTTTTTAAGCCGAGCAAGCCTCTCGTTGCCCTCATAATACAATTTGTCGGCATAAACAAAGAGAGTATCACCCTGTTCCATCCTGACGTTTCCGAAAGCGTCAAGCGAATTCAGTTCGGGATAATAATATGCAGAATCACAATACATCCACATTCCTGCCTGACGGAACTTGACATTCCCTTTCAGAATCTGCTTTTCAGTGGTATCCCGCCAGTTCTGCACTTTATAGAGACTGTCGGCATACTCAAGAAATATTTTGTCTTGCTGATAACGATTGACTCCGGGAATCTCCGGTTTAATTGGACGTGTAGGCTGCGGACGCTTATATGATTCCTCCTTCTTTACAGAAGCTTTCCTCTTAACGTCCTGGGCATGTGCCTGCATTCCTATGTTCACGACAAAACATCCGGCAATAGCGCAAACGGCCACACATACCGACAGCCGACGGAAATTTAGGATATCCGGGTTCTGCATTATTTATCTGAAATTAATGAAGTCTTTTAAACTTTTTTTCGAAGGTTGTCTATCCTATTGTTGGTTGACATTGCCATATCATCTTTTGCAATTTTACCACCATTTCATATGCTTCCAACACCTCTACGCCATGTAAACCAACCATGCGCCCATGCTTCGGAAACATCCGGTATGCTCCGGCAAAAGAAAAAGATAAACAACTTTAATTCATATCCAATAAAGAAACAAAGGGCAGGATTCTCCTGCCCCTGTTTTTCAGTTGCTCTCCTTTACCCAACCTTTATATCTGAACTCACAATTGTTCCAGCCGTCTTCGATCCTGACATAAGTTTCCTTGATCTTGTTTTCAAGCCATTCAGTCAGTATCTCCTGTTTTTTGTGGTTCTCATACATTTTCTTGATAAGATTGAAATCATCCGAAAGGGTGGCTCTGTGTCCCGGCATACGGTTGGTAAGGCGTACGATCGCCGCCACCTCTTTATTCTGCTTTGTCACCATGACAAACGCCTCACTCACATCTCCTGGAGACATCTTTTCAATCATCTGAGCCACAGTCGAAGGCAATTCCTGCATCTCAAAACGGCTGCTCCTGTCTTCCTCATTGATCATTATGCCCTGATTGTTGCGGGTATCTTTGTCCTGAGAAATTACGGCGGCAGCCTCACCGAATGTAAACGATCCGCCAACGATCTCCTTGCGTACGGAATCAAGCCTGTTGACCGCGTCTTTCAAATCTTTCGAGCTCGCCTTAGGTTGCAGAAGAATATGGCGCACATTCACCTGCTCCCCTCTTTTCTCGATAAGCTGCATGATATGGTAGCCATATTCCGTCTCTACAATTCTCGACACCTTCTTCGGATCGCTGAGGTTGAAAGCCACATTCGCGAATTCCGGCACAAGGGCGCTTCTCGGCATAAAGCCAAGCTCTCCACCCTGCATGGCGCTCATCTTGTCTTCGCTGAATGCGATGGCAAGTGTGGAAAAATCTGCATCTCCACGGTTTACTCTGTCGGCATATTCTCTGAGACGAGCCTTGATGTCATCTATCTCCTGTCGCGGTATATTGGGATTGATAGTTATAATCTGAGCCTCCACTTTCATGGGGATATAAGGCACACTATCCTGAGGAAGCGCGTCAAAATACTTTCTGACCTCGCTCGGAGTCACGGTAACATCCTGTGTGAGTTTGCGCTGAACCTCATCAACGATCCCCTTATTACGCATAAATTCCATATACTGCTGACGCAGAGAAGGAAGAGATTTATGGAAATACTCCTCGACTTTCTCTTTCGATCCAAGCTGGTTGACCATATAATTTATCTGCTGATCAACCCTCGCGCGTACCATTGACTCCGAAACCTCTATGGTGTCAATCTTTGCCTGATGAAGATACAGTTTCTCCACAGCTATCTGCTCGGGAATGACACAATAAGGATCACCGCTCACGATATTTCCCTGCTGGCGCATGTCCTGATACATATCCTCCACATCCGATCTGAAGATAGCCTCATCACCGACCACCCAGACAACTTCGTCTATAACATTTTTCTTAGGGGTCTCCGCGAAACCATATAAAGCCGTGATTCCGGCAATAGCCATCGTCGGCACGAAAATTCTGTTTTTTTTCATTATTTAGTGTCTTTATTTATCGTTTTATGGGTTTTAGGCAGAAATGTCCGTTTTACCGGATCATAACTGACTGATACAAGCCGGTTTTCCTTAACAGCTTTTTCTACAAGAGAACGAACAAGAGACTCCTCATATTGAGAAATCTTCTTCTGTTCAAGCATAGCCGAAATCTTCTCAGACGCAAATTCATAAGGCTGCTCGCTGCCTGTAGGAAGATAGTCGCTGATATGAAATATATAAGTCGAACCGTTATACGTGGTCTCAAAATTCTTATGGGTCTCAAGAAACGCGTCAGGATTGTAAAAGCGATAGGGTATCTGGTCAGCAAGCGTCTGCCAATCGATCCACTTGGAACCAAAATAATCATATTGCAATGCGGTCTCCATCCAATCCTTCTCAAGCCTGTCTATATCAGATTCCGTAGAACGGAACACCAATTCCTTTATCTTGTCCACTCCGGCAGAAGAAGCTGCCACTTTCATATAGACACCTTTGATCAAAGGTGATTCCGTCAGCAATTCCTGCTTATGAGAATCGTAATATGCCCGGACAACATCTTCATCCACCTTTTGCCTTTGACCATCCTTCATATGCCGAAGATATTCCATAACAATAAGACGATTACGATATGCATCCACTTTCATATCTATCTCATCAGTATCAGGCAGCTTGCTTTCGGCAAGTTCCACAAGAACTACGGATTCGATCCAGGTATCCACGATCCTGTCAAATAACGCAGCACTGTCTTCCGGTTCTATGCCCACAGGAATCTTAGCCACCACATCTTGAAGGGAAAGTGTTTTGCCATCAATCATCATAAGGATATCTTCACCGGGATCTTCCGGCTTATCATTCCCGCATCCGTTGCACATACAGGTAAAGACAGCCATGACAACCAATTGTATAGGCACACATAAGCGCGACCTGAGTTTAATTACACTCATATCGCGCCTTTGTATTTTTACTGACCGTCCTTGTCTCATTAAAGTTATTTCACCTTTTTAAGCTCTTTTTTATTAATCTTGACCGGATACGACCGTTTAAGATGTTCTGTCCATTCGGTCTCCAGCTTCATTTGGTAATCAGCTATGACCTGACTCTTTACATCGTCCACCACCTCCGGAGCATCAAGAATCCTTCCGGAATGAAAGAAATACACTTTGAATTTAGATGCCGTTGGAACGACGGCAGGCGCACCAAACATTAGATTGTCAACCATAGGATTGATCCCCTCGGAGGCTAACACCTTTTCGATTTTCGCTTCATTGGGAAACTCCTTCCTTACCACCGGCACCACCTCTTCATCCGACACATCTTTCAATCTTTCACGTATGGAGTCAGCCACTGAATCAGACACTGCCTGTATGAGATAGCCCTTTGCTTTTGGCATTTCCCATTTATAATCCTGATAATGATCACGGAAATAATTATCCAGACCGACAGTGTCCCTGGCAGCGCGATTCCATACCTTCTCCAAACTCACCTCATAAAGAAGACTGCCATCATGATATTCGTTCAGAAGATTACGGTAGTCACTTTCATTCTCATACAGCCAGTCTTCTTCTGCTGAAAAAAGTTTTGAAGAAAGAAACGAGTCAGCTTCCCTTGTCACAGCGTCCGGTGTGGACAAAAGCCTCTTGTTGTCGTCAAGATAAGCCATCAGTTCGGCAACAGTGACCTTGGAATTGCCAATTTCCGCAATGACCCTATCAGACAAATGTGAACCGGAATATATACTCTTCACTTTATCAAGTCCAAGATCAGAAATACTGTCACAAAGCTCACCCACAATACGTCTGTCTATTTTGGCGCCATGTTTCGACATCAGCTTTGCGTCCTCCCTTTCCTTGATATGCCAGTAACGGTCATCACGAGGATTAGATATAGCCCTCATAACCTCCGGCCTTATTTGAGAACATGTGGGCAAAGGCAAGTCTTCAGACTTTCGGATAATATGCCAACCATACACACTTCTCACCGGCTTGCTTATCTCCCCGGGGCGAAGGGCATATGCGACAGTTTCAAATTCAGGAACCATCTCGCCTGTACCGAAAGCAGGAAGCATCCCTCCCGTCCTTGCCGAACCCTTGTCATCTGAAAGTTCCTTGGCAAGAGCGACAAATCTTGAGGGATCCGACGTTACTATCTGATAAATGCTGTCGATCTCCGATTTTGATTTTTCAATCTCCTCTTCAGAAGCGCCGCGAGACACAAGCTTCATGATATGTGAAACCTTTACCTTGCCTCTGGCAGGACGTCTTGATCCGGATTTCACTATATGATAGCCTACGGGACTTTCCACAATGCCGGAAACGACACCTTCCGGAGTGGAATAGACCGCAGTCTCAAAATCATATGGAAACTTACCGGCATGAATATAACCAAGATAACCTTTATTATTGACAGCTGATTTGTCAGCTGAATATTTCATGGCAAGTTCACCGAAATCTTCTCCGGCAACCACCAGATTACGCAGACTGTCAAGGAGTTGTTTATTCCTGATATTCTGTATCCTGGAGACTCCTTTTGACACCATTATATGGTATGCCTCCACATCTTCCCCTACCCTTGAACAAGCTTCATTGACGAGACTTTCAAGAAATGCGGAATCCGTAACATAAGGCAGGGCAAGCTCCCTTCTATATTGAGCCATCTCTTCACGGAAAGAAGAAGTGGTGTCGATTCCGCAAGCCTTGGCATCCTCTACTTTCATCTTATAGAGTTTAAACATCTCCACATAATCAGCTATTGGCTGGGGCTCCGCCTGCTGCCTGCTGTTCTTATGATAAAGATATTCAAATTCAGACGTCGGTATATCAACACCATTCACTGTCATTATAACGGACTCTTTGGCAACCACGGCAAACGCTATGGCGGTCAATCCTGCCGTTATGAGCATATTCTTCATCTTATCCGAAGTTTGGTTACTAATCTCTATATCTAACGAACAGACTATGATAAAATTATAGTCCCTAGGGTCAATTGCCCATTTCAGAAAGGAATTTCACCCTGACAAGACGTATTTCCTCCTCAGAAAACTCATCGCCCAGCTCCTGAATCGCCGCCTCAAGGTCATCTTCCTGACTTTCCTTGAAAAAATCAATTATATCAAGTTCATGATCCTCATCCATAATCTCATTAAGGAAATAGTCGATATTGATTTTAGTCCCGGCGTCAACTATTGCTTCAAGCTCATCTATAAGCTCACCGAATTCCAAGCCCTTGCTTTCCGCAAGTTCTTCAAGATCTATTTTTCTGTCAATACCGTGAATAATAGAGATCTTGAGCTTGCTTTTGTTCGCCACAGATCTTACCCTGATATCCTCAGGACGCTCTATTTCATTCTCATCCACATGGAGCTTTATAAGCTTGACAAACTCTTCCCCATACCTCTTTGCTTTTCCGGCTCCGACACCGGCGATATTCGCGAGTTCGTCAAGAGTGATAGGATAAGTTGTAGCCATAGCTTCCAATGAAGGTTCCTGAAAAATCACATAAGGAGGCAGATCAAGTTTCTTTGCCATTTTCTTCCGAAGATCTTTCAGCATGGAATAGAGTGCGGGATCCGTGACACAAGCCGCGCCACCCTTGATCTGGGGTTCAGCTTCCATGTCAGAGAAATCATTGTCTTCAACAATCTTGAACGATACCGGCTTCTTTAAAAATTTCTTTCCCTTCGAAGTCACTTTTATAATATCAAGATTGTCTATATCCTTCTCAAGATATCCTGCAATGACAGCTTGCCGTATCACCGCAGACAATGTACGTTCATCAGAATTCGACAGACATCCGAATTCGTCAAGATCATCGTGATTATATGACCTCACCTCATCGGTGGGACGTCCTGTCAGCACATTGATGACGTAGTCCGTATTGAATTTTTCTTTAAGAGCGATAACCGTCTCTATGACGGCACAAAGTTCTTCTTTAGCTTCCACTTGTGTCTTAGGATTTAAACAATTGTCGCAATTGCCGCAGTTTTCTGCTTCATATTGCTCTCCAAAATAATGCAATAAAATCTTTCTCCGACACACTGATGACTCCGCATAACTTGCTGTCTCCGCAAGCAGATGCCGGCCGATCTCCTGTTCGGTCGCGGTTTTGCTTTGCATCAGTTTGTCAAGTTTCTGTAAGTCTTTATTGGTATAGAATGTAAGGCATCGTCCTTCCCCTCCATCACGTCCGGCACGTCCTGTCTCCTGATAATATCCCTCCAGGCTCTTCGGAATGTCATAATGTATCACATACCTGACATCCGGTTTGTCAATCCCCATTCCGAACGCTATGGTTGCCACGATCACATCAACTTTCTCATGCAGGAACGCATCCTGATTCTCTGAACGTGTCGCCGAATCCATTCCCGCGTGATAAGGAAGAGCCGAAATGTCATTAAGCCTCAATGTCTCGGCAAGTTCCTCTACCCTCTTCCTGCTCAGACAATATATGATACCTGATTTTCCACTGTTGGATTTTATGAACCGTATAATGTCCCGATCAACGTTCTTCGTCTTTGGCCGCACCTCATAATACAAGTTCTGTCGGTTAAAACTTGACTTAAACACTTCGGCGCCAAGCATCCCGAGATTCTTCTGTATATCATGTTGCACCTTCGGGGTTGCTGTGGCGGTGAGCGCTATAAGAGGATGCTGTCCCACTTCATTTATTATGGAGCGTATCCTTCGATATTCCGGACGGAAATCATGTCCCCATTCAGAAATACAGTGCGCCTCATCCACTGCATAAAACGAAATCTTTATTGATCTCATAAATGCCATGTTGTCCTCTTTTGTAAAAGATTCAGGCGCGACATAAAGCAATTTTGTCCTGCCGGAGAGGACATCCGCCTTGACCTTGTCTATCATAGCCCGGTTGAGGGATGAATTAAGGAAATGGGCGACTCCGTCATCTTCCCCATAATTGCGCATGGCGTCAACCTGATTCTTCATCAGGGCTATAAGCGGAGATATCACAATAGCCGTGCCTTCCGACATAAGTGCCGGAAGCTGGTAGCATAATGATTTCCCTCCACCTGTGGGCATAAGCACGAAAACATCTTTCCCGTCAAGCAGGCTGCTGATGATTTCAAGCTGGTTGCCTTTGAAGTTGTCGAAGCCGAAATTATACTTAAGGGCTCCGTAGATCGCTTTGATGTCTGCCATGGTCAATGAGGTTCGAAGTATTTCTTAATATACAAAGTTAAAAAATTTTCTTGAATTACCCTATATCGCTTGAAAAATTTTTAACATCATATATCGAATGGACTCATTTTTACAATAACTCCTGCGGCTATGAAAGAAAGGATACGCTACTCGGCATCACGAATCAGGGACACAAAGCCAAAGCCGTGTCCCTGATTAGAATACATGCCGGTCTTCCTCAGGAGACAGGCTCTATTATCTTGGTTTTCTCAAAATGGGCTTTCTCAAGCTTATCCTGAACATACGCAGCATCTACCGTAAACTTTTTCACAGGTTCTGACGGAACTTCAAACATGGCGTCAACCATTATGGTCTCCACAATAGAGCGCAGCCCGCGTGCCCCAAGTTTATATTCGATAGCCTTGTCAACTATAAGGTCAAGGGCGTCGTCGGCGAACTCGAGTTCTACACCATCCAGAAGAAACAGTTTCTTGTACTGACGCACTATAGCATTTTTAGGTTCTGTCAGGATTCTGCGCAACGCTTCCCGGTCAAGAGGGTCGAGACTGGTGAGGATCGGCAACCTTCCTATTATCTCCGGAATTAGTCCGAAAGACTTAAGATCCTGCGGCATCACATAACGCATAAGATTGTCTCGCTGACGCTTCCTGCTTGCCTCGTCGTGTCCATAACCCACTACGTGCGTGTTAAGACGCGACGCGATCTTACGCTCTATTCCGTCAAAAGCTCCGCCACAGATAAACAATATGTTCTTTGTATCTACAGCGATCATCTTTTGCTCGGGATGCTTTCTTCCTCCGTTTGGCGGCACAAGCACCGTCGATCCTTCAAGAAGTTTGAGCAGACCTTGCTGCACACCTTCACCACTTACGTCGCGGGTGATCGACGGATTGTCGCTTTTCCTGGCGATCTTATCTATCTCATCTATGAATACCACCCCTTTCTCTGCGCGTTCCACATCATAGTCACACGCTTGAAGCAAACGGGTCAACAACGATTCTATATCCTCGCCGACATAGCCCGCCTCAGTAAGGACAGTAGCGTCAACAATAGCGAATGGAACATCAAGCAGCTTTGCTATAGTCTTAGCCAACAATGTCTTCCCCGTTCCTGTAGGACCCACCAAGATAATATTAGACTTTTCGATGTCTACATCATCCGAATCCTTGGATTGAGTAATACGCTTGTAATGATTGTATACAGCGACTGAAAGATATTTCTTAGCCTCATCCTGACCTATGATGTATTGGTCAAGATACTCCTTTATCTCCTTGGGTTTCGGGACTGACAGCACTTCATCTTTCTGAGCCTCTCCCTTCTTGGAAGCTTTCTTGAGCTGCGCGTCGCGCGCGTCATCTATAAACTTTATACAGTCAGCACACAGGTTGAGACCCTCCAGAACTTTGACAACAGGATTAGAACTGCTGTCCGGAGTGCCGCACATAGAACACACAAGCCCGCTTCTTTTATTCGCCATCTCTCAAGATATTATTTATCCTCTTTTTTCGGATTCACAAGCACTTTGTCGATCATGCCGTAATCCTTTGCCTCTCGCGCTATCATCCAGTAATCCCTGTCAGAGTCAGCTTCTACTTTCTCAAACGGCTGCCCTGAATGATCCGAGATAATCCTGTAAAGCTCTTCTTTCAACTTCAATATCTCTCGCGCGGTAATCTCGATATCCGAAGCCTGCCCCTGGATCCCACCCATCGGCTGATGGATCATGACTCTGGAATGAGGCAGAGCGAAGCGCTTTCCTTTTTCGCCAGCTACAAGAAGCACCGCCGCCATAGATGCCGCCATACCGGTACAAATTGTAGACACGTCGCTTGATATGTATTGCATCGTGTCATAAATGCCGAGTCCGGCATACACTGATCCGCCGGGAGAATTTATATATATTGAAATATCCTTGTCAGGATCAATCGAATCAAGATAGAGAAGCTGAGCCTGTATGATATTTGCAGAAGCGTCACTCACCTGCGTGCCGAGAAATATTATGCGGTCCATCATCAGACGGGAAAACACGTCCATCTGGGTCACATTTAGCTGACGCTCCTCAAGGATATAAGGATTCATGTAATCAGCGGAAGGTGACGTCGAAGTGAATACAGCACCTTGTCTGTCGATATGACGGGTATAGCCGTCCAGTGTATTTGAATTGATGCCAAGATGATTGACAGCAAAATTTCTAAAATCTTTTTGCATATTATCTTTTTTAGTTTATAACGTTTCAGAGAGCATTTCAGACAACACCAATACTTATTTTAATCAGAATCAATGTTTCCATCCACAAATGTGCTTTGAAAATATCAGCAAATATCATGCCAAACAACACAGCAGACCCGACGGAAGCGCCTCGTCAGCACCTGCGCCGGATCTGCCGCATAAGATTTCTCAAGCATTATGCCTCAGCGGGCACAAAAAGCTTCTGAAATTCTTCTACAGTAACATCCTTGTTGTCAAGTGTCACATTCTCTTTGATAGCCTCGAATGCCTTACGGTTAAGGGCGTTCTGATGAAGCATCTCACGGTTCTTCGGGTCTTTTGTCACTTCCTGTGCATACTTGTCTACGATCTGCTCCGAAAGCGCGTTGGGGCCGTATTGCATCAGCTGACGCGCCACCACGCCTCTTGCCTCATTGAGAATATCTTCCTCGTCGATCTTTACATCAAATTGAGAAGCGATGTTGTCACGAACAAGATCCCATTCAAGCTGACCGCGCATCTTTTCAAATTCGCCGTCCACATTTTCCTTTGTGATACCCTCGCCCTGGCGAACGAGAAAATCTTTTAGGATCTCGACAGGAAGCTCAAGCTCTCCCACTGCCTTTACAACAGCATCTTTAGCATCTATTGTAAAACGATAGTTGGAGTCATTGGCAAGGTTTAGGGCAAGAAGCTCCTTGATAGCCGCACGGAATTCTTCTTCATTATGAGCCTTGTCCTTGCCAACGGCGTTATCAAAGAACTCCTGGTCAAGCTCGGCAGGTTTCAGAACGATAATCTCCTTTATGTCGAAGCGGAAGTCACCCTTGTGATCCTCTACCTGATCACGGTCTATATTGAGCATTGAAGAAAGTTCCACAGGGCTTGCATCACAAGTGGCAGCCGGATTGAACACTACACTGTCGCCGGGATGTTTTGCCTCGAAAAGCTTCTTCTGATCTTCATTTTTGAAGTGCATGGGCGCGATTATGCCGTTTTCGACAACAATACCACCCTCTTTTACAGTACCGTCCGCATTAAGTTCTGTGATCGAACCCTTGATGACCGCATTGGGTTCGGTTTCCTCTCCGGGAACCTGACGTCCGAAGCGCTGACGCAAACCTTCCACCTGCTCGTTGATCATTTCATCTGTCACGACGATTGTATAATAAGGAACATGGAGATCCTTGTTGACAGGATTGGAGATTTCAGGAGCGAGACCTACTTTAAATTTAAAAGTAAAGTCATCGTTGGCGATATCAAATGAGTTGTCGCTTTCTGGCACCGGCTGACCAAGCACCTGAAGCTTATTTTCTTTTATATAGTTAAAGACGGCGTCTGCGACTTCTTTATTTACGACATCATATTTCACAGCTGTGCCGTATTTTTTCGCGATAAGGCCGGCAGGAACATGACCCGGACGGAAACCGGGTTCCGCATGTTTCTTCCCAATCTCTTTGAGCTGCTTGCTTACCTTGTCTGTGTAGTCTTTCGCTTCGATCGTAACGGTGATTTCTCCGTTGACATTACCGAGCTTTTCGAAATTTACGTTCATCTTAAAACTTTATCTTTTTTAATAATTTTAATTCAAAATTACAGCCGGAATGACAAACTTTATCTTATGTTTGCCAAATCCGACTGCAAAGGTATTAAATTTTCTCCGCCTCAGCAAATTTTATATAAATACCTGTCAAAATAAATATATAAACGCATACATATCCTCTTCCGAAAGCATTCTCTCGCAAAAAAGCTATCCAATGAGGCGGCAAATCCGCTATCTGTAGAAAGCCGAGAACACTTTGACTGTGGCGACATGATCATTCACCCCTGCGGTCTCCCTTGCGGAATGCATAGCCCATATCGCAGCTCCCATATCTACGCCTCTCAAGTCAAGCTGCACAGTAAGCTTATTGCCAAGGGTGGATCCACCCTCCACATCGGCGTGGTTCACAAACATCTGACATTCCACTCCAGCTTTCCGGCAGAGATTCTTGAACACTGCCGCACCGTCCGCGTCAGTCATATATTTGCAATTCGCGTTGATCTTTATCACCGGGCCCCCACCGATCACAGGATGGTTGGTGGGATCACATTTCTCATTGTAATTGGGATGCCAAGCATGAGCGTCGTCCGCTGAGATCATAAACGACTTCGCCACCGCACGGAAAAAACCTTCACGGCTTCCTCCCAGAGATGCGCATATCCGTTCCATCAGATCACGGGCGATAGGAGCCATCGCGCCCTGTTTGGTACCTGAGCCGGTCTCCTCGTTGTCAAATATGGCAAGAAGACGAGTGTCGGCACACGGCTCGTCGGCAGTAGAAAGCAACGCTTCGAGTCCGGCAAAAGCCATTGAAAGATCATCGATCCTCGCAGATTGGAAATACTCTCCATTGGCTCCGCATATTCCGGCAGGCTCCAACGGATACAGATTGATTTCGTATTCCAGGATATCCTCAGGACGGATTCCGAGATGATCTCCCACAATTTTCTTTACAAAACCTCCCCTCCTGCGTGCCTCGGCAATTTCCTCCGCTGAAAAATACCCGATTACAGGCTTCATATCCTTTTGGACTGAAAGAGGATTGCCCGCGTTCACATTCCTGTTGAAATGGATCGCGAGATGCGGGATCGTAGCCACAGGTTTCTTGAGGTCAAACACTTTTGTCTCGGGGCGAAGCGGGTCTCCGCTGTCTATCATCACCCTGCCCGACATTGAAAGCGGACGGTCAAACCATGTATATAGGATACCTCCTCCATATTTCTCCACATTAAGGCTGACAACCCCGCCGTCACCATAGATCTCCGCGTTCGGCTTGATCTTGAAACACGGACTGTCGGAATGCGCGGATATTATCCTGAAACCTTGTTCATCAGGGTTTCCCGTACCGGCTATGAACGGAAATATCGCGCTGCCGTTCTTTACTATATAATGGCGTGCGCCGGGTGTTATTTTCCAAGAGTCCTCTTGACGCAGTTCCTTGAAACCGGCTGCCTCAAGCTCCTTTCTGATTGTTTCGACGGCAAGAAAATTGCAGGTCGCGCTATCAAGCCATCCAAGAAGTTTTTCGATCATGTGTGGTATATGTTTATATAAAAGGTTCATTCTCCCGCCGGAGAATATTTGATGTGATTTAATGCACGCAAAACATTGCAGAGAGTCTGGCTCCAATACGACTCAAAACCCTCCTTGCAATGCATGTAAGCCTCTGTCATTCTTTCTCCATCAGTATCTTTCACTGTTGAAATAAAATCAAAAAGAGGCTGAAATATATCCGACAGCGCCTCTGCAGCAGAAGCCGCGATGGGCGTATCGCTATATTTCATGTCTTCCTCGAATGTTTCCAGAAACATGTCATCCGGTCCAAGCAGAGCCTCGATATGACGGCGTATGCTTTCATAATAATCTTCATCCACATAAGATGAGAAATAATCAAACTCCTCAAGGGAGACAATATCTCCCGAAAGATCGAAGAATTCCCAATATATCCTTGGAAGAAGATTGAGCATCCTGTCGACAAATTCATCTTTGTCCATCTCTCGTGCGTTTTCACACGTGGCACAGTAATCGGCGGCAAGTGAAGTCACTGCCAGAAGCCGGCTGCGCATGTTTTCTTCCGACATCATATCAAATCTTGTATAAGTTATTATTTCTTATATATTCCGCCACTTCGCAAGGCACGAAATAATTCACATCCTTGCCTCTCGCCACTGAGTCGCGGATAAATGTGGACGACACATAAGCTTCCGGAACTCCGTCTCCGAGAACGGTCACGCCCTCTGGCAAAGACACGGGTAGCTCATAACCGGGACGAGGGTAGACTATCATGCCGAACTCCTTGAGTATTTCTTCCGGATTGCGCCATTTGTCAAGCGAAAGCAGATTGTCTGCGCCTACGACAAGGACAAACTCATGCATCGGGTAATGTTCTCGTAATTTGCACAACGTGACATATGTATAAGAGGGTAACGGCAGTGAAAGTTCAAAGTCAGAAACCACGACTTTCCTGCATTTGGCGGCTACAAGACCAGCCATAGCCATTCTGTGGACATCTTCCGAGGGAGCATGCCCCGCTTTCAACGGATTCAACCTGCTGACCATCAACCATAGCTCATCAACACCCCCCCATTGCGAAACGTAATTGGCAACCATGGCGTGTCCCGTATGAATCGGATCGAAACTTCCGCTATATATTCCTATTCTCATACATTATACATATGTCTCACGGAGTCAGCGTAACCCCGCGAAATCACGTATCTTATCAGCCACCTCCTCTACAGCGCGGGGCAGCTCATCATTCACGACAACTGTGTCGAAACGCTCGGCAAAACCTATCTCATATTCCGCTTTGGCAAGACGACGGGATATTGTCTCTGCGGAGTCCGTCCCCCTCGCCGTGAGCCTCTGCTCAAGAACCGACAAAGCGGGAGGCATGATAAATATGGAAAGAGCCTTATCGCCAAACCGCTTTTTGATATTGAGTGCTCCCTTGACATCGACATCCATTATAAGGTTATGTCCTGATCCGGTCACCCGCTCGACTTCACTTTCAAGCGTACCGTATCGCGTCCCCGCATATACTTCTTCCCATTCTACAAAATCTCCATTGTCTATTTTCCGCTGAAATTCTTCTTCTGACAGAAAGAAATAATCTTTGCCATGTTGCTCGCAACCTCGCGGAGAACGGCTCGTGGCAGATATTGAAAAACCGAGACGTAAATCAGGATATTGCATGAGCGAATTTATAATTGTGGACTTTCCGGTGCCCGACGGCGCGGAAAGGATTATTATTTTCCCTTTCATAATACGTTTAGCACCTGCTCCTTTATCTGTTCGAGTTCATCTTTCATCTTTACCACTATCTGCTGCATCCCGGCATGATTGGACTTCGAGCCAAGTGTATTGATCTCCCTGCCTATCTCCTGAGCTATGAAGCCGAGTTTTTTACCCTGACCCTCCCCTGCTTTACCGTCCGCAGGACCGAGCGTTTCCATGAAATAATTGAGATGGGCAGCCAGACGCACTTTTTCTTCAGTCACGTCAAGTTTTTCTATGTAGAAGATAAGCTCCTGCTCAAGTCTGCCACGGTCATATTCTATTGATGTCAGACGCGACAACTGCTCCTCCAGCCTCTCCCGTATCTTCGGGATCCGTTCTCCCTCATATTGAGTCACCTCACAAAGCAGCTGACGTATCCTGTCTATTTTCTCGACAAAAAAGGCATAAAGCTTTTTACCTTCCCTCTGCCGGAACTCAACAAGTGCGTCCATCGCCTCCTCACATGCCTTGACAAAAGCGTCAGCCTCTTCCTGAGCCAGTGTTGCCACCTCGGTTTTCATTGCATCCGGCATACGGAGAAGCAACTGATACCAATCGGCAGGTTCAGCCAATCCGAGACGGCGGCCCATATCTTCAAATTGAGACTTGTACGCACACAACAAATCTATATTGATTGTTGATGAGGCTTCCGCGACAACGCTCTCGACAGTTGCGGTAAGTTCAACTTTTCCACGTTCGAGGCGGGCGGCGATGGGATTGCGCATCGCGACTTCCATCTCCCGGAAACAAGACGGCACCCGCAACGAGAGATCAAGCTGCTTGCTGTTGAGAGACTTTATCTCGACCTTTACCCTTTTAGTGGGCGTCTGGGCACCTCCTCGCCCGAAGCCCGTCATTGATGAAATCATAGGAAATATCTTTTGGTAATGCAAATTTAATTAATTTTCCATTAATTTCACCCCTCAAATAAGAATATATTTACCTCCGTGTCCCGATATTTGTCGGCGGCACCATCCAACCGACACGAAAGAACAGGCTCACAGACTCAAATAAAAGACACATCCATTAAACAGCACGTCCATTTTTTGCAAATTTTATTGCTTTTTATATCCTATCGTTTTAATATCTCACCTTTTTTAATTAGTTTTGCGAGTAGTTTTAAAGATTATTGATCATTTCAGTTGCTCGATTCCGTGAAATACGCGTTTTCCGAGAACTCATAACAAAGATTATCCTTAAAATTACATTTGAATTTTTGAAAAATCAATAACCCAATAATCAAGTAACAATCTATGGACAACGAAGAATTGTTGAAAGCCGTAAAAGAAAAGGCTGAGAAATGGCTTGGCCCGCAATATGACGAAGAAACCCGTGCCGCAGTGCGGAAAATGCTTGACGATGACGACAAGACCGCATTGATCGACGCTTTTTATAAAGACCTTGAATTCGGCACCGGAGGGCTCCGCGGAATCATGGGTGCCGGTTCCAACCGCATGAACATCTATACAGTAGGAGCCGCCACCCAGGGACTCGCGAATTATCTTAAGGACGTTTTCAAAGACCTCCCGCAGATTACTGTAGCGATAGGCCACGACGTGCGAAACAACTCCAGGAAATTCGCGGAACTCGCCGCCGATATTTTCTCTGCAAACGGCATAAAAGTATATCTTTTTGAAGATTGCCGCCCCGTTCCTGAAGTTTCCTACACTATCCGCAAGCTCGGATGCCAAAGCGGCGTGATGGTGACCGCCAGCCACAACCCGAAAGAATACAACGGCTATAAGGCCTATTGGAGCGACGGCGCCCAGATGATCGCCCCGCATGACGTAGAGACCATAGCATATGTGAACGCTATCACGTCTGTCGACCAGATCAAATTCAATCCTGACAAAAGTCTCATCCAGATTATCGGCAAAGAGATAGACGAACAGTATCTTGACGACATCAAGACCCTTTCCCTTTCCCCGGAAGCTGACAAAAAGCACGCCGATATGAAGATCGTCTATACCCCGATTCATGGCACAGGCGGTATGCTTATATTCGATTCTCTCAAAAAATGGGGATTCGAGAACGTGATACATGTTCCCGAACAGGACATGAGGAGTGGAGATTTTCCGACTGTGGCGTCACCTAATCCCGAAAATCCGGAAGCAATGGCTATGGCAATCGCCAAAGCTAAAGAAACCGGGGCAAGCATTGTGGTGGCATCCGACCCTGATTCCGACCGTATCGGACTTGTCGTACGCGACGGCAACGGGGAATATCAGCTTGTCAACGGCAACCAGATAGTGATGATATTTCTTTATTACCTTATCACCCGGAACCGCGAACTCGGCATGATAAAAGGGAATGAATATTGCGTCAAGACCATCGTGACTACCGAAACCATCAAACGAATTGCGGAAGCAAACAATGTGAAATGCTATGACTGCTTCACAGGGTTCAAGTGGATCGCAGATGTCATGCGCAATCTCGAGGGCAAGGAAAGATACCTCGGAGGCGGAGAAGAGAGCTACGGTTTCCTCCCTGAGACTTTTGTCCGCGACAAGGATGCCGTGTCATCTATCACCCTCATGTGCGAGATCGCCGCATGGGCTGCCGAGAAAAACATGACTCTGTACGAAATGCTCATCGACATTTATTGCGAGTATGGTTTTTCCCGCGAACGTGGCGTAAGCGTGGTACGCCCGGGAAAATCAGGTGCTGACGAGATCGTGGCGATGATGAAAAATTTCCGCGAGAATCCCCCAAAGACTCTCGCCGGCTCACCTGTGGTCTTGATAAAAGACTATTCTGACCTCAACAGCAGGAACCTTCTTACCGGAGCTACAGAAAAACTCAATTTCCCGACCACCTCTAACGTGCTTCAATTCTTCACTGAAGCGGGCGACAAGGTATCGGTACGCCCTTCCGGCACAGAACCCAAAATCAAATTTTATGTCGAAGTCAGAGAAGACCTTCAATCAAAAGACAAATATGAAGAGACTGTGAAGAAAGCGGAAGACAAGATCGACCGTGTTCTTGAAGACCTCGGAGCGAAATAATAATTATCCTTCAAACATACTTGGAAACCGGACTGTGTTCAAACCATAGTCCGGTTTCTTTTGTTCTAATGGCATCCGTATTGCTACAGACAACCCAAGATCATACCTGCTTCCAAAGCAAGCCTTGATTTCTGTAAATACAGCACACCAACAATATAACACAATTACAGCTATGTCGAAATCTATAAAACCAAGGATTCTGGCGACTTTTCTGGCAATAATAGCCGCCACCATCACCGCAGTGGCGCAGATTCCGATATCTTTCCATACCACAAGTCTTGTCCCTCCCGACTCTACCGATGTCGCGAGAATGTCAAGACATCACTTCTGGCGAGCCGCCGGAGAAGTTGTCGGATTCAACCTCGGGCTATGGGCATTCGACAGATACATCCAACGCGGTGATTTCGCTTACATATCCTTAAATACAATAAAAGAAAACTTTCGTCACGGATTTATCTGGGACAACGACAAACTCGGTACAAATACATTTCTCCATCCGTACAACGGAAGTCTTTATTTCAACGCCGGACGCTCCAATGGATTCAATTTCTGGCAATCCGAGCTCTTTGCCATCGGAGGAAGCGCGATGTGGGAGATGTTTATGGAGCGGGAATATCCATCTACAAACGATATCATAGCCACACCTATCGGTGGAGCCGCCATAGGAGAGGTGCTGTTCCGCGCATCCGATGCAGTCCTTGACGACAGACTGACAGGAAGCTCACGTTTTGCAAGGGAACTTGCTGCATTTGTGCTTTCACCCATGAGAGGCATCAACCGTATCATTTCCGGAGACGCATGGAAAACGCGCCCTACTCGCGGAAGACTTTTCGGAACTCCAAATTTTGCCATACGTGTTTCCGCCGGATATAAGGCGCTCCTATACAATAGCCATTTCAAGGAAATCCATCAAGGCTTCGCCGCGCAGATTGATGCGGAATATGGTGACAGATTTGAAGTGAAATCCACAAAACCCTATGACTATTTCACGATAAAGGCAGAACTCCAGCTCCTGAAGACGCAACCGGCATTGACCCAGATAGAGATAAAAGGAAGACTCCTCGCGCGGGAAATATTTGACAACTACAGGTCTAAAGGAAGCATCGGGCTTTACCAGCATTTCGATTTCTATGACAGCGACACAATCGACAATATAAACAAAGTGCCTTATAAACTCGGAATACCTGCTTCAGTGGGAGTAGGATTCATGTTCCGCGATATAGAGAGACATCAATGGACTTATGATTTCTTCGCACATGCGAACGCCATAGCACTGGGATCTATATTGTCGGACCACTACCGGACTGACGAACGCAACTACAATTGGGCTTCCGGATTCTCCCTTAAGGGGGGATTCAACCTTGTATTCGGAAAAGACAAGTTTTCCCTGTCTCTTTCCCACAATTTTTTCAGGCTGTTCACATGGAAAGGATATCGATTCGGCACAGACCTCAGAATAATAAATTTCCGCACCTTGAACGTGCAAGGCGACACATCTGTCGCATCCCTCAACATGACAGAATTGCGGGCTGACTTCAAAATATGGAAAAGGTTGTTCGGGACAGTGCAGTTCACAAACTACCTGCGGTCTTCAAGGTATAAATATTTCAACCCCGTGAAATCATCATCAAATTCACTCCAAATCATGGCATCATATAAATTCTGATCTACAACAACAGCCGGAGCACACTTCCATGAATGACGTTTTTTGATTAATTTTGCAGACAGCTGCCGCTGATATGGCGCCCATCAAGCATATCCGGCAACCAACCCGTTTGACAACAATTTATAAACCTTACCAAAATGGCAAAAATATCCTGGCGGCCCGGCACCCAGATCTATCCGCTGCCTGCCGTCCTCGTGACCTCTGGAAACAACCCTGACAACTGGAACATGCTGACCGTGGCATGGACCGGCACCATATGTTCAGACCCGGCGATGTGCTACATCTCCGTGCGTCCCGAACGTGCGTCATACCCTCTGATATCAGAAAATATGGAATTCACCATCAACCTGACAACAGTCGAAATGGCTAAAGCCACAGACTGGGCAGGAGTAAGGTCAGGGCGTGATTATGACAAATGGAAAGAGACCGGGCTTACACCCCTCCCCGGAGAGCTTGTGAAATCTCCGACAATAGAAGAATCTCCTCTGAGCATTGAATGCAAGGTAAAGTCAATAATGCATCTCGGCACCCACGATATGTTCATCTCCGAGGTGATCAACGTAAGGGCTGATTCCAAGTATATTGATCCCGAGACAGGAAGATTCGCACTGGAAGAGGCAAACCTGCTCGCATATTCCCACGGTTTTTACCATTCTCTCGGTGAAATCATTGGCAAATTCGGATTCTCAGTAAAGAAAAAATAGTAAGAATAACAATTTGACGTTACGCGATGCAAAACTTTTACCTATAAATGGTGATTGCATGACCACAATATAATGCCTAACTTTGCAAACGTAAAAACAGTGAAACTTATGTAAGCTGTAGTTATTAGTTATTTAGAGTTAGATAAGTATTGAGTTACGCGCACGTCTTGACAGACAGCGCATGTCGCACAGGGGGTCGCCACCGGAGAGGTGGCGCCTCTGACGCATTTATGGCAACCAATACTTTTTTACAATCTGAATCAACGCATAGTAATTCCCAATAAAACCAACCCAGATGCCAGGACAAACCAAATACTCTCCGGGCGACAAGATGGTGTCGCTCATTGCCGACAATTATCAGCTCATTCAAGTCATGAGCCGGTTCGGCATTCCAATGGGCTTCGGCGATATGACCGTAGAAGAAGTCTGCGCTGACAACGGAGTCGACTGCTCAACATTTCTCGCCGTCGTGAATTTCATGATTGAAGGCTATTCAAGCTTCAACAACGAATCACAGGTATCAATAAAATCACTTCTACACTATCTGCGACAAAGCCACGTATACTTCCTTGACTATTGTCTTCCCGCCATTCGCCGCAAACTTCTGGAGGGGATCTCGCTCCGCACTACAGATGTTTCATTCCTGATACTGAAGTTTTTCGATGAATACATGCATGAAGTAAGGGTACACATGGAATATGAAGAAAAAACCGTATTCAAATATGTCAACGCCCTTATCTCCGGAGAATCTCCGGACAACTACAAAATAGCCACCTACAGTGAACACCACGATCTCGTCAGCACGAAGCTCAAGGAGCTGAAAAACATAATCATTAAATATTGTCCGAAAGATGCTGACACAAATCTGCTGAACCATGCCCTCTATGACATATACCGGTGTGAGACCGAATTGGAAAGCCATTGCCATGTGGAAGACTGCCTGCTTGTCCCCGCTATAATCAGACTGGAACGCTCTTCCAAAGACGGCATATGATTATCAGATTACCGATCCACTACGGTTTCATCCCTAAATATTTTCCACAATCATGTCAAGAGAAGAAAAGCTACATATCGTCATAGCCGAAATGTCGCCTGTACTTTCAGCCGGTTTTGCACAATGCCTGCGACGCCTGCCGGGTATCCAGACAAATATAATAGAAGTCAAGACACCCGGAGACCTTATGGACTGCGTAAAATCCAATGTGCCGGACATCATACTGGTCAACCCGACATTCGGCGGCATTTTCAATCCTGAAACTTTCCGTACTGAAAATTCATGCGACAACTGCAAGATCCTGGCTATCGAAGTCGGCAAACTGTCGCGACAGGCGGCAGACCTCTACGACGGGCTTATTTCCGTCATAGACGACATTGACACAATCACCGGCAAAATAAAATCATTGTGCCATCCGCAGGCGGATTCGTCCGACGAAAAAGAAAGTCTGTCACAACGTGAAAAGGAAATCATATCGCTCGTTGTTAAAGGAATGACAAATCAGGAGATCGCAGACAAACTTTTTCTGTCGATCCACACGGTTATAACCCACAGACGCAATATAGCCCGTAAACTTGAGATACATTCAGCCACCGGACTCACAATTTATGCCATCGTCAACAAAATCGTGGACATTGACGAAATCCGGATGTGACACCTCAATTCCCCGACCTTGCGTTATCCCGCCAATCAAGCAAATTCGGGAATGCAGGACTTTAGCCCTGCCGTTTCGGTATTATTCGATTATTTTTTGTAATTTTGCAGGTGTTTGAGGAAGTAGTGCATCATCACTTTTCCAGTCTTAATTTTGAATCATGGCAGACACCCGAAAAAACAAAAATAACGGACTTGATCCGTATTTCGACAATTCCGGCTCCAAAGCGATAAAAAAAATGTCGAGAAACGCACGAATCGTAAAATGGCTATGGATATTGTTCCTCAGCCTTGGTGGGATCATCGCGCTTTTCCTGCTTCTGATATACAACGGGGTGATCGGATATATGCCCCCTATCGAAGAACTTGAAGACCCGCATGACAAACTTGCTTCAGTTGTAATAGCATCCGACGGCACCACTGAGCTCGGCAGATATTTCGCCGGTGCCGGCAACCGTGTGAATTCCGACTATAAAAACGTGTCGCCGCATGTCATCGACGCCCTCATCGCAACCGAAGACGAACGATTCATGGATCATTCAGGAATCGATTTCATAGCCCTCGGCAGAACCGCAGTCAAGACTGTCCTTTTGGGAGACAAGTCTGCCGGAGGAGGATCCACCATCACGCAGCAGCTTGCAAAACAGCTGTATTCCAGACCATCGTCAAGTCTGTTCAAACGCGCGATGCAGAAACCTATCGAATGGATGATCTCCATCAAACTCGAGAGGTTCTACACCAAACAAGAGATAATCAACATGTATCTCAACAGATTTGATTTCCTCAACAATGCTGTGGGAATCAAAACCGCCGCAAATGTTTATTTCCACAAAGAGCCCGCTGATCTCAACATTCAGGAAGCCGCCATGCTCGTGGGAATGCTGAAAAATCCAAGCTATTACAACCCGCTCCGCCATGAAGAGCGGACCCGCGAACGACGCAATGTCGTCATTGAACAGATGGTAAAGGCAAAAAAACTCAGCCGGCAGGAAGCCGATTCTATAAAGGCACTCCCACTGGGTCTCGATTATCACCGCGTTGACCACAAAGAAGGCGGGGCACCGTATCTACGTGAAGAGATACGTATGCTCATGAACGCGAAAAAACCTGTCCGCCCACAACGTGACAAATATAAGAGTAATCTCGCTTATATTCTCGCTATGGGACAATACAACACAGATTCCACCCAATGGGAAGAAAATCCACTCTACGGGTGGATCCTTAAAAACCCGAAACCGGACGGATCCTATTATGATATTTATACGGACGGACTGAAAATATACACTACTATTGACGTACGCATGCAGCAGTATGCGGAAGAAGCTGTATATGAACATCTCGGAGGGACTCTGCAACCGGCATTTTTCAAGGAGAAACAAGGACAGTCTACCGGACCATACACTACCAACCCCTCCGAATTAAGCCATAGCGGAGTCATGAACCTCATCAAAAACGCTATGAAACAGACAGAGCGCTGGAGGGTGCAGAAAAACGCCGGAATCCCGGAAGATGTGATTGAAAAATCGTTCCACATCCCTTACCAGATGGATATATTCACATACGTCAAAGAAAACGGAAAGTACCGTCCGGGTTCTAAATCTGTGACCATGACCCCATACGATTCCCTGCTGTATATGAAATCCATTCTACGCACGGGAATGATGAGCATGGATCCTGTCACAGGATATGTGAAGGCATACGTCGGAGGCCCTGATTTCAACTATTTCCAATATGACATGGTATCAAGGGGAAGACGACAGATCGGGTCTACAGCGAAACCTTTCCTCTACACCCTCGCGATGGAACAAGACTATACGCCATGTTCCCAATTCCTAAACACTCAGCCCACTTTCGGCAACTGGTCGCCCAGAAATTCCGGAAGTGCGAGAATCGGTGACATGGTCGATCTCCGTTGGGCACTTACCAACTCCAACAACTGGATATCTGCACGTCTCGTATACGAGTTAGGAGCGCAAAACCTGGCGAACAAAATGAGAATGTTCGGAGTCACCGGACACATCGACCCCACCCTTCCACTCGCACTCGGCACTGTCGACGTGCCCATAAAGGAAATGGTGTCGGCATACACCACGTTCGCAAACAAGGGTATGAGGGTTGATCCCGTGTTTGTCACTCGTATCGAAGACAACCAAGGCAACCTGATATATTCCGCCACACCACACCGTAGCGAGGTGACAAGCGAAAACGCTTATTATAAGATCCTCTCCATTCTTCTCAATGTGGTCGACAGCGGAACGGCGGCGAGCCTGAGAGGAAGATATGGAATATCCGCACAAATGGGAGGCAAAACCGGAACCACCAACTCCAACTCCGACTCCTGGTTCATGGGTTTCACTCCTGAGCTGGTCACAGGTGTATGGGTCGGCGGAGAAGAACGCTATATCCATTTCAACACAATGGCACTCGGGCAAGGGGCTCGCGCCGCGCTCCCCGTCTACGGGTACTATATGCAAAAGGTATATGCCGATAAGAAACTGCCTTATTCCCAGGATACAAAATTTGTATTCCCGGCTGATTTCAACGCCTGCGGAGGCGAGATATTCGAGACATCAGGCGATTCCGAAGTCGAGGAAGTTTCCGAAGGAATTTTCGATTAATCAATGTAAAATCTAAACAGAAAGCGGCTCCGCCGCCATTAATCTATGATATTACCCATTTATCTATACGGTCAACCTGTGTTGCGGCAGGAAGCCGAAGACATTGAACCTGACTACCCGGAACTTGGCAAACTTATACAGGACATGTTCGAGACCATGTATCACTCTGAAGGGGTCGGTCTCGCCGCTCCACAGATCGGATTGCCCATAAGCGTGATCGTGATCGACGGGACTGTACTTGCCGACACTTTCCCGGAGTGCGACGGACTTAAATTCGCTCTCATCAATCCTGTGCTCGAAATCCTGGAGGATGTCGAGCCTGTGTCTCGTGACGAAGGATGCCTGTCGCTCCCGGGGCTATCTGAACCGGTCAGAAGACGTGAACACGTAAGACTGAACTGGCTGGATGAAAATTTCGAGGAACATGAACAAGAATTTTCAGGATTTGCAGCCCGAATTATCCAGCATGAATATGATCATCTCCTCGGGAAAGTATACACCGACCGTGTCTCTCCCATACGAAAGCAGATGATCAAGACCAAACTGAACAACATCTCGAAAGGTAAGGTGAAGTGCGACTACAGGACAAAAGCCGCTAAAAACTAAAACATATATGGCAGACGATAAAAAAATAATATTCTCTATGGTGGGAGTCAGCAAGATCATTCCACCGCAACGTCAGATCCTCAAAAACATATACCTGTCTTTCTTCTATGGCGCAAAGATAGGCATTATCGGTCTTAACGGATCGGGAAAATCAACCCTGATGAAAATCATCGCAGGCATCGACAAAAGCTATCAGGGCAACGTGGTGTTTTCCCCGGGATATTCCGTAGGCTATCTTGAACAGGATCCAAAACTTGATCCGGAAAAGACAGTCAAGGAGATAGTGCAGGAAGGTGTGCAGCCTGTACTTGACCTTCTCGCGGAATACGACAGCGTGAACAATGCTTTCGCCGATCCCGAAGTGCTTGAGAACCCTGAAAAGATGGATGCCCTCATCAACCGTCAGGCTGAACTGCAGGACAAACTTGACGCATGCGACGCGTGGAACATCGACAACAAGCTTGAACGCGCGATGGACGCGCTGCGCTGTCCTCCAGATGATAAGAAGATCGCTGTATTATCCGGTGGCGAAAGACGCAGGGTGGCGCTGTGCCGTCTTCTACTTCAACAACCTGACGTGCTGCTTCTCGACGAGCCTACCAACCACCTTGACGCGGAGTCTATCGATTGGCTCGAGCAACATCTGCAGCAATATCCGGGCACGGTCATAGCCGTCACCCACGACAGATATTTCCTTGACCATGTGGCGGGATGGATCCTCGAGCTTGACCGCGGGGAAGGAATTCCCTGGAAAGGGAACTACAGCTCCTGGCTTGACCAGAAGACAAAGCGTATGGCACAGGAAGAAAAACAGGCAAGCAAACGCAGGAAAACTCTCGAGCGGGAGCTGGAATGGGTGCGCATGGCGCCCAAGGCACGTCAGGCAAAAGGGAAAGCACGTCTTTCAAGTTATGACCGCCTCCTCAACGAAGACCAGAAAGAGAGAGAAGAAAAACTTGAGATCTTCATACCCAACGGGCCTCGTCTGGGCAACAAAGTCATCGAAGCCCATAACCTCGCCAAAGCCTATGACGACAAGGCTCTTTTCACAGACCTCAATTTCATGCTTCCTCCTAACGGCATAGTAGGTGTGATAGGACCTAACGGCGCAGGAAAAACAACTCTGTTCCGCCTTATCATGGGGCTTGAAAAACAGGATAAAGGAGATTTCGAAGTCGGCGAGACTGTAAAGATCGCATACGTAGACCAGAACCATAAGGACCTCTCGCCTGAAAAAACGGTATATGAGGTGATCTCTCAGGGTGTCGAGTCTTTCCGTATGGGAGGCAGAGATATGAACGCGAGAGCGTATCTTTCAAAATTCAATTTCACCGGAGCCGATCAGGAAAAGAAAATCGGTGTCCTTTCAGGAGGCGAACGCAATCGTCTGCATCTCGCCATGGCGCTGAAGGAAGAAGGAAACGTGCTTCTGCTTGACGAACCTACCAACGACATAGATGTCAACACCCTGCGTGCCCTTGAGGAAGGTCTTGAGAACTTCGCGGGATGTGCCGTTGTCGTAAGCCACGACCGCTGGTTCCTTGACAGGATAGCCACACACATCCTGGCATTCGAAGGTGACAGCCAGGTCACATTCTATGAAGGGTCATACTCTGACTATGAAGAATTCAAACGCAAACGCGACGGCAACGATACCCCTCACCGTATCCGCTACCGCAAACTGATGTGACATTCTCCTACGGCTGAATAATTAAGGGGCGATGACATTTCTGTCATCGCCCCTTAATTATTCAGCTGATAAAGTTCATGGTAACAAAATCAATGGACATGCGCCGGTCTCAAATGTCAAGCTGGCTCGATAGGGTAAGCTTCCTCGTCTGTGTAACCGCGCTGATCTTCGACAACACCGGCATGAGATCGGTGTAGACATGCGTGAGAACTACAAAATTCAACTCAGTAACATTTCTTTCGTAATCATACTCCACAAAAAATGTAGACAGATGCACGCCCGAAGACCGCAGCACTTCCTTATAATCCTCTATATCCGGAAGTATACCTTCCGCGGTAAGACTTATCACCTTTGACTCCTGCCCCATCTTGCGCCTCTTCTCATATTGCTCCAGCGATACAAGAGTCACCATTATAAGTAACGTCGCGATTATAGAACAGAGATACATCCCCACTCCGACCGCCATACCGATGATGGCGGTCATCCATATTCCGGCTGCAGTGGTAAGACCCCTTACAGCACCCTTCATATGTATCATCGCCCCGCCTCCGATAAAACCTATGCCGGTGATCACCTGTGCCGCTATACGTCCCGGATCTCCGTTCTTGAGCCCCTGATAAACCTGAGGCACATAAATTGAAAGCAACATGGCAAGACACGCGCCCATAGATATTAACGCGAACGTACGGATACCCGCCACCTGACCCTTCCTTTTGCGTTCGGCACCGACAATTACGCCAAGCACCATACTGAGAATCAAGCGGAAGACACTTCCTGCCATAGTCACCTCCAATGAGTTGACATCATCCACAAGACCTTTGAAGAAACCCAAAACGGCATCTGTCATAGCTGCTGACTTTTAACGACCGACTATATGTCAGACAGAAGATCACACAAGTTTGATCCAGTTGTCGCGGTCTCCGGGAAGAAGATCCACAACAGGTATCTCGATCATGGTATAGCAGCCCGGTTGCAGACGCATTGACGCGCGAGCCACACAGACAAGCACCTGACCGGTCAGAGCCGGATTGTTGATCTTCATGTCAAACTCAAAAAGCTGGTTCTGAGTCTTACCGCTCACACCTTTGCGCACAAGATTCACACCGTGCCCCATATCCTTGAGAGCGTCCACGCTCTCGACCTGCATCACGTGAGTCTCGTCTGAAGCGAAATAAGGATCTGTCTTTATAGACTGTGCCACCTGAGCGAAATCATATCCGGGCAACAACTCGATATAAACCATACGGCGGTGAATGCCTGTGCCAACAGGAATTGTCATTGAGAGTGCGGATTTTACTCCCTCGACAGCCTTTACAGCCACGGTGTGACCCATGCTCATGCCGGGACCGAAATTTGTATAGGTGATTCCCTTGGGAGCCACAGCTTCGAGAAGGGCGCGAACCACGGAATCACTACCCGGATCCCATCCGGCTGAGATCACGCTCACCGTCCCGTTTTCGCGGGCAACTTCGCCGAGATTCTTACGGAGTGCGGAAATCTCCCCATGTATATCAAAACTGTCGACTGTATTGATACCTTTTGCAAGTATCTTTCTGGCAAACTCTTCCACTTTCCTTGTCGGTGTGGCGAGAATAGCCACATCCACATCTCCAAGTTCGTCTATATCACTTACTACCGGTATCTCGGGCGCGATATCCTCACGCGACGCCGCGTCCCTACGTACAACGCCGGCAATTTCAAAATCAGGAGCTGCCTCAAGCGCTTCAAGTGTAAATCTGCCTATGTTGCCATATCCGACAACGGCTGCACGGATTTTCTTCATATTCTAAGAGTAATTATTATGTTATAACCGGAAGTAATATCCGGATGTCTTAATTAATCTCGCAAATTTACGAAGAATTTCATAAAAAATTGGTAATTTTGCACTCGATTTTTCCACCCCTATATGTTTAGGGTCACTTCAAAACTATAATTAAATTCGTTTTCTTAACTTTATGGATTGGTTTTTCGAACTGCTACGACCGGGAAACATGTCTCTCGCAAGCACGGTTCTGCTCTACTCCTTTGTGATCTTCGCCGGAATTTTTCTCGGCAAGGTCAAGATCTTCGGAGTCTCCTTAGGAGTGACTTTCGTGCTGTTCATTGGCATCCTGCTCGGTCATTTCGGGTATGCCGTAGAAGGCAACACCCTTCATTTCCTACGGGAATTCGGACTCATCCTCTTCATCTTCTCTATCGGCATGCAGGTAGGTCCCGGCTTCTTCTCTTCTTTCAAGGAAGGTGGCATACGCATGAACATGCTCGCCATGATAGGGATCGGACTGAACGTGGCAATCATGCTGACGATCTATTTCCTTCAGGGTGGCTCCGAAGGGATCTCTTCCATCAGTGACATGGTTGGCGTGATGTGCGGCGCGATCACCAACACTCCTGCACTTGGCGCCGCCCAGCAGACAATCCTGCAGGTAGATTCTTCAGCCTATGAGGTCAGCCAGCAGATGTCTATGGGATATGCCGCCGCATATCCACTCGGAGTTGTCGGGATCATCGTCACGATGATAGTCATCAAGGCTGTCTTCAAGATCAACATTGATGACGAGATCAAGGAGATAGACGATGAGAAAAGCGACTCCTCCCACGTACCCGCCATCCTGACTTTCAAAGTCACCAACGAGCTTGTTTCAGGTCTGTCAATGGTAAAACTGCACAATCTGATTTCATGCAACTACACCTGCTCCCGCATCCTCAAGCCGGACGGCAAAGTGATAATCCCCGCAGCGCAAGACACCATCGAGCTCGGTGACCTCTGCCTGATCGTGTGTGCCAAGCAGGATGAAGAGTTATTCTCAAGATTCATTGGACAGAAGGTTGAGATGACCTGGCCGATGGATAAAGGTCCGGTGGTATCGCGCAGAATCGTAGTGACACAACCCAACTACAACGGTGTCAAACTCGGCGCGATGCATCTGCATGAGACATACGAACTTAACGTAACTCGCGTCAACCGTGCAGGAATGGATCTTCTGGCAAGCCCCAACCTGCGTCTCCAGATCGGCGACCGTGTGACAGTGGTTGGCAAGCTTGACGACATAGAACATCTCGCCCGTAAACTCGGCAACTCCATGAAACGTCTCAACGAGCCGAATCTGATAACAATGTTTATCGGCATATTCCTCGGTATTCTTGTCGGAAGCCTTCCCATACAGTTCCCCGGCATGTCTGTACCGATGAAACTCGGTCTCGCAGGTGGTCCCCTCGTGGTTGCTATCCTTATAGGCGCATATGGACATAAGTTCCATCTTGTCACTTACACCAATTCCGCCGCCAACCTCCTGCTGAGAGAGATCGGCATATGCCTCTTCCTCGCTTCCGTCGGGATCGCCGCAGGCAAGGATTTTGCCGCCACTGTATTCAACCTGCGTGGAGCGATGTGGGTAGGCTACGGTTTCCTTATAACTGTGATACCCCTTATTGTGGTAGGATGCATAGCCAGGGGAAAATTCAAGATGAACTATCTTTCGATCATCGGTATCATGAGCGGTGGCTATACCGATCCTCCCGCTTTGGCATACGCCAACAAAGTTGCCAACAACGACGCTCCGGCGGTGGCATATTCCACAGTGTATCCTCTCACCATGTTCATGCGTGTCATAGTGGCACAGGTCATCGTACTCTGTTTCCTTGAATAGACACACCAATCCATACATAATTAAGGCGCGGTCTGTGAAAACCGCGCCTTAATTATCAATCCACGGCTATCATCCCTTTCCGACCGGGGGAGATCCATAACAATTAATAAAAATGGAAGAGACTATTTCCTTTATCCTTGAAGTAATAGGAACGGTGGCAGCCGCCATAAGCGGCATCCGCCTCGCCGCGACAAAACATTTCGACTGGTTCGGAGCCTACACCGTAGGGCTCGTGACAGCTATAGGAGGCGGCACGCTACGCGATCTCCTGCTCGACATACCCGTATTCTGGATGCAGACATGGTGGTATCTCGGAGTGACCGCCCTTTCTCTCGCCACAGTTATTATTTTCCGGAGCATTCTTGTAAGCAAAGACAAGATACTATTCATTTTCGACAGTATCGGACTCGCATTGTTCTGCGTCATAGGCATAACCAAGACCCTTGCAATAGACTATCCGATGTGGGTGGCTGTCGTGATGGGTATAATCACAGGTGCGTTTGGCGGAGTAATCAGGGATATACTCATCAACGAGGAACCTCTTGTATTCCGTAAAGACATATATGCAACTGCCTGTCTTGCCGGTTCGCTTGTATATTGGATCCTGCATATCTCAGGATCCTCTGTCATCACTCAGCAACTTGCATGCGCCGTCACTATAATAGGCATAAGAGTACTGACACTCAAATATAATCTCTCACTTCCCGTGCTGTCGGAATCGGAACGCAGGCAAAAACAACAGAAAAAATAAAAACATATTCCGAATCCCCGGAAAAACAACTATTGTCACAAATTATACTGGTTCCCCGTCTTATGGAAAAAGATTATTTTCCATAAGACGGGGTTACTTTATCCTTTAATTATTAATTCCCAGATCATGACAATTTCAAAACAAATTTATTCTGCAGGAGACAACGCGGAAAAAAATTGCCCGATTATGATACGGATCCAGCATCACGGCATGGTGAAATGGATACCGACATCTGTGACATGCGACCACAGACACTGGGACAGTTTAAAACTACACATCACGGAGGATGATCCTCTTCACCGCATCAAGAATGAAACAATCGAAGCACATTACAGGAGAGTGGCAGGAAAAATACAAGATCATCTCGACAACTATATTTCTCATAATCTCGACATAATTTGCAACAGTCTTGATGATTATCCCGACTCTGTCCTGACACCTTCCTGTCAGATAAACGACTCCGCCGAGACTCTCCTGTCTCTTATTGACATGAAAATACAAAACATATCCACACTCAACACAAAGAGAGGGTACCGCTCTCTCAAAAATTACTTTGAGAACACCTACGGCAAGGGTCCTCTCTTAATGGAAATTGACCGTATGTTTCTATCCGGATTTGACCGTCAGCTGAAGAAAGATTTCCAATTACATCAGCCGACACGCCATCTCATGCTTGCAAGAATGAGAGCTGTTCTTAATTTCGCTCGCGACAACGGAAAGCTGCCTCAGTCTGTCGCGTTCAAGCTTCCCAAAGTCCCGTTCCGCCACAACGACAGGAATCTTTCGGAATCTTACGTAAAAAAGATTTTCCGACTTTATAAACAGAATTTTGCGTCCGACCCGGGATTTTGCAAACACTCGACATTCGCCCTTGGCATTTTTATTCTTGACATAGCGTTTCAAGGACTCGCTCCCGTTGATCTGGCGTCTCTTAAAGTCAACCAAATAAAAATCAGAACAATCTTCCCGTCTTCTTTAGAAAAAGTACGTGACAACACAGACTCCGTCGGAGAATACATAAGTTCGGAAATGGAACAACCCATAGATGTGGTAATAATCCGGACGGCAAGACAAAAGACAAGTCAGCACGTGACCGTGGTGACCGCCCTGAACCCTATCAAACCAATCATTGACCATCTCCTTGAAGGGAAGGAACAGAATGATTATCTGATCCCCTGCTTTCTTACCGAAAAGGCATACACTCCGGAACAACGTCAAGACCGCCTTGCAAATTATTTCTATAAACTATCCTCACATCTCAACAAAGCCCTCAAAGACGGAGGTATTGACCGTGACGAAATGGGCGAGACAAGAAGAGTGACTTTCTATTACGCACGCCATGCATTCTGCAACCTCATCGACGGTCTCGATGTGCCAAGATACCTTATCCAACATATGATCGGACACCGCACCACCGTGCTTGAGACAAACTATCTGCGACGCATCACCCCTTGGGAACAGGCGCAACTTTCCAAGGCGATTCTCGCTCCTCTTCTCGAAAACTGAAAGACAATCCCGCGCATCGTCATCGCATACCGTAATAACTACATCTCAAAATTATTACGTATGAGAAAATTGTTTTTAATCTTGATG
>CAMWID010000022.1 GCA_947174235.1 uncultured Porphyromonadaceae bacterium | reverse complement strand
TGGCTGGTCCTTTTTTAGTGCCCGGCATCAGACACACTCAAAGAAACAGTATCAACAATCAAAGATACATATCCTCTTAAAAATTTCCTCTGCGAGCCCTCTGCGCCTCTGCGGGAGATTCAACACACTCATTGAAAATAAATATCAAAATAATACTTTTTAGCGGTAAACAACATATATCTGATGGCTAAATAAATATATCAATAAAATAATGATTTTAATTTGCGAGATTTGATATTATTCATTAAATTTGATACACTGATCTTTGACAGCTTTTCTCGAACATATCGGTAAAACGTGACAGGATCTTACAAAACAAACGATTTCTTAACATCTTATACCATTATACATTATGATTCATAGCGTTGCCATACATGCAAAGAATTACATCGCCATATCTTTTATGGTTGCTATTTTTGCTGTCATTTCGTCTTGCACCATATCCATAGTTTCATTTCCAACCAATACCGGGGAAAGCTCATGTAATTACCATGCGCCCTCCAATCCACCGGTTGAAGGACCGAACATTGGAGGAATCTAAATCTCAGAGACTACTGCATTCGCGGATTTATATCAATAAACCGGATTGGACATTATTGAAAACCTATACATCTGCCGTTTGTTTCCAACATTTTGTACATACCTTAAAACCGTAACATTATGAGACCATATTTATTATTGATAGCATTCTGCTGCATCTCGTTTCCAAGTATAGCGCAGGAAAATAATGACACCATCGGGAAAGATCTTCAAGAAATAACCGTAAACGCGGACATGCAGAAGATATCCGCTCAATCCGCCACCTACTATCCATCTTCCAAGGTAAAGAAAAGCGCAGACAACGCCATCGACCTCCTAAAAAGGATGGCGATACCGCAAATCTTTATCCATCCTGTCACAAATGCCATCACTAATTCAGGAGGCAATGATGTGCAGATATTCATAAACTATATCAAAGCTTCCGAATCCGATATCTACGGACTTCGCACACAGGATGTCAAACGGGTAGAAATCCTTGATTTCCCTTCCGATCCACGATTCCAGGGGAGCAAGAATGTAATCAACATTATAATCCAGGAATATGAATACGGAGGATATACAAAAATATCCGACAGCCAAACACTTATAAGTGAGATCAACAACAGAGGATCGGTGTTTTCGAGATTTGCTTTCAAACAAATGTCATACGACCTCTACGTCGGACCTCAATATACCCTTAACAACCACAACGGATATTCATCAGAATCACTCTTTCATCTTGAAGACGAATCAGTAGAGCGTAACGAAGATATTATTTCCGGAAAGCGGGAAAATATTTCGCTGCCGGTATCTTTCCGCGCTATTTATGACAACAAAAATATACAGATCGCAAACACTGTCGGGTTCTCATTCGGAAACACGGGCGTAAACTCGACATCAGGAAAACTGTCTTTCATTCCTGATAGAAACTCCGACGGATATAGTTACGAGAAATCATCTCCCTCCACAGACCGTTCGCTTATATGGACAGGAGGCTACTATTTCGTATTCCCCAAAAACTGGAGTCTGTATATCGTCCCATCTGCATCTTACAGCCACAATAACTACTTCAGCAATTATTCAACATCCGTTCCCGGAGAAGCTCCCATAATAAACAATGCACGGGAAGACGCATATAATTTCAGGTTGAGCTCCAGCGTTTATAAAATGTTAAATCAATCCAACTCCATAGACCTGACACTCGCCGCGTCATCCACCAAGAACGATATCGATTATTTCGGATCTTCCCCGAGCGTCACAGACCACTCCGCCACCGATTATACTGTAGCACTGACATACAGTTACTACAAAGACTCTCGATTCTACCTGACACTGTATGGTGGATTCGGAGGAAACAAAACAACAACCAACGGAGCAACCACCTCGCAATGCTACCCCTTCGCTGATCTGAACGTGTCATATTCTCCAAACACCAAAAGCAGCCTTCAATTCACGGCGGCAACGCAATCAATCACGCCGGCGGGAGCGTCAAGGGAGACAAACATATTTCGCATCAACGAGTTTCTATTTCAAACAGGAAATCCATATCTCAAAAATTTCCAGTCGCTTAAGCTGAATATAAATTACACGTTCTTCCCTTGCAACGAATTCATATTCCAGGCATATGCAAGATATAGCGGATCCTATAACAGATTTATCAACACATATACGCCTTACGAAAACGGGAAATACATAATTACATCATCAGTCAACAGCGGTGATTTCAACCGTATCACAGCAGGCGCCAATCTGACCGGAAGACTCCTGTCGAACAGTCTCGTACTTCAGGTATCCCCCTCCGTCTCCCGTATGGTGTCGTCGGGCTATCAATCGATGTCGCACAATTATTTCGACTGGAGTATAAACGCACAATATTACTTCGGCAATTTCAACATTTCTGCACTTTATGCCTCGAAATCTTATGAAATGGGCGCATTGACCGGAGACGAGACAAGAACTCCATCCTACTATTCACTTAGAATCGGATGGGCAAAAAACTCATGGAACCTCTCGCTGAACGCGAAAAATGTTTTCAGAAACGATTATTTCGCACAAAAAGTTTTCCTTTCCACTCCTGATTATGAAAACATACAGGATTTCCGACTGCCGTCATACCACGCAGCACTGGAAATTTCAGCGTCCTACACATTCGGATACGGTAAGAAAGTAGCAAGCCGCAACGAGATCGGAGAACAATGGGGAGCATCCTCCGCAATCTTGAAATGACCTCTCCGGAAGGTTACAAAATACCGTTATTCCCCTCTCCCGCCACGTAATAAGAGCCGTCATGACGCGTTTATTATCCAGTGGGAAGAAACAGTCTGACACAAAAGCTACGGGATTGCCTCCGCCTGTCGTTACCGGCGGCGGCAATCCTGTGTCTTTTCGCATCCCTTGTATCCTGCGGCACTAAAAAAAATACTTCCGCCTCCCGCAACTGGCAGGCATTCACGACTCGTTACAACGTATATTTCAACGGCGCCGAACACTATAAGGAAACTCTCAGGGAGATGGAAAACAACTATGAGGACGATTACTCCAGGCTTCTCCCCCTCCATCCGGCGGAAGCCCGCGCCGACGCAAGACTCAACCAGCCATCCGGAGATTTCAAACGGACCATAGAGAAGATGCAGAAAGCCATACAGCTACATTCCATCTCAAAAAAACCACAGAAACGCAGCTCTTCTCAAAAAGAGAAAGAATTCAGGGCAAGAGGAGAGTTCAACCCATTCCTGCACAACGCCTGGCTTATGTTGGGGCGAGCGCAATATCTCGACGGGGACTTCCTCGGAGCAGCCACCACATTCCTCTACACAGCAAAACACTTCTACTGGCTCCCCAACACCGTGACCGAGGCGAGACTCTGGCAGGCACTGTGCTACTGCACGCTCGACTGGGATTATGAAGCGGAAAACGTATTGCACCTGGTCAAGGAGAAAGACCTTGTCACCAAGCAGCTCCGACAGCTTTACAATGTGGTGAACGCCGACTATCTGCTCCGTACACGGCAGTATGAAAAGGGGGCGACATTTCTCCGGGAAGCCGCACGCTCGGCATCCGGGGCCCAGAAAAACAGATTATGGTTCCTTCTCGGACAAGTATATTCCCTTATCGGGGAGAAACAGCTTGCCTATGAAGCTTTCAGGAAAGCCGGCGGCGGAGCGGCGACTGCATACCGCACAAAATTCAACGCACGCATAAAACAAAGCGAGGTATACGCCGGCAGCGATATCAAAGGGGAGGTCGGCGCGCTAAAGGGGATGGCTCGTTTCGAACGCAACAGGGAATTTCTCGACCAGATATATTATGCGATCGGCAATCTTTACCTGTCTCGGAAAGACACTGCCGAAGCAAAAAGGAATTATATCCTCGCCATCGAAAAATCCACCCGCAACGGAATTGACAAAGCACTCGCTCAGGTCACTCTCGGGAATATATATTTCAACGAGGGGGAGTATGCCTCGGCACAGCCGTGTTATGCCGAGGCTGTGCCTATGCTTCCCGATAATTTCCCGGGATACAAGCAATTGTCGGCAAGGAGCGATGTGCTTGACGAGCTGAGTGTATATCAAGGGAATGTGGAATTGCAGGATTCTCTCCTCAGCCTCGCGGCGATGTCGCCCGACGAGAGGATGAAAATTTGCCTGCTTCTCGCGGAAGAATTTGCCCGAAAAGAGAAAGAAGAGGAAGAGGCGGCGAAAAGGGAAGAATTTCTTGCATCAAGAGACTCCGGCAACTCTCCCATCGACAAAAACGCTCCCGCAGTCCCAACGCTTTCCATGAACGCCGACAAATCATGGTATTTCTACAATACCACGGCAAAAAACGCGGGCAAGACGGAATTTCAACGACGATGGGGCGCGCGCAAACTTGAAGACGACTGGCGGAGGCGCAACAAATCAAGCTTCTCCTGGGACAGCGACGAAGAGACAGGACAGGAGGAGGAAGACAGTCCAGACCCGACTTCCGAAAAAGGCGCGAAAGAGGAAGAAAAGTCTCCTGACGCCGCCAACGATCCCCGCAATGCGGAGTATTATCTGAGGCAGATACCGTCATCCCCGGAGGAACTGAAGAACGCCCGGGACATTGTGCAGGAGGGACTTTTCAACATGGCGCTCATACTGAAAGACAAGCTCGAAGACTACAATGCCTCACGCATGCGGTTTGAAGAGCTGGAAAGAAAGTTTCCTGACAACATTTACCGCCTTGACGCATACTACAACATGTATCTTATGGCGGTGAGAGAAAACGACCTCCCTCTTGCGGAAAAATGGAGAAGCAAGATATTGTCTGGATTCCCTGAAAGTCCTTACGGGCAAGCCATGGCAAATCCTGAATATTTCAACAATCTCAGAAGGATGCACGAAGTGCAGGAAGAGAGATATGAATCGGCTTACTCCGCATATCTCGAAGACAGCAATGAGGAAGTACACCGTCTCACTTCAATGATGGAAGAGGAATTTCCACTCTCCCCGATTCTTCCGAAATTCGTCTTTATCGACGCCCTTTCCTACCTTACCGAAGGAGACCACGCCCGGTTCGGCGACCGGCTGTCGGAACTGCTCCGGAAATGGCCAGACACCGACATGACCGACATGGCGTCGGCTATCATCAAAGGTCTGAAAGCGGGGAGAAAGCCACACGCCGGATTGTCAAACGCCAAAGGGATGCTGTGGGAGACAAGGCTCTCCGACTCGATACCCGAAGAGGGTGAAGACGGTTTGCCCGCCAATTTTGAAAGGGATCCCGACGCCCCGCACTATCTTGTGCTCGCGTTTTCTCTCGATTCCGTCAATCCCAACCTTGTGCTTTACGAGACAGCAAGGTTCAACTTCTCGTCGTTCACTGTCAAGGACTTCGATCTCGAACCGATGAGATTCTCCGACATCGGTCTCCTTGTGGTGAAAGGGTTTGACAACCTCGGAGAACTGCAACGATACCGTACCGTGATGGAGAAATCGGGACATGTGCTCCCTCCGGAAGTGAGACCGATCCTGATCTCCAAAGCCAATTTTGAACTTCTCCTCCGCGAGGGACGTTCTTTTGAAGAATACTTCCGTTTCCAGGAGGATGACGCGGCTGAAAAAGCGGAGGAAGATATAGTGGGTCCCGACAGGACAATGCCTCCGCCGCCGGATACTGAGACTCAACAGGATGAGAACCCCGCCTCCGGCTCTGCTCCCGATGGAAGCGACATTCAGAATACAACCGTTAATCAAACCGACACCTCAGATGGACAAGATATTATGGGCTGACGACGAGATTGATCTCCTGAAGCCCCACATCCTATTTCTCAAAGCAAAAGGTTACGACATCGTGACTGTCTCCAACGGCAGGGACGCGCTCGACGCGCTTGACCGAGACCGCTTCAACCTCATTCTCCTTGACGAGAACATGCCGGGACTGTCCGGACTCGAGACCCTCGCAAGAATCAATCTTACGCATCCAGAAGTGCCTGTAATAATGATTACAAAATCTGAGGAAGAAAACCTCATGAACCAGGCGATCGGAAACCAGATAGCCGACTATCTGATAAAACCCGTCAACCCGAACCAGATACTCCTCTCGATAAAGAAAAACCTGCACAGCACCGAACTCGTGGCGGCACAGACTTCTTCCGGATACCAGCAGGATTTCCAGAAAATAGCAGCCCTCATCAACAGCGCCGATTCAACGGAAGACTGGATGGAGGTCTACAGGCAGCTCGTCTATTGGGAATTGAAGCTCGCCGATGCCGACACCGCCATGGAAGAGCTTCTTCTCATGCAGAAACGGGATGCCAACAGTAATTTCTGCAAGTTTGTAAAACGTGAATACGAGGGCTGGATACAGGGGGAGGAGCATCCTCTAATGAGCCATGAGATATTCAAACGCAAGGTATTCCCCCTGCTTGACAACGGGGAGAAGGTCTGTGTGTTCCTTATAGACAACTTCAGGCTTGACCAATGGAAAACGGTTGCCCCTCTCGTGGCTGAATGGTTTGACATCAACGAGGAGCTTTACACTACGATCCTGCCGACTTCGACACAATATGCGAGAAACGCCATTTTCGCAGGTCTGATGCCTTTGCAGATCGCCACAATGTTTCCCGATCTATGGGTGGAAGAGGATGAAGACGAGGGACTCAACGTGCATGAAAGCGAACTGATACAGACACAGCTTGACCGCTTCCGGCGCAAGGAGCAGTTTTCCTACAACAAACTCAATGATTCTTCGGCGGGTGAGAAATTCCTACACAAACTGCCACAGATAAAAGACATCCCCCTGAACGTGATAGTGCTGAACTTCATCGACATGCTTTCCCATGCCCGTACTGAGTCGAAAATGATACGCGAGCTCGCCAATTCCGACGCCGCGTACCGTTCGCTCACCGAATCTTGGGTAAAACATTCCTCAACCCTCGACATTTTCAGGAAACTCGCGGAATATGGTTACAAGGTCATCGTCACCACTGACCACGGCACAATCCGCGTGGACAATCCAATAAAGGTGGTCGGAGACAAGAATACCAACACGAATCTGCGCTATAAGGTAGGGAAGAACCTCAACTATAACCGCAAACAGGTCTACGAGATGCACGACCCGAAGAAGTTCGGTCTCCCCTCTCCCAACCTTTCAAGCACTTACATATATGCGCTCAACGAGGATTTCTTCTCTTATCCCAACAATTATAACTATTATGTGCAGTATTACACAGGCACTTTCCAGCACGGCGGGATCTCTTTGCAGGAAATGCTTGTGCCTCTTGTGACTCTTTCCCCTAAATGATCCTCTCAAACCAAGTCTAACATGAACAGAGCTCTCCCCTTCCTGATTTTCTCCATCCTAATTGCCGGATCTGCCTTGAGCGGAGATCTCACGCCACGTCGCGCCGCCTTGAGGAAGCTTGTGGAAAGAGCCGCCGCACGCGATCCGAAAGCCCTGTATGACCTCGCGTTCCTGCACGACACGGGATATGACTCGATACCGGTGGATTCCGCCCGCTCCACCGCACTGTACCGACTCTCGGCTGAACTCGGATACCCTAAGGCGCAGAATTATCTCGGATTCCGCTATTTCAAAGGGGAATTTGTGAAAAAGGACCCGGATTCAGCCATGTTCTGGATCTCAAGGGCGGCGGCTGCCGGCGATCCATCCGCCGCCAGCAATCTCGGATATATATTCACAGACCCGCACGCCTCTCCGGAACAACGTGAGAAAGGGGTGTTATGGCTTGAAAAAGCGGCTGATGCAGGAGTCCCGCAGGGGGAAAGCCTGCTCGCCGACCTCTACCGGACGGGAGATGGCGTAAAAAAAGACACTGCCGAAGCCACGGAACTGTATACAAGGGCGATAGAAGGTGGACTCCATGACGCGGAATTGAAACTGCTGTCGATGATGGGTAAAAAATGGGAGTCGCTGACACCGGATTCCGCAGTGTGCCTCGGACGTTATTATTACACCCGACGCGCCCCGGTAATAGCTACGACCCTTTTCAGGAACGCCGCATTATATGGCAACCCTGATGCCCTCGCGCTGCTCGGCGACGCATATTCGAAAGGGTATGGGGTGAGTTATGACCATGATCTGTCGACATGTTATTTCCTGCGGGCGGCAAATGCCGGAAATCCCTCTGCTCAATTCATTATCGCCGAACTCCTTGATTTTTTCCCTGACGCCCTCCCCGATTCCGTGGCGCCTGCACAATACTGGTATGAGAAAGCTGCGGAAAGTGGCATCACAGATGCCGAGGAGGCGACACGGAGACTTCTCTACGGCTCTTCCAGATGAGAGCGCGTCCGAGTTATGACATTCACGGCGTTGCGCCGCATCCCGGCAAGCTTCGCCCTCTTTATTGCGCTACCTTTGAAAAACGAAGAAAACTTTTCCTGATCCATATCCGCCACATCTTCCGCCGTCAGTTCCATAATCCCCTTCAATGGCAAAAATCCGGGAATAGCAGTAGGGGAAACATCCCTGTTGTGAGGACACACCCTCTGGCATATGTCGCACCCGTAGAGCGACCGGCGCCCAACGTCCGTAGCCATGGCTTCCTTATCCCCCTTTTCCCATTCTCCCCTACATTCTATGGTAAGATAATTTATACATCTCCGGGCGTCGATATTCCCGTTTTTCAATATCGCTTTCTGCGGACAAGCCCTGACACAGGCTCCGCATCCGAGACACACACCCTCTGTCGGCGCGTCAGGAGCCACAGGATGCGACGTAAGAACTTCGGCAAGGAAATTATAGCTCCCGCAATTATCGACGATTACAGAGCCGTTTTTACCCCTCTTTCCAATGCCCGCCTTCATTGCCCAGTAACGCTCGGCGAGAGGGGCGGTGTCAATGCAGATACGCCAGTCTCCCCCATACCTCTCCCGAAGGCAGTCCACAACGGGGGAAAGACGATTTCTTATCACATCATGATAATCGTAGCCGTAGGCATAACAGGAGACAACCGGAAGCGACCTGTCGCGCCAGACCGACGGGGCATAGCTGAATGCCATGCTTATCACCGTAGAGACTGTTTCAAGCACATGCGACGGATGGCTTTTGAGTGACGCGTGGCGCGCGAGATAGTCCATACCGCCATGATTTCCGCCGGCTATCCATTCCTTGTAATTTTCCATTGCGGCGGGTTCCACATCCTCCGCACGGGCGAATCCCACAGCCGAAGCCCCGGCGGCGATAAACGCGGCGCGTATCTCCTCTTTCATTTCTTTCTTCCGAAATCAGCCGGTATCTCACCCCAACGGTCTGTCTGCCATTTCAAGACCTTGGCGGGAAACTGATGGGTATGCAGCCATGTCACGGCACGCGCCATGAGCTCGAAAACTTTACCGTTGCGGGGTGTCTGTTTGAGCTGTGTCTTTATCTTCCGGTTTCTGACCCACGACATCCCTGATACTGAATCGGAATAGATATTGTGGTACTTCCCTTCCCTCCCCATCAGCGCCATGGCATGCACTATGGCAAGAAATTCCCCTATATTGTTTGTGGCGTCTTCAAAAGGACCTATGCGGAAAAGAATACGGCCCGACATAAGTTCCACACCCTGATACTCCATCTTACCCGGATTTCCGAGACATGAGGCATCGACCGCCCACGCGTCAAGATCCACCTCCGGGTTTGTCATGTAGTCCGGTTCTCCCGGTCGCGGCAACGCCCTGCCGCTCGCCTCGACAAGAAACCTTCCGAGGTCTCCCCCGTCGGATTTCCGGCAGTATTTTCTGTATGCCTCGGCGGCTTCCGACGGGCTGCCGTATCCCTTGTAGACGGGATTGGCAAAACCTTCTATCTGCTCTTTGGCATCGTTCCAGTCGTCGTATACCCCCGGATTTTTCCCTTTGAAAACCACGTAATATTTCTTCCCTTTCGCCATGCGTGATCTCTATGTGCTGACTATGATGTTGTATAAACTTTGTGAAAACTGATGTTATTGTTTCATTTCCGGAAGGATTTCCATGAATGTCATTTGAACGACGGTTCCTTTCTGTAGTCGTAGTCTCCGCGAAGCCTCTCGAAATCTTCAGGAGCCGAGCGCAGCGCGACAGTATCGGCAAACGGATTATATGACGAGCATATCTCTTCCGTGGCTATCGCGGCAGGCATGACATATCCTTTCTCCAGCCCCGACTTGTCGAGCATGACTCCGGTATATTCCTCTATCGCCTCGAGAGCCATACGGGTGGCACGTTGCTTCCCCTCAAGGGAGTAACCTGCTATATGCGGGGTGGCGATGGTAGCCATGGCAAGCAATTCGCGGTCTATACCGGGCTCGTTTTCCCAAGTATCGATGATCGCCTTCGTTCTCCCCTCCCTGAGATGCTCGCGCCATGCCGCGTTGTCTACCACTCCCCCCCTCGAGGAATTGATAAGAATCGCACCGCGTTTAAGCATCTCAAGACGTTCGGTGCCTATGAGATGATAAGTGGCGTCATCACCTTCACGTGTGAGAGGCGTATGGAGGCTCACGGCATCGGAATCATGAAGCAGCTGTTCCAGCCCGAGATAGTCCACGTCTTTCATTCCGGCTTTCTTTCTGGGAGGGTCGCACACAAGCACCCTGCATCCGAGCATCCTGCCCCAGCCGGCGACTATGGAACCCACATGTCCATATCCCACTATGCCAAGTGTGTCTGTCCTCGGATCGAAACCGTTCCTCAACAGTGACGACCATACATACTGCGCCACGCCGGGGGCGTTGCATCCTATGGCGTTCCTGACCGTTATGCCGTTGGCGGCACACCAGTCGAGATCTATATGGTCGGTGCCGATCGTGGCGGTGACCACAAGTCTTACAGAGGATCCCTCAAGAAGCGAGGCGTCGCATCGGGTGCGGGTGCGCACCACCAGGATGTCGGCATCCTTCACCATCTGCGGCGTGAACGACGCCGGATCGGCATACTCCACTTCCCCAAGACATTCAATCCGACCTTTCAGAAAAGGTATCTTATTGTCAGCTATAATTTTGAGTCTATGCTCCATATATCCTACAATTAATTAACTCCAATCTTTCCCCCTCCAAGAATCATAGCCAGAAAAAATCCTATGTATATGACCCCGGGAATCAATACTGCAAGCCATTCTTTCCTCATTTTCCACAACGCGCACAGGTTTGCCACCTGTACCGCAACATAAAAATAAAGTGTGCCGAGATACGCCAGCATGTTGGAAAAATCCACGATAATGCACACCGAGCATACAAGTCCCAGCAATGTGACGGTCATATTCAGGGCATTTACTCTTGAATTGCCGGCATAGAGCTTTATACTGTTGTTCATGGCGAGCAATCCTCCAAAGAAAATCGCGATCCCCACGCTCAGAGCCATTACAAAGATTTCGGAAGCCTTGGCGAAGTCGCTGAACAGATTCGTTATATCAGGAACCTCAAATGCATCCGGACTTATCAGCCCGAGACCGACTCCTACCCAATAAGGCGCCACAAGCCCCATCATGAGAGCTAAAAATTCCTTTATCCTGAACGACTTCATTATGATCGCCCCCAGGATATATGCGACCGTCATCGGAAGCATGGCATACTGGAACATGCTCCCGATAGAGATGAATGTCCCTATCGCGAACATCGGTTGGGTGGCGTTGCGGGAATTATATTCCCCGAAAAGCACTGACAATGCCATGAGGTTGACCGCACATATCAGCGTAGATGACGACAGATAATAGTTGAGCCACGGATTTGATCCGGCAAGAACCAGAAACATGGCGGGCAATACCGGCTGTGTCGACCGTATGAAATTGTGTGTCCTGTTGAGAAAAAAACCTCCCGCCGCTATCGCGCCGAGCAATACGGTGTTGATAATCCACGAAGACACGGGATTTATGTCCCAGAGATTGGGAGAAGGCATACATATGCCGAGCTCTCCGGAGATTCGCATCTCCGGACGAAACACAAAAGAGACCGCTGTCATGGCGATCATTGCCATGACAGCGAGCACTAATCCTGTCTTTCCTATGCCTTTATAGCGTGTCACCTTTTTTATCTTTCATTCGGGATCCCTTTTATCCCCGATTATCATTCAATCCTCTTCCTCCGTCTTCTTCCACCCCTTGCGTTGCCGCATATGTACCGGGTTGATGACAGTCTCTGACGATTCAGGAAGCCTCGGTCCGCGTGAATTGGCGGGATTGTAGCCGCGCGGTTCCTGCTGACGACGTTCCCGGTTAAACGATCCGCCGTCGCGGTCGTTGCGGTCGTTCCTGCCGTATGGCTTTCGGTCAGACTTTCCATATGCCGGACGGTCGTTTCTACGCTCTTTGCCATAACCGTCGCGAGATCTCGTATCTTTCCTTTCCATCGGACGGAATCCATCGAAATCATCATCATCGTCATTGCTGTAGCGTCCTTTGGGCATACTGTCAAAAGACCGTTTGCGGTCATCGCGGTTAAAGGATTTCTTCTTCTTCCTGTCGTCAGTCATTCCTTTTCCGCTGTTGAACTTCTTCGCCTGCTTCTCCCAGTCGTCGTCAGAGATATGGCGCACTTTCTTCGGTCCTTGCTCCCTTCTCGCGTCAGGATTGCTTACGCTGCCACCTTCGGCACGGAAATCTGAATATTTGCCGTCAAACATCACATACTCCCTTAGGCTGCACTCCAGGCTGCCGTTGTGCAAAGGAATCTTGATGGAAGGCTTGAGACCTATCTCTGCAAACTGCTCATCCTTGAAACCGATGATCCAGGCATGCCAGCCACGGAAATATGTCTTCAGGGTAGATCCTATGCTTCTGTAAAGCATGTTTATGTTGTCAGGTCTCAGACGTTCTCCGTAGGGAGGATTGGTCACAAGAATACCTTCCGGAGCGTTGTCGGTCCATTCGGTCAACGGTTTGCATTGAAGCTCCACCATATCCTCCACCCTCGCGGATTTAATATTTTTACGGGCTATCGCCACCGCCTCGGGAGAAATATCCCCCCCGTAGATCTTATAGGCGAAGTCCCGTTCGGCGGAATCATCGTTATAAATCTCCTCAAAGAGGTCCTGATCAAAGTCCTGCCATTTCTCAAACGCGAAATGCTCCCTGTAGATTCCGGGATTGATATTCCCGGCTATGAGGGCCGCTTCTATCAGGAATGTGCCTGAGCCGCACATGGGATCCACGAAATCGCTGTCGCCCCTCCAGCCGGTCTTCATGATGATGCCGGCGGCAAGGACTTCATTGATGGGCGCCTCGGTCTGCTCCACACGGTATCCCCGTTTCGACAGAGGCTCGCCGCTTGAATCCAGAGAGATTGTAACCCTGTTGTCAGAGATATGAACATTGAGCTGGATGTCAGCACCTGTCAGACGGATTGACGGACGCCTGCCATATTTGTCATTGAAATGATCCGCTATACCGTCTTTCACACGGTAAGTCACGAATTTGGAATGGGTGAACTCCGCGCTGTTGACTGTCGAGTCGATAGCGAATGTGGAATCCACACTCATAAATTGTTCCCAGTCAAGATCCCTGACCTGATCATATAGCTCGTCAGTGGAATCTGCTGTAAACTTCACTATGGGCTTTAGTATCCTCAATGCTGTGCGGCAACAGAGATTGGCACGATACATCAGTTCGTTGTCTCCCTCGAATGTCACCATTCGGAGTCCGAGCTCGACATTCTCTGCCCCTAATTCAATGAGTTCGTCACGGAGCACGTCTTCAAGACCCTGAAAGGTCTTTGCAACCATCTGGAATTTAGTTTCCATTTTTTGACTTCTTGTTGGATTTCCGGAGCCGCACAGGCGCCTCCGCTCGTTTTGTCTGGATATGTTGTTTATATATTTATCTGTCAGGGCATCATGAAGTTTCCGAAAGAGATAGTCTCACCCCCTTTGTCGCCGGGTTGCTCCGGACCGCCGGGGCGCCTCCCTCCTTCCGAGATCCGCTGCAATTCCTCGTTGAACCGCGGTTCCCTCGTGAATGTCGGTGAATTTTCTATCAGGGCTATCACCTCATGGTCGTCAAACTGCGACGGCTTGAGAACCGCATATTTCATACGCGCGGCTGTGCGACGCTGTTTGATGACCTTGTCAGAACCATAGAAATCAGCTATCCTTTCCGTCGAGGCCTCTTTCTTCAGCTTCTCTTCCTCCATGTTCTTTTTAGCCTCGAACACGATGGGACCCGGATTGTTAGGTCTGTCGTCATTCTGTGTGCCACCGGGAGATGATTCCCTCAATGTCACATCGAAACCTGAGGCGAGAACCGTGATTTTCACCTTGTCGCCAAGCTCAGGATTATCGCCGATACCCCATTTCACATCAATACTTGACGGAAGCTTTGATGTGAACTGTGTGATCTCCGCGATCTCCTCCGCACGCAATGGATTCTCCGAATCACGCGAGCATGTGAACTTGAACAACAGCCGCTTTGACGTATTTATATCATGCGCCTTAAGCAATGGCGAATGGAGGGCGTTGTGGATAGCGTCGGATATACGGTGCTCCCCTTCTCCATATGCCGTGGATATGATGGCTGTACCGCTGTCTTTCAGAGTGGTCTTGACATCCTGAAAATCGACATTGATATAGCATCTTTCCGAAATGATGTCTGATATACTTCTCGCCGCATTAGCGAGCGTATCATCAGCTTTCTGGAATGCGTTGAAGAAATTATAATCTTTATAAAGTTCTATGAGGTTTTCATTGTTGATGACCAGAAGCGCGTCGACATGCTCCCGCATCTCATTCGCTCCGTCAAGCGCCTTAAGGATCTTTTTTTCGCCTTCAAACATGAACGGGACGGTGACAATGCCGATAGTCAGCATATCTGCCTCTTTAGCAAGACGTGCCACAACCGGAGCGGCTCCTGTACCGGTGCCGCCACCCATACCGGCGGTGATGAACACCATTTCCGTGCCGTCCTGGAACAGCTTCTTTATCTCCTCGCTGCTCTCTTCGGCACACTGGCGCCCGACCTCCGGATTGTTGCCGGCACCCCTGCCGTGGGTAACCCCCCAGCCCAACAGTAACTTGGTTGGCACCGCCATCTCGTTGAGATGCTGCTTGTCGGTGTTGCAGACCACAAAATTGACATTCGGAATGTTTTGCCCGAACATATAGTTGACTGCATTGCTGCCACCACCACCCACACCTATAACCTTGATTATAGATGCGTTGGGATCCTCGTCAAATCTCGAACCGTCAGCCAGGTCATATATTTCGTTTTCGTCCATATCGGATGCTTTGCTTAATAGAGGTAAGAGGTTATGTATTATATGGGAGAGAGTTATAGTTTATGTGGGAACTGTTATTTTCATGCTTGCAGCCTGTCATTCCATAAGTTCTGAATCATCGTCAGGATTACCGAAAAGTCCTCCTATCCTTCTTGTCAGACCTTCCACGAAGCGGTTTGTCCTGCGACGTCTTTCGCTCTGTTGTTTCGGTCGGGGTTGCTCTTCTATGGGAGCCTCTCCCGTGACAGGTATCTGTTCTTTCTGCTGGATCTCAAGACATTCCTGATTGCTCAGGGTTGCTCCGGCATACAACACGCTTATCACTTGTATAAGATTCTTGTTGGCAGCCTGACCATCCTCAAGGTGCACATACTGGGGGAGCATACCCCGGCGCACCTGGAGTCCGCTCTGCAGCTCCAGAAGATCCAGCATACCCTGAAGCTTTATGCCTCCGCCTATACAGACTATGCCTCCGGGAAGATCAGTCTCCTTCATGCCGGCGTATTCGATCTGCTCCATGACATTGGCGACAATTTCTTCCGCCCTCGCCACTACCAGATTGTTTACATCAGTCAGCTTGACACCATTCATGTTGAGTGAGGAAGGTGTGTCCTGACCCATGGCGTTGCCTGACGCTATTTTTATCTGCTCTGCCCTCTCTTCCAATACGTTGAGCGACGTTATATCACGCGTAATGTTGCGTCCGCCGAACGGAAGAGTAGCGAAATATCTGAGGCATCCCTTGCGGTAAATCGTTACCGTAGTGGTCTCCGCCCCCATATCCACGAGCATACACCCGAGACGTTTCTCATCCGGAGTAAGGATAAGATGACCGGTGGCAAGCGCGGTGACCACAAAACCTTCTATCCTCACGCCAAGTTTGTCGGGTATGGTACGGGTAAGGTTACGTTTCAATTCAGGACGGCACACGATGAGATCATACGTAGCCTGTATGGAATTGCCGACAGCACCTTTCGGAGAATGCGTCTCCGCGTTCCCGACATGATAGATACGCGGCACCGCGTCAACAACTTCGAGAGTATTGTCTATAGCCTTACGCTTGGCATCCTCACTGAGACGGGAGATAATCTCTTCAGTTATCTCAGTCGCATCAGGAAGATTCAACGACACCTCTGTCGTTATGCTCTTCAAAGACCTTCCCGAAAGCCCTACAAACACCCCTTTGATCTTTCGCGGAGCCACGCCCGAACGCCGTTCAAGCTGGCTGAAGAGACGCGAGACACGTACCGAGGTCTCCTCCAGATTCTGGATGATACCATATCTCACTCCTTCCACCTCGTTCTCTTCTTCGACCGCGACCACATCAAGCTGTCCGTCGCCGGAAGTCTTCCCGATTGAAGCTATTATTTTTGAGCTGCTTATTTCTACAGCCGCTATATATCTCTCACTCATCATGCGTTGTTGTCTCTTATATTAACCGCCGTAAGGCGATACGGTTTGATCCACTTGATATTTTTTTCAATCTGCCACCCCGACGGCTGCCAATTGAGGGAGCGTTGCCTCCTCAAGAGCGATGTCGTCTCCATAGTCCCCGCCATGGCTGACACGATCCTTGACTCTCCTTGTGGCAACTACCTGCCCGTTGAATTTAACAGATATGGTGTCATATCTCTCCCATCCCTTATAGGGCATCACTTTCCGGTAGACAGTGAGGAGAGCGCGCCTCTTTTCATCAAGACGTGTCGTGTCGCCGAAATTCACCACGTGCCCGTGGATCCTGGGCACAAGGATGATATTGTCTGCGTCTTTTGCATCGACCATCCCTATCAATTTGCTCAATATGGGATCAGTGGAAATAAACCGCGTGACTGGAAGAAGCTGACGGGGTGTGAATTTCTCATCAAACGTTCCGCTCACAATAGGCACATCCACAAAGAAACTGGCTTTCGACTCTATCTTCTTCCCGTCTTTGTTGATATAATAGCTTTTTCCATTCTCAAATACTCGCAATGCAGGAATCATAGGGGTGACCGTCACCCGAAGCTTACGGTCGGTCTGCAATATGCAGTTCACTTCTTCAAAATTTGAAAAGCGACTCAGATAACGCTCGATATCGAGGGTGTTGACACTCTCTACCGGAGCACCGATTATTCTGCACGGATAGCGCGACAATTCGTCAAGCACTCCGTTGCGAGTGATTGTGTCGGCGGCTGTAGCTTGTGCTATGACAACCTCAATACCCTGACAACCATGACGTCTCGCCTCTCCATGCGCCCATACCGTCACCCAAGTGACATAGACGAACAGAAAGGTGAGTATCAACCATTTGAGGATTGTCTTACCCATATTTATTCCGGGGCTGCGCCCAATATTATATTCTTGATGTCAGGAAGCAACCGGTCAAGATCTGCCGCCCCCAGAGTCATCAGGATGTCAAAGTTACGATTTTTTATCATATTTAGCAAATCTTTTCGCTCACAATAGCATTTTAATCCAGATTTGACATCTTTGAGAATCAGCATGGAGTCTACTCCATCTATCGGCTCTTCCCGCGCTGGATAGATCTCCGGCATTATGACCTCATCTGATTCCGATAGCGCGGAAGCGAACTCTTTGGCGAAATCTCGCGTGCGGGTATAAAGATGTGGCTGAAATATGACCGTAAGCTTTCGTCCGGGATAAAGTTTCTTCACTGATTTTATCGAAGCCCTGACCTCATTGGGGCTGTGGGCATAATCATCAATCAAGGCAGTGCCGCCATCTTTGCCGTCAAGAATGACCTCAAACCGGCGCTTGGCGCCCCTGAACGTCCGGATACCTTCCCTGACCTCGTCAGGGGTGGCGCCCGCAATCAGTGACGCGGCGGATGCCGCCACAGCATTGTCAATGTTTATCTCTACCGGAACACCTACCTCTATGCCATTGACTTCTATATCCGGTCCGACAAGGTCAAATTTTAATGAACCTTCTCCAAACACAATATTTTCCGCATGCCAGTCGCCATCTTCTCCGCCGCTATAGGTCATTACCTTGACTCCTTCTGCTGTCCTCGGATGCAACTTAAGCCCGGTATGAAGCAGGAGAGTCCCGCCGGGGCGGATCAGAGAGGTGAAATGCGCGAACCCTTCCAGATAACCCGCCTCATCACCATAAATGTCAAGATGGTCAGGATCAACGGATGTGACAATGGCTATAAAAGGGGAGAGGTGATGAAACGAACGGTCGTATTCATCCGCCTCTATCACCGACCAGTCGGAGTCCTGACTGAGCACAAGATTGCTCCCCGTATTCCGGAGGATGCCCCCCAGAAAAGCGTTGCAACCTATCGACGAGCCGCGCAAAATATTGGCTGTCATTGAGCATGTCGTGGTCTTGCCATGTGAACCGGACACACATATCGATTTGGTGGAGCGCGTGATCTTGCCAAGCAAAGCAGCCCTTTTAACTACTTCAAAACCATGTGTTCTGAACCATGTCAGGATAGGACTGTCGGACGGCACTGCGGGTGTATATACCACAAGTGTGTCTTCGGGATTCCGGAATCCTTCCGGAATTTCCTCTTCGGAATCTGTATATGTGATTTTCACTCCCTCTTTCTCAAGCTCTTGAGTCAATAGGGAAGGGGTACGGTCATATCCAGCCACATTATGGCGGAGACTTAAAAAATATCTTTCAAGATTTGCCATTCCTATACCCCCCGCGCCTACAAAATACAGGTTTTTAAGGGGAGTGTCGGACGGACAGCTGTGATTGTCTTTCATGTCAACGTTCTTTTAAAATTTTTGCCACTTCGTCAGCGATGAGGGCATCGCTGTCCTGAACTCCCATCTCCGAGATATTCTTTGTCATTTGAGCAAGTGATTCTTGGTCATTGATCGTGCGTAGAGCGGTAGCTATCAGATTCTGACGCGCGTCTGAATCTTTTACAAGACAGGCTGCTCCTCTTCCCACAAGCGCCATGGCATTGTGCGTCTGATGGTCTTCCGCCACATTAGGCGACGGGACAAGTATAGCAGGTTTTCCCAATGCCTCGAGTTCACTGATCGTTCCGGCGCCGGCACGCGCTATGACAAGATCCGCAGCCTTATATGCGGCTGCCATATCCGTGATGAACTGAGTGACAACGACACCCTTGATATTTTTTACAGCGGCTATTCCTCGGTCGCCGAAATTCTTGCCTGTCTGCCATATCACCTGGATGCCGTTATCCGCAAGTTCCTTTATCCCTGCCTCAAGGCTTTCATTTATTGTCCTCGCCCCGAGGCTTCCTCCCACTACAAGCAACGTGAGCCTCCGGGGATCAAGTCCGAAAGACTCCCGTGCTTCTTTAACTGTCTTTTTCGAACTTAACAGACTCTTCCTTATAGGATTTCCTGTCTTGATTATCTTTTCTCCAGGAAAAAAGCGTTCCATGCCGTCATATGCCACACAGATAGCCGCCGCCTTTTTACCCAGAAGTTTATTGGTGACCCCGGCATATGAGTTCTGCTCCTGAAGCAATGTGGGCACCCCCGCTTTCTGGGCGGCTTTCAGTGTAGGACCGGAAGCATACCCTCCCACACCGATCGCTATGTCGGGACTAAACTTCCTGACTATATTTTTTGCCATACGCATGCTCTTGAACAGCTTGAACAGCACGCTTATGTTTTTCCATATACGCTTTCTGTCAAAGCCGGCTACGGGAAGCCCTATGATTTCATATCCCGCCGCAGGCACCCTTGTCATTTCCATCCGGTTTTCAGCACCGACAAACAATATCTCGGCTCCCATGCGCGCCTTCAGTTCATCCGCTATGGAGAGGGCGGGAAAGATGTGTCCACCAGTACCTCCTCCACTTATCAACACTTTAGGTCGCCGTGTCTCTCCTTCACGTGCGATTCTCTTGTTTTCTGTCATCTTGATGTATCGTTTGACTGTCCGGAGAAATTCGCAGCCTGCATATCTTCGGGCAATTCTTTTATTTCTTGTTTTATCTCGCTCTTGTTGCCGCTTGTCACAGCAAAACGGCTAACCGACAACATGATTCCTATAGCTGCCGACATCACCAGCACAGACGTACCTCCCTTGGAAATCAACGGCAACGGCTGTCCGCTGACTGGGAACAGACCGGTGACAATAGCCATGTGCACCAACGCCTGGAATACGATAAGCACGGCACATCCCATTATCAGGAAAGCCGGGAAAGCTCGGGAACATCGATATGCTATCCTTCCCGCACGCGCAAGAAGAAACAGATACAGCACAAGCAGGAAGACTCCCCCTACAAATCCTGTGTCTTCTACGATAATCGAATATATGTAGTCTGAAAACGCAAGCGGAAGCCGCGCGCTCTCTCTGGAATTGCCGGGACCTTGTCCGAGCACTCCGCCATTTGCCTGCGAGATCTTTGCAAATACCACCTGTCGGTTGAAATCGTCAATCGGATCATTCGGATGGACTCCTTCGAGAAATCGGCTTATACGACCTTTATGTGTGTCTGCACGTCCATCGTTCTCTCCTCCGGAGACTTGTTCTGTCTTGGCGACCGAATCAAATTCATTTTTCTTGTCGTCCTGGTATTTGATAACAAACAATATCCCTCCGCATATACCGTATACACACAGTATCAAAAGGAATTTTTTCCACTTCATCCCCCCGATAAGGAACATCGACAGACTGACCCCGAAAAGCAATATCGTATTGGTCAGACCGTTTTTCCACAGGCAGCCGCCAAATACTATGACCACCACCGCAGCCTCGACCATCCCGCGCGTAGAAACTCCTCTGGGCTGCTGATGGCGTCCGAGGATAGTGGCAAGAAGCACGACTACAGTCAGTTTCACTATCTCGGCAGGCTGAATGGTAAATCCGGCTATATTTATCGCTCGCTGAGCGCCGTTGATCTCTATGCCGAAGAAATTCGAGAACATAAGCAGCCCCAAAGAGACAAGCGCGAGAAACCACGCGAAACGGCTGAAATAACCGTAATGTGTGTTCTGCAAAGCCATTACCAGACCAAGTCCGAGCACAAGGAATATACCATGCCTTATGAGAGGCATATAGACATTGGCACCTGAAACCTCAGCGCTTGATGCGGAAAAAAGCTCTATGACCGAGACCATCAGAAGCATTATATAAATACCCCAGATATATGTATCAGCCTTCTGTCTGACTACCGCCGCCGGACGGCGCTGGCGGCGCTCCCGTGAGCTTTCCACCGCTACGCCGTCGACTGTCTCCTTTATCGTCAGACCCTGAGAAATAGATTCGTTGTTTGTTTCCATAATTTATAGCGTGAATGTCATTATCTTAGCTTGAATATCCGAAGTAGTCAACCCTTCCCTCCAGACCGTTCCATCGACCTGACTGCAGATTTGAACTGTTCTCCACGGTCTTCGTAGCTTTTGAAAAGATCAAAACTTGCACAGCAAGGTGAAAGAAGCACCGTATCCCCTTCGGAGGCAAACCGGCGGCATGCCTCAAGCGCGTCTGAAAGCGTATGGGTGTCGGCTATCATCGGGACCTTCTCCGAGAAAAATTCCATCAGCTTCTCATTGTGTAGCCCCATGCACACCACCGCCTTTACCTTTTGCCTCACAAGCTCTTCGATTTCTGAATAATCATTACCCTTGTCTTTTCCTCCGAGAATAAGAACGGTAGGGGAGGTCATACTTTCGAGCGCGTACCAGGTGGAATTGACATTTGTCGCCTTGGAATCGTTCACATATCTTACCCCATCGACTGTAGCCACATATTCCAGACGGTGTTCCACCGCTTCAAAGTCTTCGAGAGCCTCACGGATGTTTTCTTTTTTGATATTCAGAACCGAAGCGGATATTCCAGCCGCCATCGAATTATAGAGGTTATGAAGTCCCGGAAGCGACAGCCGGTCTCTGGGAATCTCCCAGACATCGCCCGGCACCGAGAAATGAACAATACCGTCTTCTACAAAAGCCGCCGAATTTTCTTCCCTGTCTATTCCGAACGGCAGCTGCAGCGCCTCGCTCTGCACATGTGCGATCTGCTCCCTGATTACCGGATCATCCTGCCAGTATACGAAATAATCGTCTTTTGTCTGATTCTGAAGTATCCGGAACTTGGCTGCCACATAATTCTCCATCTTGTAGTCGTATCTGTCAAGATGATCCGGCGTGATATTCATTATCACGGCGATATTCGCCTTGAATTTATACATGTTTTCAAGCTGGAAACTTGACAGCTCTATCACATATATGTCGTGAGGATCTGTAGCGACCTGTAGGGCGAGACTTTTACCGACGTTTCCCGCAAGACCCGCGTCAAGACCCGCCTTACAAAGTATGTGGTGGGTGAGCAGGGTAGTGGTGGTCTTGCCGTTGGATCCCGTGATACACACCATCCTGGAGTCTGTAAAGCCGGCGGCGAACTCTATTTCCGATAATACCGGAATACCTTTGGCAACGATTTTCTCCACCATAGGAGCATAGGGAGGTATGCCCGGACTTTTCACCACCACATCAGCTGAAAGGATCTTCTCTTCCGTATGGGAGCCTTCTTCATAAGGGATTCCATAGCTGTCAAGGAGCGATTTGTATTTCTCTGAGATCTTCCCCATATCCGACAGAAACACATCCATACCCTTTACCTTGCCGAGAACAGCCGCCCCGGCACCGCTTTCGCCGCCGCCGAGAACAACCAGACGTCCGTCGGTATCTATATTATGTTTGTTTATACTCACAAGATATTCTGTTTTGATAACTCTGACTAAGAGTTTATTGGTTTATATAAAATTTGATATTGAAGGGACCTGCGCCATGCATCCGATCAGCGTATCTTCAGTGTCACGAAGGTCAAGGTGGCAAGCAGGATCCCTACGATCCAGAATCTCGTCACAATCTTAGACTCAGGCACCGGACTCTTCGGGAAATTCACAAGACATTTTACTGAGACATCGCCCGCCTTCTGAAAATGATGATGCAAAGGTGTCATCTTGAAGATGCGGCGACCCTCCCCATATTTTTTCTTGGTATATTTGAAATATCCCACCTGCATTATCACCGAAAGGTCTTCTATGAAGAAGATAAGGCACAAGACAGGTATCAACAGCTCTTTGCGGATGAGGATGGCGAAAACCGCCAGGATTCCCCCTATCGTAAGACTGCCGGTGTCGCCCATGAACACCTGAGCCGGAAACGCATTGTACCAAAGGAAACCCACCAGAGCCCCTATGAATGCCGCCGCATATACCACCAATTCCTCGCTGCCAGGTATATACATGATATTCAGATAGCCTGAGTATATGACATTACCTCCCAGATATGCCATAATCGCGAGGGCGACACCGATGATCGCCGATGTCCCCGCACACAATCCGTCAAGCCCGTCTGTAAGATTGGCGCCGTTGCTGACAGCAGTGACCACCACTATCACTACAAATACAAACACAAGCCAGCCAAGCGTGTTGGCGACATTCTTGTCCTGAATCCATCCCGTAAGCCACTCATAATTGAAATTATTGTTTTTCACAAACGGGATAGTTGTCTGCGGTGTCTTCTCCGGACGAGTATATGCAATTCCATCATGATTTCCATTTTCGATGGCGAAGACAGCTGAAGAAGTGTCTGAAGAAGCGTCAAATATCACTATATTTTCATTCGTGGAACGACGGTCTTCTACGGAGTCACGGCTCATGACTATAGAAGGGGAGAGCCACATGGTGATACCCACAAGCAACCCGAGTCCCACCTGACCGATCACCTTGTATTTACCCTGAAGTCCGTCTTTGTTATGGTATTTGAGCTTCCGGTAATCATCAAGAAAGCCTATGGATCCCATCCACACTGTGGCGACAAGCATCAGGATCATGTAGATGTTCGACAGGTTCCCGAAAAGCACACACGGCACCAGTATCGACAGTATTATTATTATGCCGCCCATGGTGGGGGTGCCGGTCTTCTTCATCTGTCCCTCAAGACCCAAATTACGCACGACCTCCCCGACCTGCATCCTTTGCAATCTCCGTATGATGTATTTACCGAATATCAAGGCGATAAGCATCGAAAGCGAGAAAGAGACACCCGCCCGGAAAGTGATGTAATCCATCAGACGCGCCCCGGGGATATCCACATCCTGAAGAAGCTTGAAAAGCGAATATATCATTTTTATAAGCCGGTTTTAATCCTTTCTTCAAATGCTGCCTTCACCTCTTCGCGGTCATCGAAATGATGACGCACTCCGTTCACTTCCTGATATGTCTCATGACCTTTTCCCGCCACAAGCACCACTGTGCCGGGACGGGCGCGCGACACCGCCTTGCGAATAGCCTCCCTGCGGTCGGTGACACACTCGGTGCGTCCGAGTTCATCCCTGTTAAGCCCCGCTTTCATGTCGGCGATAATATCTTCAGGCACTTCGTTGCGCGGATTGTCGCTCGTGAGGAAAAGATAGTCACTCCTGCAGGCGGCTTCCTGAGCCATCATGGGACGCTTCCCGTGATCACGGTTTCCGCCTGCCCCGACAACGGTAATTATCTCGCCTTCTGATCCTACTATCTCACGTATCGTGTCAAGAACATTTATAAGGGCATCTGGCGTATGCGCGTAATCCACTATCGCAGCTACCCCGTCTTTTGAAAGGAACGGCTGGAAACGTCCCGCCACAGGCACAAGTCTGCTCATATTGACCAGCACCTCCTCGGGATCAAAACCGGTAAGCAACGAAGCCCCATAGACATCTGTCAGATTATAGGCATTGAACCTTCCTGTAAACTGGACTTCCACTTCTCTGCCGTTGAGAAGCATGAGCGTGCCGTCAAGACGAGTCTCAAGCACTTTCCCCCTGAAATCGGCATCCGCGCGGAGAGAGTATGTATACACTTTTGCACGCGTATTCTGCACCATGTACAAGCCATTCTTGTCGTCAGCGTTGGTAAGAGCGAACGCATCTGACGGAAGCATATCGAAGAATGCTTTTTTAGCTTTCATATAATTCTCTACCGTACCGTGATAGTCAAGATGATCTCTCGTCAGATTGGTAAAGATACCTCCTGCGAAACGTAGCCCCGCAACCCTTTTCTGTGCCGTGGAATGCGATGACACTTCCATGAAGGCATATTCACATCCTTCTTCCACCATTTCGGAAAGAAGCTCGTTCAATGTCAACGGATCGGGGGTCGTGTGGGTGGTGGGAACCGCACGGTCGCCTACATAATTGCAGACCGTGGAAAGCAATCCCGCCTTGAAACCCTCAAGCCTCGCCATCTCATAAAGCAGGGTGGCGGTGGTGGTCTTGCCGTTGGTTCCGGTCACTCCCACAAGTTTCAGTTTTGACGAGGGATGACCGTACCACGCCGACGCGAGTCTGCCGAGCGCCTCCGCAGAGTCTGCCACATGCACGTAAGTGATCCCTTTCTCGAATGTGGCGGGAAGTTCCTCGCACACTATCGCACCTACATGCGCGCTCGCCACTACCGGGATATATTTATGCCCGTCGTTGGTAACACCCCTTACGGCTACAAAAATGCCGTCTTTCTCCACTTTTCTCGAATCGCTTTCGAGTGAGGTTATATTTTTGTCTGTCTCTCCTATTATCTCAATGACATCTATGTCTTTGAGCAGGGTTGATAATTTTGAAGTCATATTATATAGCGGTTTTTATTCCTGAATTTTGATTATATGTGCAGATCAAGCACGATCTTTCCACCCTGATTCACCGGACTCCCTTTCGGAATGGATTGCGACACGACTCTTCCTGAGCCGCGTATCACAACGTTAAGCCCGCGTTGCTCCAGAAGCATAACGGCGGTGGGGGCGTCATATCCGATAACGCTCGGGACTGTCTTTTGATTGTATCCCTCAGCCCCTGATTTCACTTTTCTCGACCTCGTTATGCCAAGCGACGGCAGAAGCTCGGAAGAAACGTATTTGTCTGATGCCGAGAAAACCGGCACGTCAGAAGACTTTTCTCCGGTAAATGTCGACGTGTTGTTAAGCATTCCTCGTGCAAACATCTTGACCGCCATATTCTTTACTACCTGACCCGATGTGCGGTTGGCGCTCGTCCCGGACGGACCGAGCACAAGTGCCATACAGGAGTAACGGGGATTGTCATATGGAAAAAATCCGGCAAAAGCATAACGGCGTTTCAACTGGTTGTAGACACCTTTTTCCACCGGATAGGCGGTCCCTGTCTTTCCTACAACCTCTACACGGTCGTCTCTTACCATCCTCGCTGTGCCATGTTCTCCCCATACCACTTCACGCAGACATGTCTTGACTTTTTCGGCAGTCTCCCGCGAACATATCTTGTCGCGGATATAATCGATGGGGAGTATGGAATCCCTGCCGTTTTCATCAATGAGAGATCTCACAAGATGCGGACGAACGTATCTGCCACCGTTTGCTATGGCATTGTAGACCGACAATGTATAAAGCGGCGGTATTTCAGTATTATATCCGTATGCCTGACGGGCAAGGTCAAGATGCCGGGCTGTAAGGGTGATATTGTTTCCGCGAGAATCCTGCGGGAGCAGCTTCCTGACTCTCGGCACACATTCTCCGGCTATGCCGCTGTGCATCGGCTCAAAGAACCCTATTGAGCTCAGACGGTCATAAAAAAGGGAGGGATCGTTGGCGTAACCCCTGAATATCACACGCGCAATCCCGGTATTTGACGACATCTCTATAACCTGCTTCATGTTTTTCACTCCCGGCGCGTGAGGATCGCTCGTGCGTTGGAAAGGGCTGCAGTCCACGACATCGTTCACATCTTTCACCAGACCGTCTTCAAATGCAATCATCATTGAGATAGGCTTCATCACGGATCCGGGTTCAAACGGGAGCACGGCACGGTTGAGCGCCTCCCCATAGGTGCCGTTGTCAAGAAGCTCTATGTTGGATATCGCCTTTATCTCTCCGGTCTCGACTTCCATCAGTATTGCCGTACCCCATTCGGCATTCGAGCTTTCGCATATATTGAGAAGTTCCTCCTCAAGCATATCCTGAAGATCTATGTCTATGGTCGTAAGGATATCAAAACCCCTTATCGGCGGTTCCGTAACCCAATTGCCTATACTTGAGGTCAACGCCACTTTCTTGGCAATACCAGGCTTTCCATAAAGTAGCGTGTCAAGGTCTTTTTCAAGTCCGGAGTATCCATGAAACTCTCCGGTCTTGAAATTCTCGTTGACTCTTCCGATACTTCTGTATGCCATGCGTCCATAGGGATAAATCCTTACGTTTTTTTCCTCCTTGTAGACCGGAATACGGAAGCCACGCCCCTTGAAATCACGGAGAAAGGGGAAATTACGGATCCTCTCGAAATCCTCAAGTGTCTTCTTCTGGGCTATCCTTAAGGCACGCGTCCTTTTGCCTGGATCCTTGTCAAGCTCCTTCTTAAGACGACGATGCCAGGTGTATTTCTTAAACGTATCCGGATGCTGAGTAAGATTCCTTACCCTCGGATAATGATAGTCGAGGGAATCGGCAAGACTGTCTATCTTTGCCCATATGATATCTTTCGGAATTTTATTATGCCGCAGATCAAGCTTTATGTCATACACCTTGAGATTGCAGGCGAGAATATTGCCGTTTGACGCAAGGATGTTGCCCCTCTCGGGAGGTATGACCGTAGTCTTGGAAAGCTCTTTACGCGCCCGTTCGTTCCACTGTGGAGCCTCTATCACGGTCGTATCAAACAGCTTTACCACCACGGCGATAGAGAAAAGCATAAAGGCGAGCGTGATTAGTCCATATCGGAAAAGAATATGGTTCTTGTTGGTCTGTCCTTTGTTCTTTTTAGATTTTGCAGTCATGTGTAGCGTTGATTGTTTTCAGTCTTTTATCAATTCCAGTTGATAAGGTGGAAATTCCTGAAATTCCAGTCCCAGCCCCTTTTCCTCCACCATCCGTTTCATTTCTGTCTCTCGTATCAGCGACATATATGCCGCCTTTTCCTGGAGTTTGGAGCTTTCAGCCCTCTGCAGTTCCACACGCAGACGCTTGATCTCTTCCATTTTTGTCTTTGTCTTATAGCGCAAGCCCATCAATGAGAGCAGCGCCACCACGAAAACCATCAGCAGCCATGCGTTCCGTTTGAAAAAGTCAACGGACAACGAACGTCCGTAGCGAACGTCAGCCATCCACGTAGGAGCCGGACGCCTGGTATTGGTTTTCTTTTGATTTCCTGTCCGTATATCTGTTTCAGCCATTTCAAGGGAGAGTTGAGAATATGTTTTTAATCTTTACATCTTGAATACCGGTCATTCATTGTCAAGTCCGATATATTCGGCGACCCGCAGTTTGGCGCTCCGCGACCGGGGATTTGCCTCTACCTCCGCCGGACTGGGCTCTACGGGCTTTCGGGTAACAAGTCTCCACGGCGTTGTTACGCGTCCGAAGAAATCTTTGTCTTCCTTTCCCTCCACGTTCCCCGTCTTCATGAAATTTTTCACCATGCGGTCTTCTATGGAATGGTAGGTGAGAACTGCAAGCCTGCCCCCTCTGCGGAGAACTTTCGGAACTGATGTCAGGAACCGCCTCAGATCCCCCATCTCATCATTGGTCTCTATGCGCAAAGCCTGAAACACCTGGGCAAGTTCCTTCTTTTCCTGACGAGGATCTATCGCGGTTCGCACCACTTCTGCAAGACGGAAGGTGCTTTCTATCGGGGAAGAGGATCTTCCCTTTACTATCGCTTTAGCTACTTTCCCGGGATTCTTGAGATCCGCATAGGAATTAAATATCCTTCTCAGATCTGATTCTTCAGCCTCAGCCACTATTGTCGCGGCGGTGACCATTGAGTCTCTGTTCATCCTCATGTCCAGAGGGGCATCTGTACGAAATGAAAAACCTCGTTCCCCTGAATCAAAATGATGGAAACTGACCCCGAGGTCGGCAAGCACACCGTCTATCTTTCCGGCATCATGATAGCGCATGAAGTTTTCTATAAAACGGAAGTTGGAATGGACAAATGTAAACCTGCTGTCATCAATCCTGTTGACATATGCGTCCATGTCCCTGTCAAACGAATAGAGATGCCCGTCCGCGTCCAGAGCCTCAAGTATGGCGCGTGAATGGCCGCCGCCACCGAATGTGGCGTCTACATATTTACCGTTCGGCTTGATTTCCAACAGCTTGATAGTCTCTTTGAGTAATGCGGGAATATGATAAATGGTGTCAGACATTTCAATAAACTCCAGTATTTTATTTCAAAATGTAAAGTTAGTTAAAATTATAAACAATTTGCAAATCTAAAACCTTAAAAAATTCCTCTCCCGCTTAAAACTTATCTACATTGTCTTGTCAAAAAATAAGCTCCCGGACCACAAAACCGATCCGGGAGCCATATCCGTTTTCGCCACACGATATGTTTTCAATCTATCTTGTCTGCAAGATCCGACAGTTTGCCTGCGCCTTCATGAAGAAGATCCGCAGTTTTTTCCTTTAATTTGTCAAACAATCCGGAAGCCTTTTCCTTCACAGCCTTACCGGTCTCTGCCGCCTGTTCTTTAAGCGCGGCTGCCTTCTCTGCGACATTATCCTGCAGCTGCTCCCCCTGTTCCTTCAGATGGGCTGCCTGGGCGGCGGCTTTCTCTTTCAGCTCCGCCCCTTTTTCGGCTGCCGCTTCTTTCAATCCGGCTACTTTCTGGGCGGCGGCTTCCTTCACTTCTCCAATTTTTTCGTTTGCTGAAGATTTCACCTGTGAAATCTTCTCTCCGGCTGCCGTCTCAAGTCCGGATAGCTGAGACTTGGCGTCTGCCTTAGCCGCTTTCGATTGCTGTTCTACATCCTTTACGGCGTCATCACAAGCCTCCTTGGCAGCGGAAACACTCGCTTTCGCCGCGTCAATAGCCTGATCTTTATAATTTACTGTTTCCATAATAACTGTCATATTTTATTAAACTTCAAAATATAAACACGTTATTACAGCCATTGTTGGGGAACCACCGACATAAAAATTGTTAAGACTCCTCACCGGCAAATCACTGCTTCCCGGTGAGCAGACCCTGCAGATCATTGAGCATATTGAGTGCCTGCAGAGGGGTAAGGTTGTTCACATTCACGTCAAGAAGCGTATCCCGTATCTGCGACAGAAGCGGATCGTCAAGCTGGAAGAAACTCATCTGATAGCTGTCGCGGTGTGTGCCGAGGCTTTCCACCGCGCCCTTGGCTACACGGTCACCGCCTCCTCCGTCCACACCCTTGGAGGTGTCTTCCAATCGTTCAAGAACCTGATTGGCTCTTTTGATTATCGACGGCGGCATTCCGGCAAGCTTCGCCACATGGATTCCGAAACTATGCTCGGATCCCCCCCGCTCAAGCTTGCGCAAAAACACTACTTTCCCACCTATTTCTTTGACCGACACATTAAAATTGGCTATCCGTCCGAATTTTTTCTCCATTTCGTTCAGCTCATGATAGTGGGTGGCGAACAGTGTCTTGGGTCTGCATTTACCATTCTCATGAATGTGTTCTACAATCGACCATGCGATAGATATGCCGTCGTAGGTGGAGGTACCTCTACCCAGTTCATCAAACAGTATGAGCGAACGTTCGCTCATATTGTTGAGGATGGCGGCTGCCTCGTTCATCTCTACCATAAAAGTGGATTCCCCGGAAGAGATATTGTCGCTTGCCCCGACACGGGTGAATATCTTGTCCACGATCCCTATCTTAGCCTCCCTCGCAGGAACGAAACTGCCGGTCTGGGCAAGAAGCGTCACCAATGCCGTCTGCCTTAGCAAAGCTGATTTTCCGCTCATGTTCGGTCCGGTTATCATCATTATCTGACAAGTGTCAGGATCAAGCGACACCGTATTCGAAACGTAGGTCTCCCCGGGAGCCATCGTCCTCTCTATCACCGGATGGCGTCCCTCCACAATGGAGAGAGCTCCTCCGTCGTTGATCTCAGGTCTCACGTAATTATACTCCGAAGCCACCTCGGCGAACGACAGGAGACAATCCGCCGCCGCGACAACAGCCGCGTCTGCATGCAGGTCTGAGAATCTTGTATTTATACGAGATATCAGCGACTTGTAGATCCGGTCTTCTATCGCCGCGATCTTCTCCTCAGCTCCCATGATTTTCTCCTCATATTCCTTCAGCTCGGGAGTGATATAGCGTTCGGCGTTTACCAGAGTCTGCTTCCGTATCCAATATTCCGGCACCTTGTCTTTATGGGTGTTCCGCACCTCTAAATAGTATCCGAAAACATTGTTGACGTGTATTTTAAGGGATGTTATTCCGGTCTTTTCAATCTCCCGCGCCTGTATCGCCTGCAGGGCGTCATGACTGTTGGCGCGAAGCGATCTCAACTCGTCCAGCTCCTTGTCGACACCATCGGCTATGACCGGAGATTTTCCGAACCCGTTAGGGGCGTCCGGCGCGACAGTAGACAATATCCACTCAGCCACATCCGAAATATCGACCATCCCGGCAGACAACGCCTCAAGCGGACGCACTCCTGCACCACGCAGTATCTTGCAAAGGTCCATCGCGCCCTTGACTCCGTCGGCGAGCTGCAGCATCTCTCGTGGTGAAATCTTTCCGGATGCCACACGGCCTCCGAGTCGTTCGATGTCGCCTGTGCGCCTGGCGGCGTCTCTCGACTTTTCGCGCAATTCCGTATCCTTGAAGAAAGCCTCGACCACATCGTGACGGATCTTTAATTTTTCCACGTCAAGCAGCGGCAGCAGCAGCCACCGGCGCAGAAGACGGGAACCCATGGGACAGACGGTCTTGTCAATCACCTGCAGCAGGCTTTTTCCCTCAGGGTTCATCGTGTCTACAAGCTCGAGGTTTCTGACTGTAAATCTGTCAAGATGCATGTAGCGGCGGTTGTCTATCCGACCCAGAGAGGTGATGTGGGAGATCTTGGTATGGCTTGTGATGTCAAGGTAATACAATATACTCCCCGCCGCTATTACTCCGGCGGGAAGGTCATCCACTCCGAACCCTTTCAATGTGGATGTGGAGAACTGCTTGAGCAGCCGCTCTTCCGCGGCATCTGAGGTATATACCCAGTCATCAAGTTCAAAGACACTGCATTTATGGGTGAAGTGCTCCGCACAGAACTCTCTTGTGCCCCTCATCCGAAGAAGTTCCTTTGGCTCCATGCTGCAAAGAAGCTTGTCAACCTCTTCCGGCGAAGTCTCGGCACAAAGAAACTCTCCTGTGGATATGTCGAGAAATGCTACCCCCACACTCTTTTTAGCTATATGCACGGCAGCCAGAAAATTGTTTTCTTTTGCCTGAAGTGCCCCCGCCGACGTATTGACTCCGGGAGTGACAAGTTCTGTTATACCTCTCTTTACAAGTTTTTTGGTAAGTTTGGGATCTTCAAGCTGTTCACATATGGCGACCCGGCGTCCCGCCCTCACCAATTTGGGAAGGTAGGAATCAAGGGCGTGGTGAGGAAACCCTGCGAGTTCCACAGACTGAGCTTTTCCGTTGGCACGACGGGTCAGGGTGATGCCGAGGATCTCGCTCGCCGCTATGGCGTCGTCACTGAACGTTTCATAAAAATCTCCTACCCGGAAAAGCAGTATCGCATCCGGATGTTTCTTTTTCATCTCCAGATACTGCAGCATCAGGGGCGTTTCTGCTATCTTTGCCATTATATTTTGAGTCCTTAAGTGCGTCTTTGGTGTGGCAAGGAAATGCCACCCTTACGGCAACGCGATTCCTTATCCGAATATTGAAAGCATCCATGTGGACATACCCACATAAATCAACAGACCCACCACATCATTGGTGATCTGTATGAACGGTCCGGTGGCGAGCGCCGGATTGATTTTCAACCTCTCAAGGGTGAGAGGGACGAAAGTGCCGAATACTGTAGCGAAAATAACCACAGCGAAAAGCGACGCCGCGACGGCGAACGAAACTGTGTATTTCACCCCTGCCGGCTGCGTGAAGAAGATATAAAGAAAGACCACCCCGGATATGACCACGGCATTCATCATCGCCACAAGGCATTCCCGTCCGATCTGCGTCATGGCGTTCTTGATGTCGAGCCTGCCGTTGGCGAGACCCTGAACGACTATCGCTGAAGCCTGCACACCTACATTTCCTCCCGTGCCTCCGATAAGGGGGATGAATATCGCCAATGCGGTCACTGCGGCTATCTGCGCCTCGAAACCACCAAGTATCAAAGAATTGACTATACCTCCCACTATACCTATGAGCAGCCACGGGATACGTGCCTTCGTCTGGGCGAAAACCGAGTCGGAAGCGTCAACGTCTGACGATATACCGGAAGCCAGCTGATAGTCGCGCTCACTCTGCTCGCGCACCTCGTCCATGACGTCGTCTACGGTGATCTGACCCACAAGCCTCCCGATGCTGTCGACCACAGGCATGGCGACAAGGTCATATTTCTCGAAATCTATCGCCACCTCGTCTATCGGCGTATCTGTTCGCACTGACACCGGAAGCTCCTCCATCACATGTTTTATCTTTGAGACAGATGGATGCGTGATCATCTTTTTCAACGGCAGCACACCTCTGAGACGGTTGTCATCATCCACAACATAGACGTAATATATGTCGTCAAGATCTTCCGCCTGACGGCGCATCTCCCTCAGACAGTCGGGCATGGAGAGATTCTCATTCACGACGATCATCTCCGTGCCCATGAGACCGCCGGCGGTGTCCTCGTCATATTGGAGAAGGTCTACGATGTCGCCTGCCTGCTCCACGTCATCGATGTGCTGTATGACCTCGTCTCTGTCTTCCTCGTCAAGTTCCTGGATAAGGTCTACGGCATCGTCTGTATCAAGAAGGTCGATAAAATGACCGATCTGTTCGGGATCCATCCCTTCAAGCACCTTCTTTCGGTCATCTTCATCAAGCTCCATCAGCACATCCGCCTTCTTCTCATTGTCTTCGATGAGATTGAACAGCCATTCCGCCTGCCGCAGGTTCAGCGACTGGAAAAGCTCTGCTATATCTGCGGCATGAAGTTCCTTAACCTCCTGTTGCGCCGCGTCACGGTCCTGATTCTCTATGAGCTGTTCTATACGCTCTATGTCGGTTTCGGTAAAATCCTTCATCCTGACTGATATTTATAGTCTATATACTCGCCGTTCCGGGGTACCGCGACAGCGTAATATGGTCTGAAAACGCCCGGCGCACCACGAACGATGCAAAATTACAAAAAAATTTCAAGAGACACCAAGCGACTCCGGACGCACGTCGTCCACCTCATCGCTTTTTCTTGAGTTTAACTGAAAAAATGCCGCGCAGGAAATTCCGGCGCGGCACATGAAATTATGGGGAATAAAAACAAAATTCTCAATAATGGAAAGACGACCCTCCGAGAAACTCCCTGAGAAGGGAAGTGGTCGGGATCTGGTCGGCAGGGATGGGATCGAAATAGCTCAGCAGCCTCAGGAGACGGAAAGCCTCGGCATATTCGGGAACATCCCTGGGAACATCTCTGAGCACCGGCTCTGCATACGGCTTCATCACGCCGAGTTCGAATATAAGGGAAGAGTTGAACGTGGCGTCCGCGTTCTCGCTGAACGGGAAAATCCATTTCTCTTCGCCACGTCTGACGCTCGGCCAGCGCCGGATTGTGTCAAGGGCCGACGTGTGGCGATATTTGTTATCGCGCACGATACGCCGCAGCAGACGGTTGTCTGAAGTCGAGATCCAGTTATGGTTGTCAATCTTGAGGGTGGTGAGAGCCGACACATAGACCTTGTAGACTTCATCCGGATTTATCGACCGTGTGAGCTCGGGATTCAATCCGTGGATACCCTCTATCAGAAGAACATCGTTTTTATCAAGCCGCAGCGGCTTCGGCCGCTCTATGCGCTTCCCGGTCTCAAAAGAATAGGTGGGAAGATTTATCTCTTCCCCGTTGAGCAGACGTGTCAGATCGGAATTAAGACGATCGAGATCAAGGGCATAAAGGCTTTCATAGTCATAATCACCCGTCTCGTCGCGTGGGGTGACGGCACGGTCCACAAAATAATCGTCAAGGGAAATCATCTTCGGCACGATCAGATTGGTCATGAGCTGTATCGCGAGACGCTTGGTGGATGTCGTCTTTCCTGACGACGACGGGCCGGCTATAAGCACTATGCCCGCGCCTCCTTCCTTGCGGCGCCGCGCGATATCATCGCTTATCCTTCCGAGAAGCTTGTCGTGCATGGCTTCAGCCACATTGATAAGCTCCGCCGTTCTCCGTGATTTGACAGCCACGTTCAGTTCACCCACATTCTTGACCTGTATGACCCGGTTGAACATCAGCTGATCCGTGAATGCCTTGTACATCTTCTCCTGAGGAGGATTCTCTTTCATTATTCTGTCCGTCTCCTCCTTTGAATAAGCGAACAACAGAAACCCGTCTTTATACAGGCGCAGGTCAAAATCGCGTATAAATCCCGTGGTCGGGGCAAGAGGACCGTAGTAGCTGTCGGCGAGATTTCCGAGACGGTAATATGTGGTGTAAAGCTCATGCTGCGTCTCAAGGAGCGTAACCTTGGCTGTGAGCCCCTGCTTGCGGAAGATCTCCACCGCATCCTTGGTCAGCCTTTCCTTACGCCGGAAAGGGATATCCGAATGCATGAGGTTGTCAAGATGCTCCAGAAGCGAGTCTACAGTCTCCTGAGTCACCTTCACCAACTCCTCACCGTTGAGCAGGCGGCAATAATTGCCGCTGGAAATCGAATGCTCTATCCTCAGGGTCACGCCGGGCATGATCTCTTCCACGGCTTTATAAAGCATCATGCAGAGCGAGCGTACATACACTCGCCTGCCGTTGGGATTGTCCTTACCGACAAACTCAATCTGCTTTGGAGCATAAAGCGGGAAACAAAGATCCTCGACCTTGTTGTTGACGAGTGCGCAAACGGGCTCGAACCCGAGACTTTTACCGAGTCGGGGAAGCATGTCGATCACCTTTTCCCCTCCCAGGGCATCTACATATGCGGAAGTATTTTTACAATAGATTTTCATATAGCGGAATATTTTTCAGGCGGTCGCGGGTATGAATAGCAAAGCCGCGCCGCAGGATAAAAAACAGGCGTTCAGAAAATGGCGGCTCCCATTTCAAACCACCGGGAACATCCGGCACCCGGAAATCGGAGCGAGCCACTGTAAAATTAACAAAAATAAATATAAAAAGGTCAGCGGCGCAATAAAAAAGTGGGATAGAGGTACAGAAAAACCGAAAAAAACGGCAAGGAATGAAAAAAATAAGTTTTTTTTTGAAAAAAATTTGGATATTTCTTGAAATAGGGCTAACTTTGCAGCGCAAAATGTGCCCACAGTGTGTGCAGTTGCTTTAGTGGCCCATTCGTCTATCGGTTAGGACGAGAGATTTTCATTCTCTAAAGAGCAGTTCGACTCTGCTATGGGCTACCAATATTAAAAACCGAAAGAAAGACAAAGATAACTTTTAAGATGGCAAATCATAAATCATCATTAAAAAGAATTCGCCAGGCGGAAAAGAGGAGACTTGAGAACCGCTATTGGGCAAAGACAGCCCGCAACGCTGTTCGTCGCGTGCGCAAAATGACTGATAAGGCAGAAGCTACTGAAGCCTACAACAAAGTCAGCGCGCTTCTTCAGCGCCTCGGCCGCAAGAATATCATCTCCAAGAACAAAGCCGCTAATCTTTGCAGCGGTCTTGCTCACCACATCAACAAGCTTGCGTAATCTGAAGGCTTCCTGAGCCCGCGATTGAAAAATATTTCCTTCAGCATGCGACGGCCCCTGGGTCTTGACGCAGCTGGTTATAAGGATTGCGTCGGTCCATTCGTCTATCGGTTAGGACGAGAGATTTTCATTCTCTAAAGAGCAGTTCGACTCTGCTATGGACTACCTCCCTAAATCCATCCTATCCCCAGAGGCCGGTTACTGTTAAAGTGCCGGCCTCATTTTTTTAACAGATGGATCTGCGGGGATATCCATTTTTTCGTGTTTGTCCGATTGTTCATAACATTATGAATTGAATATGAAACGCTATACCCTAATTCCACACAGACGGTTCCTTATCGCGGGGGCGGTGTCTTTGATGATTTCTTCTTCTATTTTTCCGGCCGCCGCTTTCTCGGCGTCACGGGAAGACAGAATGAGCCCTCTCGCCGCAGGATACCTCGAAAGGGCAAGAATAATGCTTTCCAACGGAAATTTCGCCGGAGTGATCGACCAGCTGAGACACATTGACACCCAGGGTGTCGACCTGTCTTCTCAGGATCGGGAGGATTTCACTTATCTGCTCGCTCTCGCCCTTTACCAACGCGGAGAGGCGGATTGCGTGGATCTCTTGCGGGAATTTGCGGAATCTTATCCCGCTTCTCCTCAGGCAATCCCCGCGAGGCTTGCAGCTGCCGACTATTTCTTCTTCGCCCACCGTTTCGCAAATGCTCTCGCCGCATACCGCGAGATTGATTATGACCGAATCAATCCTGCCGACAGACCTCTTTACGATTACCGCAAAGCCCTCTCCATGATAAAATGTGGAGAATATGCCGAGGCGAGACCTATTTTCTCACAACTCCGCGACAACCGCAAGTTCAATCTTGCCGCCGATTATTATATCGCCTATCTGGATTATGTGGAGGGAGATTATGACAAGGCTTACTCCGGATTCTCTCAGGTGGCGGACAGAATGGACGACAAAAACAACGAAGGGATAGCCCCGCAATATTATCTTGCCCAGATCGATTATACAAGGGGAATGTATGACCGCGCGATCTCGATGGGAAAAAGACTACTCGAAGACAACCCTGTCGATGAGCTTGTACCGGAGACTGAGAGGATTGTCGGACTTTCATACTTCAAACAAGGGGAATATGAAAATGCGGAGACATTCCTGACAAGATACGTCAATACCGCTGACATCTCTCCAGCCGCAGACGCGGTATATGCTCTCGGCGTTGTCGACTACAGAGAGGGTGAATACGACAAGGCGCGCGACCGCTTCGCGTCGCTCACCGACCTGAACAATGATATCGCACAGAGCGCATATCTTTATCTCGGACAGATAGCCGTAAGGGAAGGGGATCCCAACGCGGCTGCCATATCTTTCGAGAAAGCTTCCAAAATGAATTTTGACAGAAATGTCACCGAAACCGCGATGTTTAATTATATCGCGGCTCGTACTCGCGGAGGAAACATCCCTTTCAGTTCTTCAATCCCTTTGCTACAGGGATTCCTTCAGCAATTCCCTTATTCGCATTACGCGCCGCAGGTGGAGGAATATCTCGCGACAGCATATTTCAACGAGAAGGATTACGCCAACGCGCTCGCAAGCATCAACAGGATCTCGAACCCGTCGGCTAAAGTGATCGCCGCCAAACAGAAAACATTGTATGAACTCGGAATGCAATGTATGGCAAACAACCGCCCTTCAGCCGCCCGCGATTATCTGGCACAGGCGGTGTCCATCAATTCCGACAGGCAGGTTCAGGCGCAGTCAAACCTCTGGCTCGGCGATGCTTGCTACGCCCTCGGGAAATATCAAGAGGCGGAAAAGGCATACCGCGCCTATCTGAACGCCGACAGAAGAGGGGAGAACCGCTCTCTCGCACTGTATAATCTCGCTTACGCGCAGCTTATGGCTGACAACTACAGCCAGGCGGCTGAATCTTTCCGCGACGCGTTGAGGTCAAATCCCGAACTTCCTCTCCGTCTGAGGGATGACGCAACCATCAGAATGGCTGACGCCCAATATTACTCCGGCAACTACAGACAGGCTCTGAAGAATTATTCCGTCGCCATCGACAACAACGCGCAAGACCGGGATTACGCCACTTTCAGACGTGCCGTGATGTATGGGCTCGACGGTGACATCAAGAGAAAGCTGTCGGAACTCTCGGCAATGCCCTCTGAGTTTCCGGGATCGAAATGGCTGCCGAACGCTCTCCTTGAAAAAGGTCAGACATATGCCGGTCTTGGCGATACCTCAAAAGCCGTGGAAGCTTTTGAACAGCTCAGAAAGTCTTACAAACAAAGCGCACAGGCAAGAAAAGGGATGCTCAACCTTGCCATAACGTATATGGAAGCCGGGAATCCGTCGAAAGCTGAGGAGACCTATAAGGAGGTGATCGCCAAATGGCCTTCGAGCGAAGAGGCTTCGCTCGCTAATGATGACCTCAGAAGGTATTATGCAGCCAACGGTGGTCTGACTGAATATGCATCGTTCCTCCGCTCTGTGCCTGACGCGCCTCAGATCGACGCTTCCGAGATGGAGACCCTCTCTTTTGAAGGAGCCGAAACCGCATATGCGGCGGATATTACCAACATCGCGCTCCTCGAAAAGTATGTGGAAGACTATCCCAACGGACGCTATCTCGCGCAGGCGCTGCTCGACATCGCCACAGGCAAGGATGAAACCGAGGATACCGATGGCGCGCTGCGTGCTCTTGAAACTCTTATAGCCAGAAGGGCAGACTCTCCGCAGATTCCCGAAGCTCTCCTTATGAAAGCGGAAATCCTCGAGACAAAAGGAGCCGCCGCAAGAAAGGAAACCCTTGACACATACCGGGAACTGGAAAAACGTGGCGGAAACGATTATCTTGCCGACGCATATGCGGGGATCATGCGCAATTCCGACAATGATTCCGAACGCATGAGGTATGCCGCGCTTGTCAAAAACAGCGGCGGTCTTTCCGCCGACCAGATCGAGGAGGCGGAGTTTTACGAGGCTTCAGCCATGCTTAAAAGCGGAGATGCGAATGAAGCCACCAAAATGCTCGCAAGTCTCGCCGGAAATCCAAAAAGCATTTCCGGAGCGAAAGCGGCGGTAATTCTCGGACAGCATTACATCGACAACGGTGATGTAAATGCCGCGGAGAAAGTGCTGACGGAATTTACTGACGCCGGGTCGCCACATGAATACTGGCTCGCCAGGGGATTCATTGCTCTCGCCGACGTTTATCATGCAAAGAAAAAGGATTATCTCGCGATAGAATATCTTAAGAGCCTTCGCGACAATTATCCCGGCAAGGAGCTTGATATTCACGATATGATCGCCACTCGGCTTGACAACTGGAAATAATTTCTAACATACCTATTAGACATGACTTTGAATAAATTATATTTGGGCGCGGCTCTCTCTCTATCTTTTATGGGATCCATTCCCGCCGGGGCGCAGCTCCACGAGTCGATCAGCGTGGAAGGTAAGTATGTGCCGGAAATTATCAGGGTAGACCGGATAAACATGTTCCCCAAAGCCATAAATCCTTCTCTCGGGATCGTTCCTCTCGACTATGAGAGCGGTGGGGTGGAAGCGGCTTTCTCTCCCTCTCTTATGACCATGCCTGCCACCGGTTGGGGATCATACAGGTCGGTGTCCCGAAATCCGGGATACCTTGAACTTGGTGTAGGATCATGGCTCAACTCCACTTTGAGCGCCGGATACAGGTTTGTCGACAACGCTTCGACTCTCGCCGGAATAAGGCTGCAGCATAATTCCACTTCTCTTTGGAAACCGAAATTGTCGGAAGAGACCGCCGACGTGACACAGTTCCGCTACGATGAGTCAATAGGATTTTATGCCTCACATGTGGTGAAGGGATACGGACGCCTTGACGCGGCTATCGATTATCACGTCGGCTGCTTCAATTATTACGGCATCTTCAATCCTCTCCCCGCACCTGAAGAATCTGTAAAGGCTCCGGAACAGACTCTCAACGACTTCTCGCTGAAACTTGACTGGATGTCGCTCATCTCACCCTCTTCCGGCATGTCTTATCGCGCGTCCGCCCGTGTGCGGCACTTCGCATACCGCGCCTTGCCACTCCCGGTGGAATGGGGTGGAGGTAAAGCCAAAGGGAACCGTGAGACCGACATAGAGCTATCCGGAGGTATCAGGATGCCATGGGACAACGGAAGCTCGATAGGAATGGACGCAGACCTTAATGTGCTGGTATACGGTGGTCCGGAAAATGTGTTCACTTATGACCGGGGCGCGGGGACAAGGGAATACACCCTCAACCGCCCTGACAATTACGGGATGCTCACTCTTACCCCTTATTATCGTTTCAACCGAGATCTGATAGAGATTCGTCTTGGTGCTGACGTGGATCTTGCATTCAACGCCGGACCCGACGGCAACAGATACTCACTGTTCCACATCGCTCCTGACGTGAAATTCGCGCTTCAGACAGGGCAGTTCGGAATGTTTCTCAATATTCTCGGAGGAAGCAGGCTAAACACTCTCGCAGCCCTCTATCAATACGACTATTATATGATGCCGGCATTGGCGGGCACACGCCCCACCTACACTCCTATAGACGCTACCTTAGGCTTTAACGTAGGTCCGTTCTCCGGATTTTCCCTCGGCGTGGAAGGGAGCTTCAGGTCAAGTAAAAACGTCCCGCTCGGAGGGTGGTATCAGGCATGGATGAACTATGGAGGCGCGCCTGTCCCCGGCATTGACGGAGACTCGCAGATCACAAGCCGCGACAGAATGCTCTATTCCCTTGACTCCGACGGCATAAACCTTAATGGTGTCAGCGTGGGTGGATACATTTCTTTCAACCCCTCGGAGGTATTCTCTTTCAAGGCGAAAGCATCGGCTCAACCACAGAACGGCGAAAAGGGATACTTCAACGGCTACGACCGTCCTAAAGTGACTGTGGATATCGACGCCACTGTAAAGCCGGTCAGCCAGCTGAGGATATCAGCAGGATTCGATTACCGTGGCAAAAGACGCATATATACCCGTGCCGTGACCGACCTGCCTGACGCCGGAGTGACCGGCGCAGGACCCAAAGGGACTCTGTGCGGCATGAACCTCGCGGATCTTTCCCTTCTGAACCTTGCCGCTTCATGGGATTTCTCCGATTCATTCTCTATATGGATGCAGGCAGACAACTTACTGAACCGTAAAGACGAGGTGCTTCCGATGCTCCCGGTGCAAGGCATAACTTTCGCCGCCGGATTAAAGGTGCTTTTTTAAACTAAAACGCACTCACCGTCGTTGAATTAATTAGACAGGGGTGGATCCCGGCGGATCCCCCCGATTACATGAAATAACTTTGATAGCAATATGAGCCAGCAGAAATTGACTTTGGCATATCTTAATGAAGACGACAGGGCATACGGACTCGCCGGTATGGTAATTTCCCTCGCCTCTCTCAGAGCCATTGACCGTGTGGTGGAGATCAGTCTTGATTCTGACGGACCCATGGTGGAATTTTCTCATGAGTTCTATTTCCAGGGGTCTCCATCCATTTCTCCGAAGGCGACCTGGGACAATCTTGTCCAGAATTTTCACACCATAACCGCAATGGCGCTCTCGAATGTCATGGCGCGTTCGGTCGTGAGAATGAAAGAGGAGACTCCCGAAGAGCTCCTTAACGATATCTTCTCAGAAGTGGAGAAGGAAGGGAAAGACACCTGTTCACTTGAAGAGGATGAAATAGAAAACCTCTACAACAACGCGATGGCTCACATGAGGAGACTGTTTCACAATCCAAGGCTGCATCCCGCGATTGATGAGTTCGCAAGGATAATATCTCGCAAAAGGAATCTCTCCGGAAGGGAGATCCGCGACGAACTCCATCTGCTGCAGCTCCTGTAGCAATCACGGTCGGTCTTATACACATATAACGGCATGCCGGCGAAGGAATCTGACGTTCCCTCGCCGGCATGCCGTTATATGGATCAGCTATATTTTTTCCGCCACCTTGTATCTCGGGCGTTTCTTTACCTCAACGTAAATCTTCCCCACGTATTCTCCAAGAATCCCCATACCGAACAAAAGGATACCCGTACAGAACCATATCGACAGCATGAGCGATGTCCATCCCTCGATAGTCTCACCGTTGAAATATCGGAAGAATACATATACGCCCATACCCACGGCGGTGAGCATGAAAAGCAATCCCAGCCAGAAAAGCATCCTAACCGGCGTCACCGAGAACGAGGTCACGCCGTCAGCCGCAAACTCGAGCATCTTTCCCACAGGGTATTTGCTGTGCCCGAATTTCCTTTCTCCCCGGTGATAGTAGACTTTCTCCTGACGGAACCCGAGAAGAGGGACCATGCCGCGTAAAAACACATTCCTCTCTCCGTATTCGAGCAGACATTCAAGCGCCCGGCTACCCAGCAGACGGTAGTCGGCATGATCATACACACAGTCCACTCCGAGAATATTCAACAGCCGGTAATATGCATGGGCGGAATGCTTCTTGAACCATCCGTCATTCTCCCTGCGGCTCCGCACCCCATATACGACCTCTGCGCCATCCTTATACGCCCTTATCATATTCGGGATGACCTCCGGATCATCCTGAAGATCCGCGTCGATTGTGACGCACGCATCGCATTTCCCGGCAACTTGTTCCATACCCGCCAAAAGGGCATACTGATGACCGTAATTCCGGCTTAGCCGTATCCCTGACGCACGTACCTTCCGTATGGCGCTATCAGAATATGATCTGTCTGCGGAGATGGCGGATATGGCATCCCAGGTAGCGTCTCCGCTCCCGTCGTCTACATAGAGAATGAAACTCTCTTCCGAGATCATTCTCTCCTCCATCATCCGCATAAGCAATAGCTCAAGGGTGCGGTGGGTGCGGGGGAGAGCTGTCTCCTCCTCAAAACAGGGCACTATCAATGCAAGCCGTGTCATATCTTCGCTATTTTTATCGGGATACTTCCTGATTTCATTTGAAACGGTCCTTATCCCGCTTCCGCTTTTTATCAAGGCTCGACAGGAATGCCTCGGTAAGGTCGGTTCCGGTCTGGTTGGCGAGGCAGACCACCACCCACATCACATCGGCAAGCTCTTCCCGGAGGCTCTTGTCAAGATCTCCGGGTTTGGCTACCTGATCTCCATAGACCCTGGCTATCACGCGCGCCAGTTCTCCTACCTCTTCGGTAAGCAACGCCATATTGGTAAGTTCTGAGAAATATCCTCCCCCTATGGTCTTTATCCATTCGTCCACGAGGCTCTGAGCCCCTTTTATCGTGACTTCTCCCATATCATATGGTCTTTAATGTAACTTTGCCGGCGTCCACACACAGTTCCACGGATGCCCCCTCTATCATTGGAAGATTGTGCGTGACGTGACCTGTAGGAAAATCAAATGCCACAGGGATGCCGGAAATGCCATAACGGCTGAGCAACGCGTCTGCCATACTTTCCATACTCTCGTGGTTCAGATCCGGACGGTAGTCCGTGAAACGACCTAAAATCAGCCCCTTGACACTGCCAAGTGTTCCGGAAAGATAAAGGCGCGTAAGCATTCTCTCCACGGCATAGATCGCCTCGGAGATATCCTCCAGGAAAAGGATGACGTCCTCCCCCTCATCCACCCGGAGCATGTCGAAGGGAGTGCCGGCGAGACCGCCGAGCACCGCAAGATTTCCACCTCTGAGCATTCCGGATCCGATCCCCGTCCGGTTGAAAGGATGAGGGTCTACGCTGTAATCCATTTTTGCGCCCTCCTCAAGGATCTTGAACAATGCTACGGTAGAGACATCATCCGCCGGCTCAAGCGTGAGATGCTTTGCCATGGGCGCATGGAGCGACATGACTCCGGCTCTGTTCCATAGCGCGTGAAGGGCTGATATGTCGGAAAAACCTATGATCCATTTTGGATTTTCCCTTATCTCGCGGACAGGTATCTCTGAAATAAGATGCACGCACCCGTATCCTCCCCTCGCGCATAAGATCGCCTTCACATCCGGATCAAGCAACGCGTTCCTTATATCCGCCTCCCGCTGTTCCCTTGACGAAGCGAACGATCCGTCGGATGGACCCAACGCTCCCGGCATTATCCTCACGGCATAACCTCTCCTCTCAAGAAAGGCGGCGGCACCTTCCACATATTCTTCCTTCACCTTTGTGGCAGGCGATACAATCGCCACTACATCCCCTTTTTTCAAATTGTCCGGAACCTTCATATTCCTAATTTACCTGTACCTTTATTCCGGTGGCGTCCTCTATTCGCCTCCCTATCTTTTCAAGCTCCGGTTTTTCCACTTTCCGGAGTCGTTCTTCCGGAGTGGAACGGTCAAGGCTGTAGAGCATGATTTCCCTCGGTTTGATCTCTTTGTACGCGGCTATGAGGGCATCTACCTCTTCCGGCGTAGTGTTGTCTACCGTCATCCCTCCATGTTCTCCCCTCAGCATCATAGTCTGGATGATTCCGGTTCCGGAGAATTCTTTCAATCCCCGGACTACGCGTTCCACTGTAAATTCCTTTGACGTCGGCTGGTCTATCAGACGCATTGTCCGTTCTACCGCGGAATCAAGCTTTAGGATATTGTTGTCAACCTTCCTCAACGCTTCAGCTACTTCCCGGGTAAAGATCCGGGTGGAGTTGGTCAGCACAGACACTTTCGCACCGGGATAAAACTCATCACGCAGCGCGATCACATCATCAATGATTCCCGGAAAATCCGGATTCAAAGTCGGTTCCCCGTTTCCGGAAAAGGTGATCACGTCAAGCGGGTCTCCCGCTGATTTCATAAATGAAAGTTTGTCGCGGAGCTGAAGTTTTACTTTCTCCCGTGAAGGGAGACCCGTAGTGCCGGGACCTTGTGAATTATATCCCGCCTCGCAATATACGCAATCGAACGAGCATACCTTGCCATCGTCAGGACTCAGGTTGACTCCTAACGAGACTCCAAGCCGACGGCTGTGCACCGGTCCGAATATTGTTGAATGAAACAGGACTGTCTGATCTTTTGGCATGATTATAACGGATTGAGAGTTTATGGTTAATTGTTGGAAGGAGAGAATTTATAGGTCTGACTGGCTCGACCGGTCTGACTGGCTCGACCAGTCCGGCGTATCAGACCTAAAAATGTAAACATGCAAATTTAACCAAACATATTCATATATCCCAACTTATCTGACACAAAAAGTTTGCCTTAAGGGAATTTTAATACATCAAAATTGGTTAAGCCAAGGGGCTATCAAGGTGCTTATTCCCTCCGTCCTATGGAGGCAATACTTTCGCTCCGTTATAATTTTTAACCACACATGAATACAGCGAAGCAGCGCCCTCAAACCTGAAAACAGAAAACGGAAAACGGAAAACGGAAAACCACCCAATTTGCCTAATTGTGCGAGTTTTGTTAACTTTGCAACAAGCAATTGCA
>CAMWID010000021.1 GCA_947174235.1 uncultured Porphyromonadaceae bacterium | reverse complement strand
GTCATTATGGAACCCCATAACTCTTTCACAAAATCTAAAAATTGACTCGAAAATAATTTCTAAATCTTAACATAAGTCAAAAGTAAACATACTCTTAAATTTTTCAGTATTTCTGCTTAAAACCGATACCCACAAAAGTTTGAATTTAAAATCATAAGAATTATGAAAAAACTACATAATGTCATGATTGCCGGCACAGGAAGTGATGTCGGGAAAAGTATCGTTGCGACTGCGCTCTGCAGGATATTTCTTCAGGACGGATATCATCCCGCTCCATTCAAAGCCCAGAACATGGCACTCAATTCATATGTCACTCCTGACGGGCTTGAAATAGGAAGGGCACAAGCCGTCCAGGCGGAAGCATGCAAGATTCCTTGCTCATGCGCAATGAATCCACTACTGCTAAAGCCAAACTCAGAACGTTCCTCCCAGGTCGTGCTTCTCGGAAAACCTATAGGGAACCGCGATGCCTGCGAATATTTCACCTCTGAGGGCCGTGAACATCTGCGTGACAAAGTCAACAAAGCATTCAAAAGTCTCGAAAACAATTTCAATCCAATCGTGATGGAAGGAGCGGGAAGTATCTGCGAACTCAACCTTGCCGACAGCGATATTGTAAACATGCCAATGGCAAGATTTGCAAATGCAGATGTGATTTTAATCTGTGATATCGACAGGGGAGGGGTATTCGCATCTGCCTACGGCAGTATCATGCTACAGAAGCCCGAAGATCAAAGACGTATAAAAGGTATAATTGTCAATAAATTCCGGGGAGATCTACGACTTTTTGAGAACGGTAAAAAAATTCTTGAAGACATATGCGGTGTCCCTGTTCTTGGAGTCGTCCCTTACTTTAACGGCATACACATTGAGGAAGAGGATTCGGTATCCCTTGAAAGAAAAATGAATAAAGCCGGAGAAGCTAAAATCAATGTAGCTGTCATAAGACTGAAACACATATCGAACTTCACTGATTTTGACAGACTTGAGAGAGACAATCGTGTATGTCTGTACTATACCTATGAACCGGAGGAATTAAAGAAAGCTGATATAATAATTTTACCGGGCACAAAATCCACTATAGCGGATCTTATTGACATAAAGAATTCGGGTATAGCGGAAGTCATAACAAGCTCTTACAGAAATGGCAAGACAGTCTGGGGAATATGTGGCGGATACCAGATGATGGGGGAAACCATATCTGATCCGAAAGGCATAGAAGGACAAAAAATCATAATTTCCGGACTCGGTTTGCTTCCCACATCAACGATACTACATGACAAAAAACAGACAAGGCAGGTGATAACCACATTCATACCGACTGGTGAAACAGTGGAGGGATACGAGATACATAACGGAAAAACTGTGGTAGACTCTACGGCAACCCATGTATGCGCTTCAGGAAGTAAAAGCGAAGGTGTGTGGATAAACGAAAGATGTCTCGGTACATATCTACATGGCATCCTTGACAACGACACTGTAGTGGATTATCTTTTATCTTCTACAGGTAAAATTGACAATACAACCATTGATAATGAAATGACATATTCGGAATATAAAGACCGACAATACGATATGCTGGCAGAGCATGTGAGAAAACACTTGAATATTGAACTTCTTTATAAAATTTTAAGTGATGATTGAAGGGCATGGAGACGATATTTACGGCAGGGATATAGAAATAAAGTCCAATTTCAGCACCAACATATTTTGTAAAAGGAACATAGGACTTGAAGCTCACCTACAATCAAAAATCGGTCTTATATACAATTATCCGGCACCTGACGCAAAACAATTGCGAGAAAAGATTGCTAAAAAAGAAGGTCTCGGATATGATTCTGTGTTAGTAACTTCCGGTGTGGTTGAAGCAATATACCTTATAGCCAAGGCATTTAACGGTCATTCAGCAATATTGTCTCCGACTTTTAGCGAATATGAAGATGCCTGCAGGATATATAATCATGAAGTCAGCCACTTCCATGACTTAAATGACATTTCTTCTGAAGCCTCGACAATTTGGATATGTAATCCCAACAATCCTGATGGCAGGTTTTTCCCAAATGAAGAAATCGAACGTCTACTCACCGAAAACAACAAAAGAATTGTTGTGATGGACCAAGCCTATGAAGATTATACAGAGGATGAATCATTCCCAACTGAAATGATTACAAAATATCCCAACGCCATAATTTTAAAGTCTATCACAAAAAAGTTTGCGCTTCCAGGTCTGCGGATCGGATACCTGGTCGCCGCCGCAAAGGTAGCAGACGTAATAAGAAAAAACATGATGCCTTGGTCAGTCAATTCCCTTGCAATTGAGGCTGCGGCATATTGTCTTGACAAAGAATCAGAGTTTAAAATTGATTCATCTTTCCTGAGATCTGAGATTGACAGATTGAAGCTCAGACTGGCTGATCTCGGAATAAGTTCGTCTCAATCAAGAACCAACTTTCTACTTTGCAGCCTTCCCAAAGGATCAGCACGCGAGTTGAAAGAATATCTTATCAATAACTACGGAATTTTAATACGTGACGCGTCTAATTTCTCCGGACTCACAGCTCGTCATTTCAGGGTGGCGGCACTAACTCCGGAAGAGAACGACAATCTGATAAATGCGATAAAATCATGGCTGTGACAATTATAAAAGTAATAACACTGACTGCGGGATGGATGCTTGACCGAATTTTAGGAGACCCGTTGTGGATCCCGCATCCTGTTGTCGGATTCGGAAAATCTATCGCTTTTTTTGAAAAAAGATATAATATGGGGAATTATAGGAAAATCAAAGGAGCGATTATATCAATGTTTCTAATATGCTGCACGTTTGTATTATCTGCAGCACTCATGTATGTGTTGCTGCCGTTTACTTGGGCCTATTCGTGTGTATCAATACTTTTTGTGTTTTTATGTCTGGCAGGCAAAACGCTCGAAAAAGAAGTCTCTGATACATTTAAAGCATGCAACAGATCTTTGGAAGCAGGAAGAAGCCAAGTTGCGCGGATTGTGGGGCGTGACACAAGTGACTTATCTGATCATGAGATTAAAGCAGCCGCACTTGAAACCCTGTCAGAAAATCTTTCAGACGGAGTAATAGCCCCGCTTTTCTGGTATGCTATTCTTGGTGTTCCGGGGATGCTGACCTATAAAATGATAAACACGCTTGACTCAATGATCGGTTATCGAAACGAACGATATGGACAATTCGGTATGGTAGCCGCAAAGATTGATGATTGCGCGAATTACATACCCGCCAGAATCACCGCATTTCTCATGCTACTTGTAAATGTCAAACTCAATCTATTGCCATTTGTATCAAAATATGGGAAATGCCACCTAAGTCCTAACTCTGGCTATCCTGAAGCTGCTCTTGCAGGCATACTAAATTGCCGCTTTGGCGGACCACATTATTATTTTGGGAAATATGTCTACAAACCATACATAGGAAACAACGAACGAGACTTCACCGAGAATGATGTAATCAAAGCTATCAGCACTAACAGGAAAACAGAGTTCTTGATGCTGCTGATAACAATATCTGTCATTTTGACTATGGGTGCCTAAAGACTGGATATTCATTAGTGCTCAGATAATCACATACCAAATCTGTGAGATCACCAACCGAACATACTGTTATTCCGCGGAATGAATATCCTTCATTTTGGATTTTCACCACTAATTCATTTTCCGGATTACTATCAATACCAAGACCGTTTCTGGCAAAAGATTTTTCAATCAGATTCCTTCGGAGTCCCGTGCCTGACACATATATACGTCTGAAAATGCTGGTATTGATCTTGAACGTACCTAAAGAAGGATCAAATACCATACCGTCACGTTCAAAATATTTAGCGATCTCTCCGGATAATGCGAGATCCTCCGGAGTTCCGGTCTGCAACCCATATCTTTTATCCATAAGCCATATCTTGTCTGCTATCTGAAGGGCAAGTTCAAGATCGTGCGTGGATACGAGAATTGTCTTTTGCCTTTCTCTTGAAATATTCTGAAGCAATTGAAGGATCTCGGCTTTACTCGGATAATCAAGAAATGCTGTAGGCTCATCAAGATAAATGACCGGAGTCTCTTGAGCGAGTGCCTTTGCAATCATCACTTTCTGCCGTTCTCCATCACTTAATGTGCGGATGATCCTACTTCTTAAATTGTCAATTCCAACAAGAGATATTGATTCATCTACAATCACCTGATCATGATTTGTCAAAATTCCCCAAAATCCTGTATAAGGACTTCTTCCCAAACTTACAAGATCTCTTACATTCATATTGTCAATGGCTACCCTGTCTGTCAGAACCACACTTATAACTTTAGACAAATCTTGATCAGAATATGAATCCAGTCTTTTACCATTGATTTTTATTTCACCTCCTAACTTAGGTATAAAACCGCTCAATGTTTTGAGAATTGTAGATTTACCGGAACCATTAGGACCGAGAAGGCACGTAAGCTCTCCGCTATAAAGAGTCTCGTTTATATCCTCCGATACTATAATGTTTCCATTTGCGGAATGATAACCGGTATTTAATTTATTTAGTTCAACTATAGGTTTTCTAATCATTATTTATATTTATTTCAGTCATAACGACGCATGCGACATAACAAAGGAATATAGGACGACAGCAATGCAAGATAAAGCAATCAAACACTTTTCCATGTTATCTACGTCATATATGCTATCACATGTTACATCTTGCAAAATTAAATAAAAATACCGAGCACACACATATCTTGTCTTTATTATTACACTTATAATCAATATACCTTAGAATAATACCCGTGCGTAGTTATGAATATTTCCTATGCTTTTATAGGGTTGTGTCCAACATTTTTTATATTTTTGCGTTGGTAAAACAACCATACATACACCGATCCGGCATCACAATATTTAAATGCCTCATCCCTGAAAATATGTATAAACATTAATAGATAAACATTTATCATGTGTAGAACATTCCAAACTTCAAAAATTACATATTTGTCAACTATAGCTTCTGAAAGTGTTATGGGAGGATGCGCAAATCCACTCCTTTCCACTTCAACATTGCCTTACGAAGCGGTGCCGTTTGACAAGATCAGATGCGATGATTATGAAGAAGCCGACCGAGAAGGCACGTAAGCTCTCCGCTATAAAGAGTCTCGTTTATATCCTCCGATACTATAATGTTTCCATTTGCGGAATGATAACCGGTATTTAATTTATTTAGTTCAACTATAGGTTTTCTAATCATTATTTATATTTATTTCAGTCATAACGACGCATGCGACATAACAAAGGAATATAGGACGACAGCAATGCAAGATAAAGCAATCAAACACTTTTCCATGTTATCTACGTCATATATGCTATCACATGTTACATCTTGCAAAATTAAATAAAAATACCGAGCACACACATATCTTGTCTTTATTATTACACTTATAATCAATATACCTTAGAATAATACCCGTGCGTAGTTATGAATATTTCCTATGCTTTTATAGGGTTGTGTCCAACATTTTTTATATTTTTGCGTTGGTAAAACAACCATACATACACCGATCCGGCATCACAATATTTAAATGCCTCATCCCTGAAAATATGTATAAACATTAATAGATAAACATTTATCATGTGTAGAACATTCCAAACTTCAAAAATTACATATTTGTCAACTATAGCTTCTGAAAGTGTTATGGGAGGATGCGCAAATCCACTCCTTTCCACTTCAACATTGCCTTACGAAGCGGTGCCGTTTGACAAGATCAGATGCGATGATTATGAAGAAGCCATTATCGAAGGTATAAGGCTTCAAATATCAGAAATCAACGCTATTACGGAATCAACTGAACAGCCGACATTTGAAAACACAATCGCTGCATTTGACCGTTCAGGAGTGATTCTAAACAGAGCGGTCCAGACATTAGGGAATCTTGAGGCGGCATTGGGAGACGAAGACTTGATGGCGGTCATGGCAAAAGTCACACCGATACTTTCAGAGCATTCTGCCAACATTCTTCTAAATAAAAATCTTTGGGAGAGAATCAAGACTGTCTATGACATGAGAGGGGAGAGGTGCGACCTATCTACGGAAGATATGAGGCTGATATCCGAGACATATCGTAATTTTGCCGAGAGCGGAGCCAATCTAAAAGGGGAAGACCGCGAAAAATTCCGTCTTCTTAATACAAGACTGTCAGAGCTATCGGTTAAATTCAGTCAAAATGTCACCAATGACATGTCTTCTCCGGAAAGACGCCTATGGGTAAGAGAAAAAGACACAAAAGGATTGCCCGAATCCATTAAGACAGCAGCGAAAGACACGGCCCGCGAATTTCTGGAATCAGATAATCGAGAATGTGATGACAATCTGTACGTGTTCACTATGTACGCTCCTTCTTATGTGCCTTTCATGACATATGCCGAGAACCGCGACCTTAGGGAAAAGCTTTACAGAATGTATAACACCCGCAATAGTCACGGACTTTATGACAACACTAATATCATCAAGGAGATAGTAAATACCCGTCTTGAATTATCCAGATTATTGGGTAAACAAAACTATGCGGATTACCACCTTCAGGGAACTATGGCAGGTTCTCCAGACAACGTCATGTTATTGCTTGAAGAACTTCGACGCAATTATACAATACCAATGAAAAATGAACTTGCGGAAATACTTGAGTATGCACGTAAGACAGAACCATCAGATTTTGAGCTCAAACCTTGGGATTACAGCTTTTGGTCAGACAAGCTGAAGAATGATCGATATGCATTCAACTCAGAAGATCTGAAACCATATTTCGAACTTGAGAACACCATCAACGGAGTATTAAATCTTGCTACTAAACTATATGGATACACATTTAAGGAGAATCACGATCTACCAACGTATCATCCTGACGTAAAGATATTTGAAGTGTATGAAAATGATGGAAGCATATTGGGTCTACTATATGCAGATTTCTATTACCGCCTGGGAAAATCACCAGGAGCGTGGATGACGGATTTCAGGACAGAAACAAAAGATGATGAAGGAAAGCGCTCATTACCGTTAATATCAATTGTCTGCAATTTCCCAAGACCTGTAGGAGATGAACCAGTACTACTTACACCTGACGAAGTCAGAACATTTTTACATGAATTCGGACATGCTCTTCATGGTCTCTCTTCTCAAGCGAAATTCGCGTCTTTAAGCGGAACAAATGTATACCACGACTTTGTCGAGCTATTCTCTCAGTTTAACGAAAATTTTCTAACCGAAACGGAGTTCCTTGACGGATTTGCCAGACACAATAAAACAGGAGAGAAGCTGCCGGAAGAACTTGTTGAAAAATTTCTTAAGGCTCAAACTTACGGGGCAGCCTATTCCTGCATGAGGCAATTAGGTTTCGGATACCTCGATATGGCATATCACACAATTGAGACACCCCTTGCAGACGAAATCAGCATAGAAAATTTTGAAAAACTCGCTCAGGATCCGGTCAGAGTCTTCAACGCAATCGAAGGATGCATGACGTCCCCATCTTTCGGTCATATTTTTTCCGGTGGATATGCAGCGGGTTACTATGGATATAAATGGTCAGAAGTGCTTGATGCGGATGCATTCTCCAAATTCAAAGAAAATGGCGTTTTTGATCCCGAGACTTCAAGAAAATTTAAAAAAATGCTTCAAAGCGGAGGAACAGAAGATCCTATGACTCTCTACAAAGAGTTTCGGGGTAGAAAACCTAACATTAACGCCCTATTAATTCGTGATGGAATATTAGAATCGAATCAATAATGGCTATTTTTTATAACGGAAAGCTCCAAGATGTTTATATTTTGGGACTTTCCGTTTAAAAATTTACACCGAAAGATAGAGAAACCAATGACACATCGTCAGCGGAGATATCAACTTTGCTCTTGTTTCTCTGATTGAAATGACGGAATTCATAACCTAATATCAGGTAAGATTGAAATGTTTTACCTGACGCCAGATTAATTCCCACACCGAGCGAGGCATTGACATCACCAAACGTGGAGGCATCGCCGATAGTATTAAACGAATATCCTGCTTTGAAGTTCATGAAAAGCAATCTTTTGATTTTTGAAAAGGATGTCCTCATGACTACATAAAGAGGCACATAATTATCCCCGCTTCCCATAGATCTGTGCACCCCGGCTCCGAAACCTAACATGTTGATATAAGAATTCCGATATCCTACCATGGCGTCAACATTGAATGTAGACGAATCATATCCACTCATATCGACAGAGGTGCCGAACTCCGCTCCCCATGTAAAGTGAGAGTGCACTTTAATACTATTCCCTGATGATAAAGAATCAGGCTTTAACGAAACATCAGAACCGTCTATACCAGACGCTTGAGACATCAATGGAAAAACAGAAACGCCCATGATCATCATGAGACGTTTTATTCTCCTGGATCCGGGCGTTTTCATAAGATTCAGTCTTATCTGGATGATGGATCAACTGAGCATTATTCTCCTAAATAGCTTTTCAGGAGCTTACTCTTCTGACCCTTCAGTCGACGTATAGCTTTCTCCTTGATCTGACGTACGCGTTCACGTGTAAGATCAAATTTAGCTCCGATCTCTTCAAGTGTCATTTCCTGACATCCAATGCCGAAAAACATTTTCAAAATCTCGCGTTCGCGGTCATATAGTTGCTTAAGGGCACGGTCAACCTCCTTTGAGAGGCTTTCCTGATTCAAAGAAGAGTCTGCCATCGGGCTATCATCGTTGGGAAGAACGTCAAGAAGAGAATTGTCTTCACCATCAACAAAAGGGGCATCAACGGATATGTGTCTGCCAGATACCTTCAAGGTGTCAGACACCTTATCTACCGGCAAACCAAGCCTGTCAGCCAACTCTTCGGGTGAAGGACGGCGCTCATTTTCTTGTTCAAATTTAGAAAGCTCTTTGCTGATTTTATTTAATGAACCTACCTGATTCAAAGGCAGACGGACAATTCGGCTCTGTTCTGCCAAAGCCTGGAGAATTGACTGACGAATCCACCATACAGCGTACGAAATGAATTTGAAACCTCTTGTCTCATCAAATTTCTGTGCTGCGCGGATAAGTCCGAGATTACCTTCATTGATAAGATCGGGAAGACTTAACCCCTGATTCTGATATTGTTTTGCAACCGAAACCACAAAACGTAGGTTAGCTCTTGTAAGCTTTTCAAGCGCGGCGTGATCTCCTTTCTTGATTCGCTGCGCGAGTTCCACCTCTTCACTGACTGAAATCAGTTCCTCACGGCCAATTTCCTGCAGATATTTATCAAGAGATGCGCTTTCGCGGTTGGTGATTGATTTTGTAATCTTTAATTGTCTCATATTCCCTTCCAAAAATTGTTGCTGACCCATAAGGGAAATCCCGCCGGATCATAGGATTGGGCACTTGTGCCTAAAATTAAACGTAGAGGTTGGGCGAATGTTGTGTAAATATTATAAAAAAAATAATCTGTCGTCTCAAAATTGCATGACGACAGATTATTTTATTAAATATTAAGATCTTTTTAATCCTGAGCAAGATTCACGGCATAATAATACTTCTTACCGGTAGGATATATTCCGGTTATAAACATTACTTTGTCACCTTCGTCTGACTTCATTATCTGATTATAGATCTGTTCCACATCATCTGGAGAATTAACTGCCATACCGTTAATATCCGTGATAACGAAACCATCTTTTATTCCTGCATCGCGGAATGCACCATTCTTTATACCAGCAACCTTCACACCCATCGATATGCCAAGTCCACGTTTTTGCTCCTCCGTAAGCTTCATAAAAGCACATCCTATTTCCGAAAAATCACCCTTCTTTGTGATTGATGTGCCGCCTTGCGTATTTCGTAGAGTAGCGGACTTAACCTCCTTATTATTGTTTCGGTAATAAGTAACCGTAATCTTTTCTCCCGGACGGAATTTGCTCAGTTGCTCTACAAGTTGAGCAAAATTGTGCACATCAACATCATTGATAGCAGTTATGACATCATCTTTTTGGAGTCCAAGTTCTTTTGCAGTACTTCTATCTGAAACACTTTCAACAATAAGACCGGATTTGACAGCATTGATATCCCTGTCCTTGGCTATTTTTGCATCAAGTTCAGCCACTGTGCATCCGAGCACTGCACGTTGAACCGTGCCATATTGGCGAAGATCGGTCATTACCTTCTTTACAATAGATGTGGGTATGGCAAAAGAGAACCCGGAGTAGCTCCCTGTATTGGAGTATATTGCAGAATTCACACCGATGAGCTCTCCTTTTAAATTTACAAGAGCACCTCCTGAATTTCCCGGATTGAGGGCGGCATCCGTCTGTATGTAAGATTCCATACCCATTTTGCCATTTCTGCCGTTCTGGCCAAGACTGCGGGCTTTAGCACTTACAATACCAGCCGTCACGGTAGAATTGAAACCGAATGGATTACCTACGGCGAGCACCCATTCTCCGATTTTAACCTGCTCACTGTCTCCAAATGTTATTGGAGACAGTTTCTCGGCATCTATCTTTATAAGGGCAAGATCCGTAGCTTCATCAGTGCCTATCACCTTTGCATCAAAAGTAGAATTGTCATTGAGAAGCACCTCAAGTCTGTCAGCACCTGCAATCACATGGTTATTGGTGACTATATATCCGTCTTCCGATATGATTACTCCAGAGCCAAGACCACTTTGCACAGGTTCACTGTCGCGCTGGTGCTGACGGGGCTGCTGTTGGCGTTGTTGCGGTCCAAAGAAAAAATCAAACATCCCAAAAGGATCGTAGCCTCCGCCCTGGTTGGCATACGGATTCTGACGTTGAGCCGTAAAACTTTTTATGCACACCACCGCATTTACTGTCTTTTCCGCAGCAACAGTGAAATCAGTGTCAAACGATGCGGCACTTGAAGTGCGGATAAACTGGGGAGAGTTGTTCTCCGCATGATTGTCGGCACATGCCGGCGAAACAAGAATTGCCAGAAGCGCTGACACGGCTGGAATACTGTATCTCTTCATGTCTTTCAAATATGTAGGGTTGTTTATATTTTATTTATGGAAATTAATTGCGGTGTGGAAATCCGCTTTATTTCCCGTTACACTATAAGAATGCAAAAATCTCACCATTATTACATATCAGCAAGCCATCTAACAGTGATTTTAAGTTAATTTAATAAAATGAAAAATCATTGTCTAAAATAATTAAATAAAATTTGAGAAATATGAATTTTGAGCTAATTTTGCATATGAATAAAGCAATACTCTATAGTAATCTTAGTCTTTTATTCCTCAATAGATATTTACAGATGAAGTGCATACATATATCAGGCAAGATTTGTGTCATAAATGTCATATGCTTGGCATTAGTCACATTGTCAGTTGGCTGCAGAAGTTCTCATAATAAAAATCTACCCAAGGATCTCCAAATTGAAACAATCAAAATCACTTCACTTAAAGGTGATAAAAAGAAAGTGGTAGACGAAGCATTAGAATGGCTGGGAACACCTTACAAATATGCCGGATCAGAAAAAGGGAAGGGTACTGATTGTTCCGGAATGGTAGTTCGAGTGTTTGAAGACGCAACCGGGAAAAAACTCCCGCGCAATTCAAAAAAACAATCTGAATATTGCAAAAAAATAAAGCAGAGAGATGTAGAAGCCGGAGATCTGGCATTCTTTGCGACCGGAAAGGATAAGAAAATGGTATCTCACGTAGGCATTATGATAGATAAAGTCCAATTCATACATGCCTCTACAAAAAAAGGCGTTATCATTTCAGATATTACCACAGATTATTATCAACGCACATTCATCATGTATGGACGAATACCTGATAAATGACTCGTATAGTGGGCATTATTACCAAGTCTAAAAAAGCGCCGCAGCTCTGATAACTGCGGCGCTTTTTAGAACTCGAAGATCAAAGAATCTTTGCCAGCTTTTCTTCAAGATCGGAAAGTTTTACGAGACCCACGCTGCGCTCCTTAAGTTCTCCATCTTTAAAGAAAAGAACCGTAGGTATATTACGCACTCGGTTTTCACTCGCAATCTCGTCATTGTCATCAATATTGAGCTTTCCTACAGTCACTTGTCCATCATACTTTTCAGCCAGTTCCTCTACAACGGGACCAAGCTTGATACATGGACCACACCAAGTCGCCCAGAAATCAATCACAACGGGTTTGCCAGACTCAATTGCTTCTCGGGCAGTTTGATCGGTAAATTCTAAAGCCATTTCTTTTTAATTATAATGTTGATGAAATTTTTCTCAAAAGTAGAAATTTTTAATTAAACCAGCAACTCTTTTCCTACAAAAAATATCCGTCAACGCGAATATCACCGACACAAATAAGTGATCATATTGTAGACACTTTATATTTGACTCCCCATTCCTCAAGAAAAGAAACCACTTCCTTGGTTATCGGGAATTTTTTTCTCGAATGGACACTTATCACCTGATGAGTATCCGGATTATATATGTCTATGAACAGATCTCCTGGTCTATCATCGGGCTTAAACTTCATGAACTCATCAAAAAAGTCTTGCGTACTGAATCTGTCATCAAGATATACAGTAATGGCATTTGCCATTCTTCCTTTTATATTATCAAGATCCTGCACCTCCTCAATGTTGATGTCAAGACGATCAGGATTAAATCTTCCGGGGGACACATTGACTTTCATGAAAACGGCATCTCCGATCTGGAGCCGATTTTTGTAATTGTCAAAATTCTTTCCAAAAATCATGAAATCTACACTGCCTGTCTTATCTTCTATTGTAAGCACCCCATATTGGTTTCCATTTCGGCTTGTACGAGTGGTTAGAGCTGTAACCATTCCTCCCATTGTAAGTTTGGCACCGGCTTCCTTTTTATCCTCGAAATCTCCGCACTGACAATTACACCCGTAGGTCAGTTCCATATAGTATGGATCAAGCGGATGTGCAGAAAGATATATCGTCACAAGTTTCTTTTCTTCATCAAGAAGTTTCAACCTGTTCCAAGGAACAACCTGAGGTATCGGGGGTCTGGCAGTCTCAATTGGCTCAATATCTCCGAAAAGACTTGCCTGCATGGAGTTTTTATCGTTTTGAATCGTCTGCCCATATTTGACAAGCATATCGGTATATGTAGTGTCAAACACAGGCTCTACGAAAATTTCCCTTTTATATCCAAGACTGTCAAAAGCTCCAGCCATGCCAAGGCTTTCAATCGATGCCCTGTTACAACTGCTCAGATTTACTCTTTCGACAAAATCATATATGTCTTTATAAGGACCATTCTCTTCACGCTCAGCAATTATAGCGTTCACAGCATTGCCTCCGACCCCTTTCACGGCACCAAGCCCGAAACGAATCTCTCCTTTCTTTGTTACACCAAATTTCTCTATGGATTCATTTATATCCGGACCTTTCACATCTATTCCCATCCTTATACATTCATCCATTATCTTTTTAAGTTTGTCGGCAGCCCCGAGATTGCGGCTGAGCACACCTGCCATGTATTCCGCCGGATAGTTGGCTTTAAGATATGCAGTCTGATATGCGACCCAGGTATAGCATGTGGCATGGCTTTTATTGAATGCATACGAAGCGAACTTCTCCCAGTCCGCCCATATTTTCTCAAGAACCTCAGCCTTGTGACCGTTTTTCTGTCCCTCATCCATAAATTTAACCTTAAGCTTTGCCATCTTGTCTATCTGCTTTTTACCCATAGCTTTTCTGAGCATATCACTTTCACCTCGGGTAAAATTGGAAAGAAGGCGAGAAAGAAGCATCACCTGTTCCTGATATACAGTGATTCCATATGTCTCCTGAAGATATTTCTCCATAATGGGGATATCATAAGATATCGGCTCCTCACCATGCTTTCTTTTTATAAACGAAGGTATATAATCCATAGGCCCCGGTCTATATAGGGCGTTCATGGCTATAAGGTCTTCAAATTTTGATGGCTGAAGTTCCCTCAAAGAGTTTTGCATACCCGCCGATTCAAATTGAAATGTAGACGTGGTTCTTCCATCGCAATACAACTTAAAGGTGGGAGCGTCATCAAGAGGTATGCTTTCTATATCAAGGTCAATCCCTCTGGTATGCTTTATATTCGCAATCGCTTCTTTAATTATAGAAAGAGTCTTCAATCCAAGGAAGTCCATTTTAATAAGTCCGGTCTCCTCTATGACACTTCCTTCGTATTGTGTGGAAATAACTTTGGTTCCATCCGCATCGGTAGCCATATTTATCGGCACCCAATCAGTAATATCATCCCTGCCGATAATCACACCACATGCATGGATGCCGGTGCCTCTCACATTGCCTTCGAGCTGACCTGCATACTTCATGACTTCCCTTACCACAGGGTTTTCATTATGGGTTTCCGCTTCAAATTCCTTACAATAAGCGAGACAGTTTTTAAAATTTATTTTCGGTGCTTTGCCATTGACCTCAGGAAGACGGTCAGGAACAAGCTTTGCCAGACGATTGGATTCAGCAAGGGGAAGTTCCATCACTTTCGCCACATCCTTGATCGCGGACTTGGTTGCCATTGTCTGGTAGGTTATGATATGCGCCACTTTTTCCGCGCCATATTTTTCCGTGACATATTTCAAAACCACATATCTGCCGTCATCATCGAAATCGACATCGATATCAGGTAATGAAATACGGTCAGGGTTCAAAAAACGTTCGAACAGGAGATCATATTTGATGGGATCGATCTGCGTGATACCGAGACAATATGCCGCGGCGCTGCCCGCAGCCGACCCGCGCCCCGGACCCACGCTGACACCAAGCTGCTTTTTCGCAACATTGATAAAATCTTGAACAATGAGAAAATATCCCGGAAATCCCATCGTCTTCATTATATAAAGTTCAAATTTGAGACGTTCTTTGACATCATCCGGCAATGGGTCTCCATACCTTTCTTTTGCCCCCTCCCATGTCAGTTTTTCGAGATAATCAGCCTCAAATTTAATCCTGTACAGCTTATCATATCCTCCAAGACGCTTGATTTTCTTCTCTGCCTCCTCCTGAGAAAGCACCACGTTTCCGTTCTCATCCCTTGTAAATTCATTGAAAAGATCTTCTTCCGACAGTCGGCTGCGATATTCTTCTTCTGTACCGAATTCCTCAGGAATAGCGAAATTCGGCATAATCGGACCATGGTCTATCGAATAGAACTCAACTTTATCTACAATTTCTTGTGTGGCAAGAAGAGCTTCCGGTATGTCGCTGAAAATCTTATTCATTTCCTCTGTAGACTTGAGCCATTCCTGCTTGGTATAGTGCAATCTGTCTTCACTGAACTTTTTTTGCATCGAGACACAAATCAATCTGTCGTGGGCTTCTGCATCATCCTCGAATGTGAAATGGACGTCATTCGTTGCCACAACTTTGATATTGTGTTTCTTAGCCATTTCAATGAGCACTTTATTGACTTTCTGCTCAAGCGGGAAAATGCCTCTGTTGGAATTTTCTTTAAATGTTTCATGACGCTGCAATTCCAGATAATAGTCGTCTCCGAATATCTCCTTATACCACAGTATCCGTTCTTCAGCAGATTTAAGATCATCATTCAATATAAACTGAGGAACCTCCCCACCGATACAAGCAGAACAAATTATCAAGCCTTCCCTATGGATAGCAAGCTGCTCACGGTCAGTACGAGGCTTATAGTAATAGCCATCAGTCCATGCCTTGCTCACAAGTTTTATAAGATTATGGTATCCTTTGTTATTCTTGGCAAGCACGATCAGATGATAGCCGTTGTCGCTCTTGTCCTTTCGGTCAGTCATTTTTTCACGTGCCACATACATCTCACAGCCGAGTATCGGCTTGAATTTTTCTTCATCAGGCTTCCCTGAATTTTTTTTGTTGACGTAATTATAAAATTCTTTGATACCGAACATATTGCCATGATCTGTAAGAGCAATACCCCGCATTCCGTCGGCAATCGCTTTATCAACCAACTCCGGGATGGATGCTTTACCATCAAGCAAACTATATTGGGAATGAACGTGAAGATGAACAAAAGGAATCATGCTATGGATGTTTAAACAGACACAATGACCTAAAAAATAAAAGGCCGTCATGACAGGTCATAGTCATGACAGCCTTTATAATAACGGCAAATAATATTGTTTCTTATTTTTTCTTCGTCTTTTCCATCAGATGAAGTACAGCACCTTCAAGCTGTGCATCCTTTCCATTCTCAACATCAAGAGGCTGATTATAGATAATGATATCAGGATTAAGCTGTGTGTTTTCCAAAACGACTCCATCCGGGGTCATGTTTGTAACCTGAGGAATGCCGAAAACCAAAGTCGGATCAATTTGCGTCTCCCACCATACGGCAGTCATAGTGCCGGGAATAGGAGCACCTATGACTTCACCTATCCCAAGAGCCTTATATGCATAAGGAGTGCCGTGAGCGTCGCTATAGTTGGCTTCATTAACAAGCATCACAGACGGTTTTGTCCATTGTGCGAAGGGGTCATGACCGATTTCTTTGCCACGAGGAACGTATTTGACATATTCCTTACCATTCAACAGGACTGCGATATCGTTGTGAAGCCAACCACCTCCATTGTATCGGGTATCTACAACCACGGCGTCACAGTTGCGGTATTTACCGAGCAAACGGTCATACACCGACTGATAGCTTTGTGTGTCCATACCTTTTATGTGGACATATCCGATTTTTCCATTTGAAAGACTGTCCGCCAGTTGCTCATTGCGGGCAATCCATCTCTGATATGCCATTTCAGACTGAGCACCAGCATTAATTGGTTTGACAACCGGGTTTGTAACCTTGCCATTGGCTTTCTGTACTTCAAGACGCACTTTTTTACCGGCTTTTCCTTCAAGCATGGGGAAATAATCTGTATCCGCGAGGATTTTCTGTCCATCTATAGACAGGATGATATCTCCCGGCTGAAGATCGGCAGCTTTTGAGGCAAGAGGACCACGCGGGAAAATTTCCGCTATCTTGATACCGTCTCCTACATAATCCTCATCGAAATAAGCTCCAAGAGAGCCAGTATACATAGATGAACCCGGGGAATAATATCTGCCTCCGGTATGAGAAGCGTTCAACTCTCCAAGAATTTCACTAAGAAGAGTTGCGAAATCACGATTATTTGAAATATATGGCAAAAATTCACGGTAATGTGCAGTGTAATAATCCCAATCTACTCCATGCAGCTTTTCATCATAAAATTTATCTTTCACCTGTTTCGCCATATGGTCAAATATGTATGCCCGCTCAAGAGAAGGCTTTCTGTCATAGGGAGCGCTATATTCTATATCCTTGACGTCTGCACTGGCAAGATTTACTTTTTTTATACCGTTGTATGACTGGACAAAAAGATTTTCACCTTTTTTGTCAGGATACAAAGTGCCGGATGTACCTTTAAGAAGAACCTTAGTGTCGCCCTTCTTCAGGTCTGTCACATTCATATTCCAACCTCCTTCAGTTGCAGCAGCTACGAAATAGAGTTTGTCTCCTTTGGGGGACAAATAATAATCGTAAATGTTTGAAGAGCGGTTTGTAAGACGGCGTGTGCGATAACGTCTGTTAGCCAGGTCAAATTTAGTTTCTTCCTCTTGTTTGACATCAGCTTTGGAATTCTTACCTTTCTTGTCTATCTTGTTCTTTTTGGAATCCTTTTTATCTGAATCAGAAGCATCACTTTCATTTTCGGAATTTTCTGCGAGCTTCGCCTCTTCTTCAGTATAATTAAACTTATCCCAAGCCTCATCATCAAGCACCATCAGGATGATATCATCCTGATTGCCCCATGACCCATGGGCTTTCATGCCAAACCTTCCGGAAGAATATGTAAGGGCTTTCCCGCCGAGCGCCCATTTGGGGTTATAGTCGGAATATCCGCTTTCAGTCAAGTCCACCACTTCTGTTCCATCTGCCTTGACAAGAGCGATGTCGGTATTGTTCCAGCCTCCGAATCCTATATAAGACACAAGAAGCCACTTGCTGTCAGGACTCCATGAGAACGGAATGTCTCCATCAGAATATGAATAATTATATTTCCCGTCGAGGGCAGTGTGTACTTTTTTCGTTTCTACATCAATTATTTTCAATTCTGTACGGTCTTCAAGAAACGCGACCTTTTTTCCATCAGGGGAGAACTGTGGCTGCATGGCAGATGTCTCACATTTATATAGAGGCTCTATAACAATGTCAGAAGCATATGCAAACTGTTTCTCTTTATCATCTTTTATTTTTGCCGTAAAGAGCTGCCAAATACCGTCTACATCACTATCGAACACCAAAGTTCTACCATCCGGAGAAAAGCTGACAGTTCTTTCCTGTGCCGGAGTATCGGTTATTCTCTTGGTTGTCTCATATTCCGTATCCGTGACATAGAGATCACCACGAATTATAAAAGCAACCTCCTTACCTTCAGGAGAGACTGCGATATCGGAAGCTCCATAACGTTCATAACGTTTCACAATATCACTGTCATACTCGTCGGCGACAATATTTATATTCAGTTTCTGCGGTTCAGATCCCGGCGAAAGTGTGTATATTTCTCCATCCCAAGAGAATGCAAGTATGCCATCGTCAGAAGAAGAAAGTGAACGCACAGGATGCTTCGTGAACTTTGTAAGCTGCTTTTCAGTCTTTGAAGCCAAATTCCCTTCGAAGACATTAAGAGTACCATCCTTTTCACTTACAAAATAATATGTGTCTCCTTTCCCCCATACCGGACATTGGCTACCCCAAAGCTGATTGGTAAGCTGTGAGAATTTTCCATCTCCATAGTACCATATATCGGCGGTACCTGATGAACGCTCATGTTTGCGGAGGACATCTTCAACTCCCTTACGATCCTGATAAAGCAGATCGCCTGAAGCATTCGCATCGGCACTGATCATAGGTTGGGACAAATATAGCCGCGGGCGAGGGTTATTCCGATTTACATTCAACTGATAAACCTGCGTTAAGAACGGGGCTCTTGCAGAAGATTTTCCGGGAAGGTTTGACGCACTGAACAATAGGATTGAATCATTCAGAAATGTCAAAGGTTTCTCGTTGCCACTGTTGGTGGTAAGGCGCCGTGGTGTTCCTCCTTTGGCGGAAGTGATAAAGATATCATCAGAACCTTCGCGGGTGCTGAGGAAAACAATGTTTTTACCATCCTTGCTCCATACCGGAACCCCATCATAAGCCTGATTTGAAGTGATCTGAACTGCAGTTCCACCTTTTACCGGAACTGTAAAAATATCACCTTTATATGTGAAGGCGACTGTAGTGCCATCTGGAGAGATAGCTGCATCCCGCAACCATTTCGGAGAGGTGTCGGCTGACGACACTGCCGTTCCGGCTGCGAATAATAATGAAACTAATGCTATTCGATTCATGAGATTAATTGGTTTATTGCACAAAAATAGTCATTATGACCCGATTCCACAATAATTTCCATTAAAACTTATGATAAAAATTGGGGTTAACTCTTTGACCGAGCTGATTATGTATCACATTGCATCGACCTTACTTTAAAAATATTAAAAAAAATAAAGTAATTTTGTTGCAAAACAAGGGATCGTGCGTATTGTAGACAAATGAACGGAGAAAACTTAATATCAGCATTCAGAAAAATCAGTCTGAGGATCAGGTCTCGGAACAAAATATTCCTGGACGACGATGATGCAGAAGACGCATTGCAAGATGCGTTTTGCCGTCTATGGTTACAACGTGATAAAATTTCAGGAAAAAACCATGCCGAAGGTTTATTGTCCGTCACATCCCGCAACATAAGGATAGATAATGCCAGAAGAAGACAGGCTCATCCTAAAAACAGCATTGATGATGCAGGAGACATTGCCGCTCCACAATCCAAGGATGAAGAAGTTTTAGACATATATAATACTATCGATAGACTGGCATCTCGGATCCTTTCTCAAAGAGATCGTGAAATATTATATAAACGGGAAAAGGATGGCTGGGAATTTAGTGACCTTGCCGACCATTATGGTCTATCTGAAAGCAATGTCAGGCTGATAATTTCACGAGCTCGTAAAAATCTCCGTAGTCTATACTTAAACAATAAACATAATGGATAAAAACCACATACATAGGTTGATCGCACGATATTTCGAGGCGGAAACTTCAGTTGAAGAAGAACACTTGCTGCTAAAGATGCTTCTGAGATCAAGGGATGAAGATCCTTTGGTTGACGAAGCGCTCGCAGTGATGGGATACACAAGGCTGGCACCATCCCAAAAGAATAAAACGCTTTGGCTGAAAAAGAAATTTATCATACCCGCAGCTGCCGTAGTTTTGATATTCTCGACAGCCGTGTTCTGGTTCGCAGCAAATCACAACGGCACAAAATATAAATGTTACGCATATATGGATGGTATCCGTATTGAAAATCAGGCTGAGATAGCATCGCTTATCAAGAGTCAATTGAATGAAGTGGCGGGTGCCGGATTGTCGATCGAAAAAGGAATATCCGATGACCTTGAAGATATGCGTCAGGCTTTAAACGGATTATAATAACCATATACTGATTCTTCAGCTACAAAATCAATTCATCATGAAGAAAAAAATATTTTGTATACTGATTTTAAATTTGGTGACTTTGCTCGCAAAAGCACAGGAAGGATTGAACATCGCCCCATTCTTTTCCGACAGCTATGCGGGAATACCAAACGTGACTCTTGTAAGCATGAATTATGACAAAAACAGTCAAAGAGGTATGAAGAAATACAAAAGCATATCGGTAGCCGACAACTCTGAGCTTGCGGACAAGATCAAACGTGCCGTGACAAAAGACGGGACATCGGCAGTAAACAAGGAAGTGTCCTACGTTGGCGGAGACCTATATTTTGGATTTTATTCGCTTGGAGGAGAAAAAGGATCAAAACGATACCTTCTCTTCCTTAACCGTCGCCCAAAAGGGATCGAGAAGACCACTCTTATATTCATTGAAGGCGATCTTGATGAAAATGCAGTCAAATCACTGATAAAAGAATCATAAATTCCACACAGACTATAAAAAAAACAATGACAATGAAGTGCACTTTAAAATTTATGACCGGGCTTCTCACCTTATCGACAGCCTGTGTATCATCTGCTGCTCAAGAGGCAACAGACACAATCAAAGTTATTGAAAAGGCGAATAAAACTATTGTCACCAGAAGCGGAAACACTACTAAAATTGTTGCAGATATCGGCGATACTGTCAATTCGGGACAATATTATATTTATGAGATAGAAGTCTCCAGGCTTGATGGTGATCGAGAAACTGAACTGAAAGATCCGTGGGATATGAGGATCCCGTTTTTTAACCCTCGTAACCCTGAAACAGAATCGGGATCGCGACATACAATCAAAAGGAAAGTCACTGCCCTGAAGCATATCTATTGGGGATGGAGATTCAACTACCATGACAAGCAGCATGTAAAAAACAGCTTTGAAACAGGGATCAGACACATGGTGGGAGTAACATGGAATCGCGGTCGTAAAACTCCCTCCTTTTCAATCGGTGCCGGTTTCGGATTTATGAGACTAAACGCTCAAGACGGTTATGTTTATGAAAAATTATCAGACTGCATTACGTTCGACGCTATGAAATCAGAAATAAAGATTGATAAATCTCACCTTGATATATGGAGGTTGCATCTGCCTGTAATGATGAGTATTCCATTGGGTAGAGCCGGCAATTTCTGCTTTGGTGGAGTGGCGAACTTCAATACTTATGCCTCTGCGGTCACTCAAATATGCTATGGAGATGTACGCAAAAAAACAAAGTATAAGTCATTACAGCAGAACCTTCTCACAGCTGACCTTTATGCGTCGATCTCTATAGGCGGTGTGGGGATATATGCGACATGGGAACCGACATCATTATTCAACAAGCCGTATGGTCCCCAGCTAAAATCCTGGTCTATAGGAATTGATATGTTCTGTTTCTAAAATCAATCACAACTAATAAACTATATCTATGAATATTATATATGCTCACACCAAGACTATTCTTATAGTAATATGTATGCTCATATCCTTATCTGCAAGGGCTCTGACTGAACCGACAGACACCATCCTTCAGGTAACGGCACCTGCAAAAGTTATTATAACTGAAAATACATCAGGCACAAATCTTGAGATCCAAAGCATAGACGGCACTGAAGAAATAATAGCATCCCTACTCACAGAATACTCAATGGATTCGTCCGTTAAAACGCATTCCAGGGAAGAGAGGCTATCGCAATGGTGGTATAACAGAAATCTTCTAAGTATTGAAGAAAACAACGATTGTAACTGGGGCATCTCAATTGACGGCATATGCATTGGGCTTAATAAAGCAGTCGATCAACTTCCGGAACCCGGTTTTCAATGGTCAAAATCATTTGAGATAGGATGGCTAAGCTGCCTTAATGTTTATTACGAATTCAGTAGATCAAGACTTTCGTTGGGATTAGGATTAAACTGGAGAAACTACAAAATAACAACTTCTGACAAATATCTTGTCGCCAATGATGCAAAGGGGATAGGGTGGATGCCCTATGAGTCCGGAGCAAAGGGAATGTTTTCCAGACTTAAAATATTCAGTCTCCAACTGCCTTTATTATATGAATGGAATATTCCGAAATCGTCTATTTCATTTAAAGCAGGTCCAATCTTGAATTTTAATACATACGCATCTGTCAAGACTGTATGGAATGATTCTGATGGGAATAGGAGAGTCGTATTCAATAAAAATATTGAACCCCGAAGGTGCACCATAGATTTTTTTGCGAGTCTTTCATTGTGCAAGACCATAGGAATATATGTGAGATATTCACCGGTAAAAGTAATGGACTCACCAAACACTATCAATTTCAGACCACTCACAATTGGATTAGGACTCGGTATCTGAATAAGAGAAAGAGAGCCATTCCATATATTATATGCTCATAGACATGATGGAATAATTCCATGCCCTTCGTGCTGCTAAAATCATCCTTTTGTCGATATTACAAAAAGCTTCAATATCATTAAGCGGTATTGAAGCTTTTTTTGTATTTTTGCAATCATATAAAATATATTTCAACTTTTAATAAATGGACATAAAAAAACTACTCGTACGAACCATATCCGGAATAGTCTATATCGGCATAATCATAGGATGTATAGCATGGGGCTTCCATCCTTTTAATTGGATGGCAGCTGTTTTTGCAGCGATAGCTGTCCATGAGTTTGAGAAAATATCAAAAGAATTGAGCATGCGCACATTGCCCATACTTCTTTTAGACATTTTCGGAGCAGTCTCGCTTGTGTTCGGATGGATGCTCTATCCTCTTGTTGTCTGGATATTCATCATGCTTTGCAGAATGATATTGCAACTTTATATTAACAGTGACACACCTCTTTCCGACATAGCACATTCTATAATGACTCAGATCTATATAGGTCTTCCATTAGGTCTGATGGTCTTACTTGCCGACATATGGCATCTCAATGCCATTCTCGCGATATTCCTGCTTATATGGCTCAATGACACCGGAGCATTCATTGTGGGAAGCGCTATTGGGAAGCATCGGCTCTTTGAAAGAATCTCTCCTAAAAAATCGTGGGAGGGGTTCTTCGGAGGTCTGTTCTTTGACATTATAGCTGCAACCCTTTTCGGTGTTTACTTATCAGATTTATTCGGTTTGGGAATAGGAATATACGGATGGACAGGTTTAGGTATAGTGGTATGCCTGTTCTCCACCTGGGGTGATCTTGTCGAATCAATGATCAAACGCAGCCTTCACATTAAAGATTCTGGGAATCTGATTCCGGGGCACGGGGGTATTCTTGATAGAATCGATTCTCTTCTTTTTGTCATGCCGGCTTCTCTTATATATCTTACGATTATAAGTTTATAATATCAAGGCTGAGGCTTGGACGGAAAAACTAATCTATAAAAACTCAATCCATGATGATTGGTCATAATGCATAATAAAACTTGATAAAAATGGAAGCGGATATGATCAGATCATATCCGCTTCCATTTTTATCAAGCCTCTGCCAAATTTATTTTATCCGGAACCAATATCCTACAGTCGCGGAAATCGTCATCTGATTTGACGCGCTATATGTATCTGTTCGCTTGGCGGGGAAAACATTTCCAAGTCCATAGTAAAAACGAGCCTCGACCATTAATGAATTTCTTTTGTTTATATTGAATTCACCTCCAATTCCAGCGGAAATACCATAGTCAATTTTCTGCGTGGCAGACATAAGCATCTGTTCGTTCATGCGGTTGACATATGGAAAATCAGGAAGTGACGCCATATCCGCAGGATCAAAATTTGCACTTGTGGATTCACCCATAAATAATGCCACCTGCGGACCTGCATTAAAAAAGAATTTTCCACGTCTTCCAAAGAAAATATGAGCCATTACAGGCAATTCCACAAAATTCAGAGTGCGGCTGTAATTATATGGAGCGTCTTCAAAATTTTCTGCCCATCCTCTTTGCACGAAATTCAATTCAGCCACCAATCCGAAATGATTCTCCTCAACGTACCTTACCATAACTCCCGCAGTCATTCCAGGAGTAAATTTTTGACGCACCGACGGATTAAAAAAGATTTCAGAAAACGTCGCACCTCCTTTTATTCCGAGAGCGACATTAGAACTATAATGAGTCTGTGCGGAAACCTCCCATGCAAAAGGCAATATAAATGATGCCAACAAGATTTTGAACGACACCGTCTTCCTACAGAATATAAGTTTCAACTTGCTCATTTTATCAATTCCTTGTCTATGTAACCCCCGGGTCTGAATTTCAACAGATAGCCCACAGGATTAATAAAGCCACCCCAGTTGTTAACGCGTTCAAGATTTATATCTGATTGTATTGCAGTATCATCTGTTCCTGAAAAACCTCGATTGAAATCACCACCGTTTCTTGCAGTAGAAGGGATAAAATATTTAGCCACATCATATCCGCTGGCTGCAAAATTTGGGAATGATTTTATTGGAGCGCCACCAAACATCTCACTGAATTTTGTGGAGAATCTGTTTCCATCAGTAGATTCCGGATCGAACCATACCCTTGAAGGTATTACCACCTCGGCTTCAGCAAATTTATCTCCATACACATCATTCAGAGTTACCCAGCTCGGACGACCAACCACAGTAATCGTCGCTAAAGGATACTTCTCTTTAAGATTTTCTATCGCCTGCAAAAGATCAGCAACTTCTTCTTTCTTGCCAGGATATGCGTAGATCAGATATGAATCAGCTTCATTCATGCCAAATTCAGATAAGCCTGACACCGGCAATTCCGTTTTATCGTAATCCTGAAATTTAGGAATCAGGATTTCAGCTATTCCATCATTTGGATCCGGAATGCCGGCAACGATAAGCTTGCGTCTGCCATACGCGTCGTAAAGCCTGTCTGCAAGTTGCTGATTAAAATATGAAGAAGGGGGCAAAAGCTGTACCATTGAAGCATTATCTTCATACAGTTCATTCTTGACATCGAAAACATTCACCACTTCTATATGATTGGTATTTCCATAATCTGCAAGAAAGGCAGGGAAATTCTTGTCGGCAGTTGCAACAATCAGATTCGGTTCAAAATCATCCAATGCAGAAGATACCGCGTCGGTTGACTTTCTGCCATCGATGATCTTGAAATTGATTTTGTATGGGGAATCCTTTAACTCTTCAATCGCCAAAAGAAAGCCACGTGAGAAATCAAGATCCTTATTAGAGGTAGGTTCATCAAGAATGGCTGCAATCCTTACTTCGTCCAGTAATGCCTGACCTGAATCAATGTTATGGATGGAATCATACATTTGTTGAATCCCTTCAGAGGTCAATTCCCTCGGATCTTCTTTTTCAACTTCTTTTTCCACAGTGACAGTCTCAATGACAGGAATATTGACAATATCGTTCTTCTTAAGCTTAGAAGTATCGTCATTCGCCTCTTTCAGCGTGTTTTCGTCCACACCTGTTTCCTGCGCAATTGTAGCCCATGTGTCGTCTTTCTTGACCTTATAGCTCTCTACGCTTGCAAGACGCTCTTCTTCCACCAACTCAGTATGCAGCCGCTTGCTATTCGAGTTTATTGCAAGACGAACAGTATCTCCGATTTTAAAATTCTTTTCTGAGACTGACGGATTCGCTGTAAGAATATCCTCAACAGAAGTATGATACCGTTTTGCAAGAGAATAAAGAGTATCACCCGGCTTTATCACATAATAGAGATATTTGTCTGAAACAGTCTGTGGCGACTGCTGTATTATTATAGTCTCACCCGCCTTTATACCATATTTTGCCTGAGGATAGTCAGAATAAATCACATCCAAAGGCACATTATATTGGCGGGAAATACTATAAACCGTCTCTCCTTTTTTAACAACATGTTTAATCGGTTCATACGTAATACTGTCCATGTCGACACCTGACACGGGGGTCTCTGTCACGACAGTAACCTTTCCGGTGGGATAATAGAGACGTGTCCCTTTGGTCATTTCGGAAGATGCATTAGGATTTATTCTTACCAGTTCTTCTATATCCCACCCATGCTGTTTTGCGATCCCATAAATGGATTCTCCCTTTTTTATCTCATGATAATAATATTCTTTACCCAATATTTCAACTTTGGGAAGCTTGGGTCCGGCAGCATATATTGGAAACGACACTGCTGCAATACCCAACAAGGGGAAAATGCGTGAATTAATTTTCATTTGATAATCAATTGCTTTCCGGATTATTATAGAAAATCATCTGACTAAAGCATGTCTCCACATCCTTATCTTTAATGATTTCCTCCTTTCCAGACAGTTTGTAACTGCAAAATTAGCAAAAAATATTTAAGCAACCATCAAACCGCTCATTATTCACAAATGGAAAATATTTTTTGTCACATAAATACATAAAATAAGGAGAGATTCTCAACGAATCTCCCCTTTAAACAAAACTATTCAAGTTATTTTTTCTTCAGATCAACATCTTTCAGAAGTTCCTTTACAGCTGTCTCAAGCTGTGAGTCCTTACCTTTTACAACATCTTCAGGTCGGTTCTCCACCAGAATGTCCGGCTCAAGCTGAGTGTTTTCAAGCACCGTCCCGTCTGCCGTACGGAAAGCAGTCACAGGAATACCGAAAATCATTGAAGGATCCTGCATCGTTATCCAGTTGACACTTGACATAGTTCCGGGGACGGGCATACCAACAACTTTACCTAAATTTTTGTGTTTATATACCCATGGTGTGCCATGCGCGTTACTATAGTTTGCCTCTCCAGTGATCATAATACTTGGTTTATTCCATCTTCTTGAAGGCATCGTCGCAGACTTCACTCCATGATTTTCCTGAGTGAGATATTGTTCGCCGCTGAAGAGCACCTCGATATCTTCATGCAAACGACCACCTCCATTCCAGCGTGTATCTATCACAATTCCATCGCGGTTGTTGTATTCTCCGAGGATTTTTGCATAGATAGTACGGAAACTGTCATCACTCATGGATTTGATATGCACATATCCGAGACGCCCTCCGGAAAGGCTGTCTACAAGATGTTCATTTCTTTTGACCCACCTGTCATATAACAGATTTGACATAGCTGCAGAAGATACAGGAAGAACCACCTCATCCCAGCGATCACCGGAAGCCGGGCTATAGAAAGATACAAGGGTCTTCTTTCTGGAAACATTGTTAAGGAGATATGTCCAGTCTTTGCCTTTCTTTATCTTCTCACCGTTGATTGCCTCTACTATATCACCCGCCTTGACTTTTGTTGTGGATCTGTCAAACGGACCACCCTCGACAACCTCTTCAATTCTGATACCGTCATTATCTGACGAGAGATCAAAGATGAGACCAAGCGACGCTGTCTGCTCCTTGGCGGAGGCAGATGAATATCTTCCTCCTGAATGAGAAACATTCAATTCTCCAAGTATTTCGCTCAGAAGTTGCTGGAAATCGTAATTGTTGTTGATGTGAGGAAGGAATCTACGATAATTCTCTACATACTCTTTCCAATTGATGGGCATTTTTGCAAGATAAAAACGCTCTTGTGCTTCATTTGCCATAAAATCAAACATCGCCTCCCTTTCTTTGTAAGGATCAATTTTCACCTTACCTGTGGTAGAGATATTTTTCAGAGACTTTGAGGACGGAACAAATTTACGCACATTGCCCCCCACGAGGTATATGTTGCCATTTTTATCTGTCTGGATTCCGGCCCGCCCGGAACCAATCTTCTTGACCAAAGAGACATTCCCCTTCCTCAGATCCTTTGACCAAAGATCATAACCGTCTTCAAATGAAGAGATGTAATAAAGAGTCTCACCGTCTTTCGACACCACATAATCGCTCAGACTGGATGAATTCGGAGTAAGTCTGACAATTCGGTCCTGAATGCCGTCTCTATCAATTTTGATATCAGTGTTTTTGTTTTCATCATCTTTGTTCTTTTTCTTATCAGAATCAGATGATTTTTTTGCATCTTTCTTCTGTTGGTTCTCTACCTCTTTGAATAGGGCATAGTCCTCTTCACTCATCCTATATTTGTCATAAGCCGACTTTGTCAGGAATACCATCATGACATCTGATTCCGAACCCCATGAAGCATGGTTTCTCATACCAAACCGCTCAGACTCAAATACAACGGCATCTCCAGAAGGAGTGAATCTGGGGTTCTGATCAAAATACCCCGTATTTGTCAGATTGATAAATTCTCCGGTGTCCACATTAATGACAGCTATATCTCCATAAGGTTCATGCATAGGGTTCATCACCTCAAGAGTGATCCATTTGCTGTCAGGGCTCCACTCGACACTGATTCCGGTGCTTCTGGATGTCTTTATCCTATCATCAGAAAGAGTCTTGACTTTTTTTGAATCAAGATCCATAACTTTAAGTTTGGTCCTGTCTTCTACGAATACCATCTTTTTACCATCAGGAGAGACTGACGGATATCCTCGTTCTATACCATCATTTGAGAACATTTCCTTTTCTTCGATAATGGTGGCATTTGAAAAATTCGGATCATCTTCGCGCTTGATCGATGCCTTGAAAATATTGCTCCTTCCATTACGCAAAGAACCATAATACAATGATCTGCCATCGCTACCCCAGGACAGTCCGTTTTCAATAGCAGGAGTATGCGTTATCTGCTTTGTAGAGGGATATTCAGAAGACGTGACAAACACTTCGCCGCGCACAGTAAAAGCCACTTGTTTTCCATCAGGAGAAACCACCGCGCCCTGCACTCTGGAAAATGGAATTTCTGCCGGATCTTCCATAAAGTCATCCATGATATCAACGGGCACTTTTACCGCCTTGGCTCCCGGATTCATCGTATAAAGTTCACCATTATATGTAAAGGCAAGCACATCTCCCGCTCCGGCACTAAGAAAGCGCACAGGATGTTTTGTGAATGTTGTCAGTTTCTCCAGCTTGCCATCTCCTGTAATGGGACGCTTATAAACATTGAATGATCCGCCGTCACGCTCGCTCAAAAAATAAAAATTCGCATTATCCGAAGCTATTACCGGTTCACGGTCTTCCCCGGCTCTGGCAGTGAGGTTGGTATAGGATTTTTGTGCCGGATCATACATCCATATATCTCTGGTTACAGAAGACGTATGGTGTTTGCGCCATTTGTCCTCTGAACCTTTGACATTCTCAAATAAGAAACTTCCGTCAGGGCGCATAGCAAGGCTTACCGCAGGGGTTGACAAAACCTGTACAGGTCTTCCACCTTCAACGGGCACTGAATACAACTCACTTTGGCTTCTGTGGGGTCCTCCAGAATTAACAGCCGGCTTTTGAATATAAGCGGAAAAAATAACGTTTTTACCATCAGGAGAAAATGCCTCGGGTGTCTCAGCGACTGAATTAAATGTCAGGCGCGTAGATTGTCCGCCGTTTGCAGATATGACATAGACATCTTTACCTCCATTACGATCTGATGCATATGCAATCTTGTCTCCTTTGGGAGACCATACCGGAGAACTCTCATAAGCCTCTGTTGCAGTAAGACGTGTGGCTTTGCCACCTTTGGCAGGCACTGTAAACAAGTCTCCCTTATAGGAAAACACAATAGTTTTACCGTCTGGAGAGATCTTAACATCGCGCATCCACATCGGACTGACCGCCATCATGGAAAGTGGGGTCAGCAGAAGGGCTGCCGGAAGAATAAATCTTTTCATGTGGAATAGAATTGGTTAGAATAATGAGGATCTTAGATCCTTATATTTATCTGCAAATATAATCCAAAATCCTCAATTAACCAATCTTAAGACGCTAATATTTGTCGGTGTGGAATCACCCGTCAAGTGCAAGTTTTCCTGTTAGCAACATCCATAAGGAAATACATGCCATCAGCAATAGAAATACGAAAATCAACCTTTCTTTAGTAGTCAGCAAGTGTATAGTCCGTCCTTTCCGCGAGTTGTGTTTCCTTGCCATGACAAAGAATGGCATTCCCGCAAGGTAGAATGTTGAGGTAAGCATCAAAAGATACAATGACCCAGCCCACATTGAATATGCACAATATATCATTGTTGCCGCAGACACCATGAGAAGCCCCATTTTTTTGTTGGCAGGCATATGAAGCTGTCGGGAAAACGATAACTTCATCAAATAAAGACCGCAAAAAAAGTAACATGGAAGTATCATCATTGACGCAAGATTGACAGCCGCGAGATAGACATCTTCCGCAGTCACAACGAGCAACAGACACAGCGTCATAGTCACCGAAGACACCCTCATGCCATATGCCGGCACTCCATGTGAATTTACAGAAAGAAATTTGTGCGGGAAAATTTTTACGACAGCAGCTTCATAAGGAGTCTGCGCGCAAAGCAATGTCCATGCCACAAATCCACCTGCCACGGAGATTACGATTGCAGAAATAACAAACCATTTTGCCCATGAACCGGCACAGATCTCAAGGGCATATGCAAGCGAAGGGTTGGGCAGGGACGCAAGCTGAGGCTGAGACATTATTCCAAAGCAGAGTGTGGTCACCAGCAGATATAGGATCAAGGCAAGGGAAAAACCAATTATCGTCGCCTTTCCCACATCCGAATGACGTTTCGCACGTGAGGACATCATCATTGCTCCCTCTATCCCCAGGAAGCTCCATATAGTCACAAGCATACATGAGGATACCTGACCTCCCACAGATGGCAATGTTCCATTAATATTGCCCCAAAAGTCAGCTGTAAAATATCCTATTTTTACATTTATCGCCAGTATGACAAGAATAAATACGATACACCCGAATTTCAAAACCGACATAAACGTATTGATATAGGATGCCGACTGAATACCTCTGGTCACAATATAATACATCAGCCATACCAGTGCCGTGCCAAATACCACTGTCTGCCATCCATGTCTCGAAAACACCGGAAAAAAAGCTCCTAACGAATCATTCAGCAACACCGCATACGTCACATTGCCCAATATTACACAAAGCCAGTAGCCCCACGCCATATTGAATCCACAATAATTCCCAAATCCTACCTGTGCATACTCGTAAATCCCCGCGTTCAAATCGGGACAAAGTTTGACAAGATTACGGAATGTCTGAACCAAAAACATAATTCCAATCCCGGTCACACACCACGCGCATATCACAGCCCCCAATGCCGCTCCATGAGCCATGTTTTGGGCAATGTTGAATATGCTGCCACCTATAACCGACCCGAAGACAATCGCGACCAGTCTCCAAAGTCCAAGCTTACCCGTTTCTACCAACTTATATTGTATTAAGAATCATTATAAAAATACCAAGGCACATCAATAATGTTGCCTCAGGATCGTCGAATGCTCCATCAAAACCCTACATATTAACGTAAGCTATATGTATTTGTTTTATTCATAAAGAGACCACACCTAAAAAAAGATTGTTGGAATGAAATCAATATCCTTGATACACTAAAGACAACATCTTGACAATCATTTTAATAAAAATCACATTATAAAAACTGATGAATGATTATTAAAAAAAATACATTCTCATACATTAATTATGTTGCATGGTTCAACATAATGGATTATTTTTGCATTATATTACAAATATTAAAAGACCTCAAGGTCTATTTTCAACCAAATCATTAACATGAAACACATTTTCACACTTTTGACGGCGGCAACGATCACAGCATCGTGCCTGACATCAGTGGAAATCTTTGCGGAGGAGACCAATTCCAATCCTCTTGAAATGGCACAAAGATTTTCGGGTGACAAACTCAAAAACATGTTGTTCTCCACAACTGTTGACCCTCATTGGTATCAGTCCGGAGAAAAATTCTGGTATTCTTATAAGACTGCAGAGGGCACTAAATGGTACATGGTTGATCCGGCACGCAGATACAAGACTTTATTGTTTGACAACCATAAGTTGGCATCCCAACTTACTGAAACGATCAAAGATCCGGTCAATGAAGCTGATCTGCCGATCAAAAAGCTTGAAGTGCAACCTGACGGATATACTTTCACTTTCGAGGTTACGTCCTCACAAGATGCAAAACCCACCAAAGATTCCGACGGCAAAGAGAAGAAGCCAAAGGCAGGAGAAAAAGAAGTGTTCTACTTTTCATATGATTCCCGCAATGGCAAACTCACACATCTGGCAGGCAAAGAGAAAGAAACAAAAGAGCTCTCATGGGCGTCGGTTTCTCCTGACGGCAAGACTGTAGTGTATGCGAAAGATTTCAATCTATACCGCATGAGCCGCGAAGACTATGAGAAATTAAAAAAGAATGAGAACGACAGCACCGTGACCGAAATACAGATTACAACCGATGGTGTGAAAGATTTCGGATATGGACAAGGGTACAGCTATCTCAACACAGATACTCTCGCCAATGGCAAGCGCAAAGGCGCCTACGTGCTGTTTTCCCCTGATTCCCGTCATATAATAACCAATTTGTCTGACAAACGTCCTGTCAAAGAATTATGGGTGATCAATTCTCTTGCATCTCCGCGTCCGACACTCGAGACATATAAATATCAGATGCCGGGAGAAAGCGAGGCTCCGGAAGAACATTTGTACATTTTCGATCTCAACGATAACTCAAGAAAAGAGATAAAAACGGCACGATTTAAAAATCAAACACTTTCCCTTGGATACCGTCCACGCCAGCAGAAGCAACGCTCGATGTATGATGTACCCAACATATGGCTTGGTGACGATAAAACATTTTTCATCACAAGGAGCAGCCGAGATCTGCACCGCATTGATATCTGCAGCTATACAATCGGGCAGGATTCAATAGTACCTGTGATAGAAGAAAGAATGAATACATATCAGGAGGTACGTCCTCTGGCGCTTGTCGACAACAAGCCGGACGAACTGATACAATGGAGCGAACGTGACGGTTGGGCTCATCTGTATCTTTATGACGGCAAAGGGAATCTCAAACGCCGTCTGACTGATGGAGCATGGCACGTACACAGGATCCTTAATGTAGACCCGGTAAGTAGAAAAGTGTATTTTACAGCCATGGGCAGAGAAGCAGGAGAAAACCCATATTACCAACACCTTTATTCAGTCGGCCTTGACGGAACTGGAGTGAAGTTGCTGGACAAAGGGGATTATTTCCATGCTCCGGTTGTGGACGACGCAGGGAAATTCTTCGTAGATAATTTTTCACGTGTTGACACAATTCCTGAGACATGGGTATACGATACAAACGGAAATAAAGTCATGCAGCTTGAACGCGCAGATTTTTCGCAACTTCTCGCGAACGGATATAAATTCCCGGAAACCTTTAAGGTCAAGGCAGCGGACGGCATCACTGATCTCTACGGAGTCATGTATAAACCGTTTGATTTTGATCCTGAAAAATCATACCCTATTGTAGATTACGTTTATCCCGGTCCACAGGTCGAGGCAACCAATTATCCGTTCACCCGCATGAGTGTACGCACCGATCGCCTGGCACAGGCAGGGTTTGTGGTCATAACAGTTGGCAACCGCGGCGGTCATCCTGACCGCTCAAAATGGTACCACAACTATGGATATGGCAATCTTAGGGATTATGGACTTGCAGATCAGAAAGCTGCTATCGAACAATTGGCAGCCAAGCACAAATATATAGACATCAACAGGGTAGGGATTCATGGACATTCAGGAGGCGGATTCATGTCTACCGCTGCGATTCTTCAATATCCCGACTTTTTCAAAGCTGCCGTATCAGCCGCAGGCAATCATGACAACAGGATATACAATCGTTGGTGGAGCGAAACTCACCACGGAGTCAAAGAGACTGTCACTGAAAAAGGAGATACGACATTTGTATATAAGATCAGCACTAATCCTGAACTCGCGAGCAAACTTAAAGGACACCTGATGCTTGTTACCGGAGATATCGACAACAATGTGCATCCTGCCAACACTATTCGTGTTGCAAATGCCTTGATCAATGCAAACAAACGGTTTGAACTTCTGATGTTGCCAACCCAACGTCATTCATTCGGCAAGATGGATGAGTATTTTTATTGGAGACTTGTAGATCATTTCCGTGACTACCTGATCGAAGGTCGTAAACAAGAGGTTGACATCCCGCAACGATAAATTCAGACAACTTTGAAAATAACGACACAACGGCGATCCGGCGCAATATCGGTTATATTGATATTGCGCCGGATCGCCGTTGTGTCTAAAAACATCCCAATCAAAATAAACAAAAACAATGACATTCCAATCAAAAGTTTTTTGTAATTTTGTAATTGATGTCTTTAAGGAGACCGCAGGCATGCATCCACAACGGATACAAGCGCTGAATTGCAGGGACGGAGAAAGGACATCATAATAATCATAGACAAAATTACAGATGGGCGTAATATTAGATTATAAGGATGTAGTCATAGACCGTGCCGAGAAAAACGTGCTTAAAGGAGTCTCGTTTACTCTTTCCAAAGGTGATTTCTATTACCTTGTAGGAAGAGTGGGAAGCGGCAAAAGCAGTTTGCTTAAAACCATATACGCTGATGTTCCCATACAATCCGGCGCCGAAGCAAATGTGCTGGATTTTGACCTTTTGAAAATCAAAAAATCTCAGATACCCTATCTTAGACGAAAAATCGGCATAGTATTTCAAGATTTCCAACTTCTTCAAGACAGATCTGTAAGTGGCAATCTGAGATTTGTGCTCGGCGCGACCGGATGGAAAAACAAAAACGAGATCGAGGCAAGAATTGAAGAAGTCCTGACAATGGTAGGGATGGCAAATAAAAGTTACAAGATGCCTCACGAATTGAGCGGGGGAGAACAGCAACGGATAGTCATAGCGCGTGCGTTGCTCAACAAGCCCGAACTCATTCTGGCGGACGAACCGACAGGAAACCTCGATCCACAGACAGGATATCAGATAGTGACACTTTTGCACCAGCTTTCAAAAGCCGGTCATTGCGTTGTTATGGCAACACATAATCTGCAACTTGTGGAAGATTTTCCCGGGAAAGTGCTCAAGTGCGAAGGCAAACAGCTTATCGTAGGATAATCTATGTAAAATTTTTAAAGAATTAACTGAAAAATTTCTTTAATTAAAAGTTAATGGCTAAATTTGCAGCGAAAGTTGTAAATGATGACATTTATTTTTAATGTCATAACCTTAGATTTAGTACCGTATGCAATGGACAAAACAATGTATATGCCGGAGAGATCTAAGTCTGACAACTTCTCATCAATTTAGGTAAGACCTATACATCTATATCATTAAAGAGCTATAAAACTTATGGCAAACACCGAAAAATTATTTGACATGTTTTCTCCCACGTCTACTGAAGACTGGAAAGGGAAGATTACTGTCGACCTCAAGGGCGCCGATTTCGACAAGAAACTTGTCTGGCGTACTAACGAGGGCTTCAATGTGCAGCCTTTTTACCGCCGCGAGGATCTTTCAAACCTCGCTCACATGGGAACAGTTCCGGGACAGTTTCCTTATGTAAGAGGCACACGTGACAACAATGACTGGCTTATCCGCCAACAGATCGAGGGAGCTACACCTGCCGAGATCAATCGAGCCGCTGTCCACGCCATTGACAGGGGGGTTGACTCCATCTGTTTCTCTCTTGGACGTGAGGCTACGATATCAGACATTGAGACTATTCTCAAAGACATTGACCTCAAGAATATAGAGATCAACGTATGCTGCTGCAACGGTAAAGCTGTGGAAATAGCCTCATTGCTTGTAGAATTTATCAAGTCAAAAGGGTTGGAGAATGATTTCCGCGGCTCCATAGGCTTTGATCCGTTCAAACGGCTTCTCCGCCACGGTCTTAAATTTCCTAAAGACGTAAAAGCTGAAGCTTTGAATATCTACAACGCCGTAAAAGACATTAAGAATCTGAGATGTTTCACAGTCGACAGCAACCTGCTGAACAATGCCGGCGCATACATCACACAAGAACTTGGTTACGCACTCGCGTGGGGTGCTGAATGGATGTCCGTGCTTACGGATGCAGGCATATCGGCTGATGATGCCGCAGGAAGAATAAAGTTCAATATGGGCATCTCTTCCAATTATTTCATGGAGCTCGCTAAATTCCGTGCAGCACGAATGCTATGGGCGGAAATAGTAAAAGCATATGGAGCTGATGAAGATTGCTGCAAGATGATGGTGCACGCCGTGACAAGCCAATTCAACCAGACAATATATGACGCGCATGTCAATCTTCTCCGTTCTCAGACAGAGACCATGAGTGCAGCCCTTGCCGGAGTAGATTCAATCGAAACTCTTCCTTTCGACTTGCAATACAAGCAGCCGGATGAGTTCAGCGAAAGGATCGCCAGAAACCAGCAACTTCTTCTCAGGGAAGAAAGCCACCTGAATAAGGTTGTAGACCCTGCCGGCGGCTCCTATTATATAGAGACCCTTACCGCCTCCATAGCTGAAGTGGCATGGAAACTTTTCACAGAAGTCGAGAGTCAAGGAGGATTCAATGCCATGCTTGAAAATGGAGAGGTTCAGAAAAAAGTAAACGAATCAGGAATCAAGCGCCACACCGACGTAGCACGCAGGAAAGAAATTCTTCTCGGCACCAACCAATATCCCAACTTTAATGAGAAAGCTCTCGACAAGATTGAGAAGGCGGCAGGTGCCTGCGGATGTGGATGCAATAATGGAGAAGCCGCAGACGGCGCGGTAGAATCCCTTGTATTTGATCGTGCCGCAAGCCAGTTCGAACAGCTTGGTCTTGACACTGAACGCAGTGGCAAACGCCCCAAAGTCTTCATGCTTACTATCGGCAATCTTGCAATGCGTCTCGCGCGCGCCCAGTTCTCAGCTAACTTCTTCGGATGTGCCGGATATGAAATCATTGACAATATCGGGTTCAAGTCGGTTAAAGAAGGCGTTGATTCAGCCATTGAAAAAGGTGCTGATATTGTGGTGCTCTGCTCAAGCGATGACGAATACGCTGAATTCGCACCGGAAGCATATAAGGAACTTGCCGGAAGGGCAATGTTTGTGGTTGCCGGCGCACCGGCATGTATGGAAGATCTCAAGGCACAAGGGATCGAAGAATTCATCCATGTCCGCGTGAATGTGCTCGACACACTTGTTAAGTTTAACGCCAAACTCCTAAACTGACATGAGACCCAATTTCAAAGAAATAGATATAAAGGCAGCCGTTGCAGACCGCACTGCCGCACCCGTGTCGGTTAACAAGGAAGCCGACTGGATCACCGCCGAACTTATCCCTGTTAAGCCAGTTTATACCGAAGAAGATCTTCAGGGGCTTGAGCATCTTGACTTTGTCTCCGGTATTCCTCCATTTCTGAGAGGTCCGTACAGCGCCATGTACCCACTTCGTCCATGGACAATCCGCCAGTATGCGGGATTCTCCACAGCGGCAGAATCAAACGCGTTCTATCGTAGAAATCTTGCTTCAGGGCAGAAAGGTCTTTCTGTAGCGTTCGACCTTCCCACCCACCGCGGCTATGACGCCAATCATGAGCGTGTGGTCGGCGATGTCGGCAAAGCAGGTGTGTCCATCTGTTCGCTTGAAGACATGAAGGTATTGTTTGATGGCATCCCATTGAACAAGATGTCTGTATCAATGACTATGAACGGAGCCGTTCTTCCTGTACTCGCATTTTACATAAATGCAGGATTGGAACAGGGAGCCAAACTTGAAGAGATGGCTGGAACAATCCAGAATGACATTCTCAAAGAGTTCATGGTACGCAACACATACATCTACCCGCCGGCATTCTCAATGAAAATCATCGCCGACATCTTTGAGTATACTTCCAAAAATATGCCCAAGTTCAACTCTATCTCTATCTCCGGCTATCATATGCAAGAAGCAGGAGCGACCGCAGATATTGAGTTGGCATATACTCTTGCCGACGGTCTGGAATATCTCCGTGCAGGTGTAAATGCGGGTATGGACATTGACTCATTCGCGCCGCGCCTCTCTTTCTTCTGGGCTATATCCATGAATTATTTTATGGAAATTGCCAAAATGCGTGCTGCACGTATGTTGTGGGCAAAGATTGTAAAACAATTCAATCCGAAGAATCCCAAATCACTTGCACTCCGTACGCACAGCCAGACTTCCGGATGGAGTCTTACGGAACAGGATCCGTTCAACAACGTGGGTCGTACTTGTGTGGAAGCGATGGGTGCTGTTCTTGGACACACTCAGTCACTTCATACAAACGCACTTGACGAGGCAATCGCTCTCCCGACAGATTTCTCCGCCCGTATAGCACGTAACACGCAGATTTATATTCAGGAAGAAACATATGTCACCAAACAGGTGGATCCTTGGGGCGGCAGCTACTACGTAGAGGCTCTCACAAACGAAATCGCACACAAAGCTTGGGAACATATACAGGAGATTGAGAAACTCGGCGGCATGGCAAAGGCTATCGAAACCGGACTTCCCAAACTCAAGATCGAAGAGGCGGCTGCCCGCACTCAGGCGCGTATTGACTCCGGGAAACAGACAATCGTAGGTATCAACAAATATCGTCTTGATCACGAAGATCCTATCGATATCCTCGAGGTAGACAATACAGAAGTTCGCAAAGAACAATGTGCACGTCTTGAAGATCTCAAGAGCCATCGCGATGAAGAAGCAGTCAAGAAAGCTTTGGAAGCCATTACTGAATGCGTTAAAGATCCGTCAAAGGGTAACCTTTTGGATCTTGCCGTGAAAGCAGCCGGGCTCAGAGCCACTCTTGGAGAAATATCTGACGCCTGTGAGGCGGTTGTCGGAAGATATAAAGCTGTAATCAAAACAATATCCGGAGTGTATAGCAGTGAAGAAAAGGGTGATCCTGAATTTGAGGAAGCCCGCAAGGCTGTGGCAGATTTCGCTAAAAAAGAAGGTCGCCAGCCTCGCATCATGATTGCAAAAATGGGACAGGACGGACACGACCGTGGAGCGAAAGTTGTCGCAACAGGTTATGCCGACTGCGGATTTGATGTGGATATGGGTCCGTTGTTCCAGACTCCTGCCGAAGCAGCCCGCCAGGCAGTGGAAAACGATGTACATATCCTCGGGGTGTCCTCACTTGCCGCAGGACATAAGACACTTATTCCTCAGGTGATCGCAGAACTTGAGAAGCTTGGTCGTCCGGATATTATGGTAACGGCAGGAGGTGTTATTCCGGCTCAGGATTACGACTTCCTGTACAAAGCCGGAGTTGCCGCAATATTTGGACCCGGCACGCGCATTCCCAAAAGTGCACTTGAGATGATTCGACTTCTGAACGAAGAGCGCGCAGCGGAATAATATGTGACAGACATACCTATAAAAAAATGGGATTTCTGATTTTCAGGAATCCCATTTTTATAGGTATGTCATTTACTTAACTTGATTAACTTGACTTGTCAAGAAAATAACATGCGCTTTATTTCTTTTATTTTGCAGGTTCATGATAATTGGTTAATTTTGTATTTAGATTATGGAAGACAAAGATAACGACAATATATACATATATAACGAAGAGACGGACAACACCGAGACACAAGAGGATTACAAGACATCTTCTCTTGACTCTTCCGGACCTAATTTCTCGCAATCAAACAGCGAGAATTATACTCATTCTGAATGTCAAAAAGATGATTCCCCGTCGCCGTTCAGATTAATGTTAAAGGTGATGATGCAGCCTATTGAAGGATGGAAAGCTGTAAGAAGGGCATTTCTTACACCCGAACGAGCACAGCAAGGTTGTTTTTATCCGTTGCTTGCATTATTGGCCACAAGTAAATTCTCTTTGATGTTATATTATCCGACGAAAAAATTACCGGAAACTTTGATAGATGCTGTAAGTTCTTTCGTTTCATTCTTTTTCGGGTATTTTTTAATCGTCATTTTTCTAAAGATTTTCATGCCTGGAGAATCAAAAAAAACATTTGATTCCGATTTTGGCAAGGTATTTGTGATTATCAGTCTATCGACATTATGTCTTTTCTATACATTGGCTGACGCATTCCCCATGTTATGGGCAGTACTTATATTTTTGCCTCTATGGACAATATATATTATATGCAGGGGGACAAGATTTTTGAAATTTCCTCAAAACAAACAGATCGCGTCTACGTTTATTTTATGTCTGATAATTATCGGCATACCGTTCGCGCTCTCATGGATATTCGAGATCTTGCTGCCGTCTTGACAAAAAATCATACATACCAATACCGGAATCGAAAACAAGGTGAAAAAATTCAATATAAATGAAAGCAAGTCAAGTAAACATAAGAAATAAAAAAGCCCGTTTCAATTATGAAATAGGCGACACATTTACAGCTGGCATAATACTTACCGGGACCGAAATAAAATCAATCAGAGAAGGGAAGGCGAGTCTGTCTGACAGCTACTGTGTAATAGACCGTGGAGAAGTTTGGGTGAAAGGCATGCATATCGCCGAATATTTTTATGGCTCATACAACAACCATGTGGCACGTAGAGACCGCAAACTTCTTTTAAATAGAAAAGAGATTGAAAAACTGTCTAAACAATCCTCGGATGCCGGATATACTATAGTTCCGATAAAGGTGTTTATCAGTGACAAAGGATATGCGAAAATGGTAATAGGTGTAGGTAAAGGAAAGAAACAATACGACAAACGACAATCAATAAAGGAGCGTGAAGACAAAAGGAATATTGACCGCATGTTCAAAAAATAAAATTTACTAAGGAAATGTCACCCCGCCCACTTGAACTTCTGTCTCCGGCTGCTAATGCCGAAATAGCCATACAGGCTGTCATACATGGTGCCGATGCCATATACATGGGAGCGTCCAGCCACGGTGCAAGAAAATCTGCAGCAAATTCAATTAAGGATATCGTAAAGGTTGTGGATTTTGCTCATCAATACCGTGCTAAAGTATATGTCACGGTAAATACGATTGTTTACGAACATGAGCTTCGACAAGTCGAAGCATTGTGTCGGGATCTATATAAAGCCGGAGTTGACGCATTGATAGTTCAAGACATGGCTCTCTTACGACTAGATTTACCACCTATTGCACTTCATGCCAGCACACAATGTGATATTAGGACTCCTGAAAAAGCACGTTTCCTACAAGAAGCAGGATTCTCACAACTTGTGTTGGCAAGAGAACTTTCTATTGAAGAAATTAAATCTATAGTTGATAGCGTTGATATTCCTGTCGAATGTTTTATACATGGAGCATTGTGTGTCAGTTATTCAGGAAGGTGTCACGCAAGTTTCGCCACACAGGGAAGAAGTGCCAACCGTGGAGAATGCGCCCAGATTTGCAGGCTTCCATATACACTCAAAGACAATGCCGGCAAGGTGATAGCCAAGGAAAAATATCTGCTTTCGCTAAGGGACTTCAATGCATCCCGTAATTTAAAAGAACTTATCGATATCGGCGTCAGCTCATTTAAGATCGAAGGGAGACTCAAAGATTCCGATTATGTAAAAAATATCACAGCATACTACAATATCGAACTTAACAATATTATTGCCCAGTGCAACGGGGATCTTACCAGAGCTTCGTATGGAAAGTCTGAAGCTTTTTTCATTCCGTGTCCCGAAAAAAGTTTCAACAGGGGCTTCACAGATTATTTTCTCAAAAATAAAAGAGCTTCAGGAATAACGTCTATGCTTTCACCAAAATCAATGGGTGAGATCATAAATAATATTTCTGAACTCCACAATGGAGACGGTATAAGCTATTTTGATCGCAACGGTCAATATACCGGAGTCAATGTAAACAAAATCGAAAATGGGAAAATAATAACCGGTAGAAAAACAGAGATTCCAAAGAATGCCGAGATTCACCGCACATTTGATATCGCCTGGCAAAAAATGATTCAAAAAGAATCCGCGTCCAGAAAAATAGCCGTAAATATCGAAATAGATTCCAATGGAATAACTGCGAAAGATGAAAGGGGAGTAGCCGTGCGAATTCCGCTGGATGTAAGAATGGAAGTCGCAAATAAACCGGCCGACTACAAAAACGAATTCGCCAAGCTTGGAAACACCGTCTATTTTCTCTCGTCTTACAGGTCGTATCTTCCTACTGACGTTTTTATTCCGCGTTCGGAGATAAATGGTATCAGGAGAAAAATCGTCAGAGCCTTGGATTTTGCCAATATATCCACTTATCCCATAGATCTGAGACGTAATGAAAACATTGAATATCCCTTTCCATACTTAAATCTCGATTTTAAGGATAATGTGGCCAATAGTCTGGCTGAAAAATTTTACATGGATCATGGGGTGGCACATATTGAAAATGCGATGGAGTCTTCAAATATGTCTTGTCAAGATGACAAGACTCTTATGACGACAAGACACTGTATTCTCCGTGAACTCGGATTCTGTAAAAAATATTTTCCGGTAAAATTTCAGGAACCTCTGTTTTTATATAGTACGTCATTGAAATTTCGACTAAAGTTCAATTGTCAAAATTGCGAGATGGAAGTAATGTCGTGCGATGTCAGAAAATAGCGACTTTAGCGACGGCTTCCATATTGCTGATATTTGAGAATAGACATGTCTCAGATTTCAACTGTAGAACATTTGAAATTTTGAGAGACAAATCTACCCGAACCACTTGACCGGGGATGACATATATTCAACTACGACTGACAAACTATCTTTTCCCTATCGAATCGGATCTGTCGGGAGTGACACCACGCACAACCAATTTTTTTGCAATTGAATCTTGAAGCAACGCAGCCTTCAAGGAATCACACGGATGCATTATCAATGAATCTTTCAGCTCTATGGTGCGTACCAATCTTTTGTTCATTCTTATTAGAGAATCATTCTCATCTTCATTCAGGTCAAGATCTGTATCAGGTGGAAATTCAAAATTTAATGTGGTAATCTTAATATTGAAATTATTCACAAGATTCTGCAGAGATGCAGAATCTTGCGCATTACTTATACTGTCGATATATACGGCTATCATTCTTACACTTTTTTCAAAAAGCTGATGCGCCACATCGTGATCAGTAGATAATTCCTTTCTTACACAACATACCGAACCTGCTACCAAACATATTATTGCTGATACAGGAAACAATCTTAGAGAAAAACCCCACAGTTTTCGCATGATATGTTTTATTGTAGTTTTAGATTCTGATTTAAACGATTTTTCAAATGAATTAACTTTGGACGCAGATACTCTGCCGTATAAGAATCCCTACATTCCACTACATCTTCAGGAACTCCACATACAACCACATTCCCCCCTTTATCTCCGCCTTCGGGGCCTATGTCAATGATCCAGTCTGCTGATTTTATCATATCCATATTGTGTTCGATGATTATTACTGTATGACCTTTATTCACCAATGCGTTCAACGATTTAAGCAATGTGGCGATATCATGGAAATGAAGTCCTGTAGTCGGCTCATCAAATATAAACATGGTATGTTCAAGATTATCCTGAGCCATGAAATAAGCAAGTTTTACACGTTGATTCTCTCCTCCGGACAATGTGGAGGAGCTTTGACCAAGCTTGACATACCCAAGTCCAACATCATGAAGTGGCTGGAGACGCTTTACAATCTTATTTTCAAGGACTCCCGGGGTTTCTTCCAGAAAATCTATCGCCTGATCTATTGTCATGTCAAGAAAATCATAAATGTTCTTTCCTCTGTATTCAACATCAAGGACTTCCTTTTTATATCTCTTGCCATGACACACCTCACATTCAACTTGAATATCAGCCATAAATTGCATCGGAATCGTAATGACTCCCTCTCCTTTGCATTCTTCACATCGCCCACCTTCCGAATTAAACGAAAAATAAGAAGGTGAGAATCCCATTTGTTTTGAAAGCTGTTGCTCGGAAAACAATCTACGGATTTCATCAAAAGCCTTGAGATAAGTAGCAGGATTTGATCTCGTCGAAGTCCCGATAGGATTCTGATCAATAAATTCCACTCCTTGGATTTCTCTGAGATCACCTGAAATATTACGATGAGTACCAGGAGCTTCACCGGCATTTCCAAGATGGCGGCACAAAGCTTTATATAAAATCTCCCTGACTAACGTTGATTTCCCGGATCCACTGACACCCGTGACGACAGTCATAACACCTAAGGGAAACTTCACATCTATATTTTTAAGATTATTTTCTTGAGCTCCCTTAATCTCGATATACTTTTTCCATGGTCGGCGAATAGGGGAGTAGTCGATTATTCTGGTTCCACGTAGATACTCTACGGTATAGGAATCAGTCGGAGTCTCTGACTTGACGGCGTCTTTTATATTTCCTTGATAAACAAGATGTCCTCCAAGTCTTCCGGCATCTTTACCTATGTCGATAATATCATCGGCAGCAAGCATGATTTCTTCGTCATGCTCGACAACTATCACTGTGTTACCAATCTTTTGAAGACGTCTAAGTACTGAAATCAGACGTTTTGTGTCTCTTGAATGAAGTCCTATGCTCGGTTCATCAAGAATGTATAACGATCCAACCAACGACGAACCCAAAGATGTTGCAAGATTAATCCTCTGGCTCTCACCTCCTGACAGTGTGGAGGAGAGTCGATCAAGAGTGAGATACCCAAGTCCGACTTCATCTAAAAACTCAAGACGGTTGTTTATTTCCGTAATCAACCTCTTGGCTATGATCCTGTCACTGTCAGAAAGATCAAGGTCATGGAATAAGACTCTTAATTTGTTTACAGGCAATTTTACAAGCTCAGTAATGGTATGACCACAAATTTTCACATAGTCAACATCTTTGCACAATCTCGAGCCGTGACACAACGGACATGTTGTCTTTCCCCGATAGCGTGCTTTCATAACCCTATACTGAATCTTATATTGATTTTCATCAACCCATCGGAAAAAACCGTTTATTCCCTCCCATGCAGTATTTCCATCCCAAAGAAATCGTTTTTGGGCGGCTGTCAAATCAGCATATGGCGTATGGATAGGAAAACTGAACTGAGGAGCTACATGTATAAGATGCTTTTTCCACTCACTCATTTTTTCACCACGCCAGCATTGAACTGCATCCTGAAACACCGACAAGGATTTATCAGGTACTACAAGATCTTCACTTATACCCATTACTTTGCCAAATCCTTCACATTCCGGACATGCCCCATAGGGATTGTTGAAGTTAAACATCAGGTCACTGGGCTCACGAAATTCCATCCCATCAGCCACAAACTTTTTAGAAAACCTATGCTCATGTTCTCCGTCTCCACTCCAAACTTTGATTATACACTCATCATGGCCTTCATAGTATGCGGTCTCTACAGAATCTGTCAGGCGTGAAATCTCATCTTTATCTGACGATACAGCAAGGCGATCTATAAGCAGACGACTCTTAAGCCCATATGAGTCCAATAAATCCTCATCCGACAAAATTTCTTCAATATCCAGGAATTTACCATTATTCTCAATTCTTGAATATCCTTCTTTCATATAGATCTCCAATTGATGTCTGAAAGTGCGATCGGAAGGAAGATTAATGTCAACTAAAACAGCCATCCGGGTTCCTTCAGGATAGGAGAGTGCCGTTGACACTATGTCTTCTATACTATGTTTTTTAACTTCATTATTGGTTATAGGGGAATATGTGTGGCCGATCCTGGCAAACAGCATTCTCAGATAATCATATATTTCAGTAGAAGTCCCTACGGTGCTTCGTGGATTTCTGGTATTTACTTTCTGTTCTATTGCGATTGCCGGAGGCAAACCCTTTATATAATCGCAGTCGGGTTTGGCAAGTCGGCCTAAAAACTGTCTCGCATATGCTGAAAGACTTTCGACATATCGTCTTTGTCCCTCTGCATACAAAGTATCAAAAGCTAACGAGGATTTACCGGAGCCGCTGACTCCGGTAACGACAATAAACCTGTTCAAGGGAATGGAAAGATCAATATTCTTTAGATTATTGACTCTCGCGCCTTTAATTTCAATCGACCTGTTTCTCATATATTAAAAATTCACATCGAATTTATCATTCCGGATATTTCAAAAATGTTACGACCTTGTCAGCTAATCGCCACCTCATTGAATATCCATGAAACCCGGACTTCACTGTTCAGATCTCAGTATATTGAAAACGTCATAACATGTGGAAATGTTATACCACAAAAAAGCGGACATCTGAATAGATATCCGCCTTTGTTGCCTTGGAAAGACTCGAACTCTCACAAACGGAACCAGAATCCGGTGTGC
>CAMWID010000020.1 GCA_947174235.1 uncultured Porphyromonadaceae bacterium | reverse complement strand
CCTGTGCAGCTGACTAAAAACCGGTCTTGTTTGTTAACAAACAAGACCGGTTTTTGTTGGCTATCTCAATCTTCGGTTCATATTCTTAAGCTTAAATGCAAGGATCATTCTGTAGATCCCAAAGCAAATGAATGATATGCCGACATATAGCCATACCGCTATTCCTCCGGCTATAGGCCCGGCAAGAAAAATAACACCAAATACCAAAGTCGCAAGCAAAAACGCGATCAGCCATGCCACCCATGATGAAGAGTAGCTCATCATCATGCACGCTTCACATATAGAATTGATACATACCACTACAATATATATACCGACTGCAAAGACAAAAGCACCGGTGACCACGTTCTCGGGCAGGAAAAACATCCAGCCACCCCCTACAATCTCTATCAATCCTATTGCCATGGTCGACACCCAACCCGGACCCCGTATGTTTCCCAATGAGAAGAACAGGTTGAGCAATCCCGAAAAACACAGACACGCCGCAAAGAAGTATGCCAATACGGAAAGTGTAGCCACAGGATCAAAAAAACACCATATTCCGATAGCCACTGACAAGATTCCTGCCAGTAAAGGCACCCACCAGTATCGCACAGGTACCCCGCGATAAGTATAACTTGCCATAATATAATAAGATCCTGCCCGGTGACAACAGACACAGCGGCAGGATCTTTTTATATTTCACCGCGTCCATGCTCAAAACAATTGGAGATTGCAATAATCTCTTGTCTATAAAACATATGAACATGGATTTGGTTCTGACAGTATTCGTGACGCTATATGAAAAAGGGGTCTCGAATATCAGTCTATCAATTTCCCGAACGGAAACATGGCGAGACGCATCAATTTGAAATGCTGCATGCCGAAAGGGATACCGACAACGGTGATGCAGAAAAACACTCCCCACAGAAGATGGGTCAAGGCTATAGGAATCCCTCCGACAAACCACCACACCACATTCAAAACAGCATTAAGACAACCGGGAGAAGATGGCGAACTGACCACATTTGTACTGAAAGGCACAAGCGCGACCATTGCAAGCTTTATTGTCTGCAATCCGAAAGGGATACCTATGATCGTAAGCATAAAAGCCACACTCGATATCACGTATTCAACTGCGATCATGAACCCTCCGAATACAATCCATATTATATTTAGAAAAACTTTCATATCATTTAAATGTATCTGGAAGATCATTTTCATACAACACGGCATCTCCGGATCTCAGAAACGACGACAATATCTGCTGCGCCTCGTTGAAACTCCCGACTACATGCAGATTATTTTCATCAAATCCGCTTTTGCCTATGCCTCGGACAATGGCTTCCCGGTTGTATTGTCCTACTATTATCGCCACATCGCAGCTTTTGCCGATCTCTTCTCCAAAAGCCTCGTTGAGTTCATCCTGACGCTCTCCAAGTTCGATCATACCGGGAGTCACCACGATCCGCCTGCCGTCAGTAAACCCGGAGAGCACTTCCAACGCCATCTTGGATCCCGAAGGGTTTGAATTGAACGCGTCATCAATAATCGTGACACCGCCGGGAGTGCGTTTGATACTTAGCCTGTGCTCGACTTGCTCTATCGACGCGACAGCCATCCGTATCTTGTCTGGGCTCATACCCATCCTGAGCGCGAGTATGACTGCCGCAAGAAGATTGGAGATATTGCATGCCCCCACAAGTTTCGTGGTAAGTTCAAGATGCAATCCATCAGGTCCGGTTACTGTAAAAGATGTCCCATACGGAGAATATTTCACATCTTTTGCCACATATCCGCAATTATCGGCATTTTTGTCTCCGACACAGTATCTGACAGATTCAACATTGTTTACAGAACGGTTGGCGCAGTATTCAAAATCATTGTTTATTACCACTAAGCCATCACCCGGGAGTGCGTCCGCCAGCTCGAACTTCGTTGACTGCACATTCTCTATTGTCTTGAATGATTCAAGATGCATCGGACCGACAGCGGTGATAATTCCGATCTGTGGATGCACAAGATCACAGATTTCTTTTATGTCTCCTTTCTGTTTGGCACCCATCTCACAGATAAATACAGTATTATAAGGCTTCATCATCTCTCTTACCGTTCTTATGACCCCCATGGGAGTGTTATATGACCCTGGGGTCATAAGCACGTCGTATTCTTCAGAAAGGATTCTGTTAAGATAATGCTTTGTGCTTGTCTTTCCATATGATCCTGTTATCCCTATCACCTTAAGATCAGGCATAGAACGCAAGATAGATGCTGCCTCGTTCCAATATTTCCGATTGATCATCTTCTCCACTGGCATAAGTGCCACCACGGCAAGCATGACTATCGCCCAGGAAAAAATAGTCATAAGAAGCAACACCCCTAAAGAGAGAGCCGGAGCCGCATATCCCAAGGGAAGAGACGCCTTGCCATTTGCGACAAGAACAACAGTCACGTATACCACTATTGAGATTACCGACGACACTGAATATAGTCTCCACACTCTTTTTGTAAAAACCAATGGCTTTTTAAATTTCTTTCTGAGAATAAGCCAGATTTTGGAAATGCTCACCAAAGCTACAAACAATGCGGAAAGGCGCACGTCAAGAAGTGTGGAAAAAACTAAAAATAAAAGCGCCACGTCCACAAGGCGCCATGTGCTCCCGATATCTTGTCTGAGATATTTCCAATAACGTGGCAGCCGGTAGCTGTTCTGTTGAAGCATGTGTATGTCATGTTTGAAATTCAACACCATATACACACCGCAGACCACATAAACCACAATAAAAAAAGCACTCATGTCCACGAGTTTATAAAATGATTTTTTATATTTGATAATTTTTCCCTGTTACTATCGTATGGGATAAACCCACTCACGATAATTTGTCTCCACGGAGTTCATTTTTAAAGAACTCCTTCATCACTGCCCTGAACCCGAATGGATTGTCAAGGAAACTATAATGTCCGCAATCAGGAAAACTCACAAGCCCGGAGTCCGGTATGAGCCGCTCCATTGTCTTTGCGTCTGAAAGCGGGGTAGCGCTATCGTTCTCTCCCCATATCAGCAACACCGGAGCCTTTATAGCCCCCATGACGTGCTTAAGATCCTCATTGACACATTTGCTCATGACACCCCTCATTATCGGAGAAGAATTGCGATAATCGGCGGAACCGCTCTTCCCTCTCATCTTGTCCACCATTTCTCCTCCTCTCTCTTTACCGAAAATCAACTTCAAAAAATGTTTGACTGCCTTGAAGCTGTATACTTTCCAATAATATTTCAGACCACGCCTCGGTTTTATCCCGGCAGCATCTACCAACACGACCTTAGATACAGCTCTTCGAGAAGAAAGAAGTATCGCTATCCTGCCGCCGAAAGAATGCCCTATCAATACCGGATTGTCTATCCCTTCCTCTTCAATAAACTTTTCCACAGTCTGCGTAAATTCCTCTATCCCCCATACCTCCGGCGGCTCCTGGCTCTTTCCATGTCCCGGCAAATCAAGGTTATATACCTTCATAGCCGGTTCAAGCACCGATGCTATGCTTCTCACGGTGGAGTGGTCGCACCCCCACCCATGCATCAGCACCACCGGCGCGCCGCCGTCAGAGCCAGACACTTCATAGTGGAGCCTTATCCCGTTTATACATATATCTTTTTCCATATAACAATATCATTGCCGCAAAAACTATCGCCAACCGTAGGGATCCATGGATGACAGACAAACGGCAGATTTTTAATCCAGCCACAAAATTACTAAAAATACTTAATGTGGATTCCTCTTGAAGCAGGATATTTGCTGGGCAGACAGATTTTTTGTATATTTGCATCCAACTCGCATCCTCGTGGTGACGCCCATCGCGTAAATATCAGATTAACCACAACGTTGGACACACAGCCGGTTCAACAACAAGTTTTTTTCGTCTGCAATGACAACTAAATGGAATTATCTACCACTCACCCTTCAGCAAAAAACCGCTGCTGACGAGATCGTGTCCCAATGCGGAGGCGCAGCCCCCATTGCGGAGCTTTTGATCCGCAGAGGGGTGAGCACCACCCGTGAGGCACAGGCGTTCTTCTCTCCATCTATTTCAGACCTTCACGATCCTTTCCTTCTCCCTGATATGGACAAAGCGGTCAACCGCCTCAACAAGGCAATGGGGGCAAAAGAAAGAATAATGATATATGGTGATTATGATGTTGACGGCACCACAGCGGTCGCGCTCGTCTATAAATACCTCCAGAATTACTATAGTAATATCGAATACTATATCCCGACGCGATATGAGGAAGGATATGGCATATCTTTAAAAAGCATAGAGTACGCGGCTGAAAACGACGTAAAACTCGTCATCGTGCTTGACTGCGGAATAAAAGCTATCGATGAGATCGCCTTTGCCAAAGAGAAAGGAATTGATTTCATAATATGCGACCATCATGTGCCTGACGAAATACTGCCGCCGGCTGTGGCTATATTAAATCCCAAAATGCCCGGCTCCACGTATCCGTGCCCGCATCTTTCCGGATGTGGAGTAGGATTCAAATTCATGCAGGCGTTCGCGATGAGCAATGGTCTCACAAACCACAATGAACTTGAATCCCTCCTCGACCTTGTGGCTGTCAGCATCGCCGCTGACATAGTCCCTATCACCGGAGAAAACCGTGTGATGGCATACCATGGACTGAGACGCTTGAATTCAAACCCCAATTTAGGATTGAGAAGCATAATAAGGCTGTGTAAACTTACCAACAAAGACATCACTATCAGTGATGTGATCTTCAAGATAGGACCACGCATCAACGCTTCCGGAAGAATGCAGAGCGGTATCGAGGCTGTAGACCTCCTCGTATGCAGGGATCTTCACGACGCTTATGAAAAAGGAAAGGATATTGACCAATATAACCGCGACAGAAAGGAACTTGACAAAAAAATAACTGACGAGGCAAACAACCTTATTGAACGCAACGTCAATATCATACACGGGAAACGCTCAATAGTGGTCTACAACAAAGACTGGCATAAGGGTATAATCGGCATTGTCGCATCGCGGCTCACTGAACTTTACTACAAGCCGTCTGTTGTCCTCACATTCTCCAACGGCATGGCAACCGGATCTTCAAGATCTGTTCAGGGATTCGATATCTATTCCGCTGTAAATTCCACGAGAGATCTGCTTGAAAATTTCGGAGGGCACACTTATGCCGTGGGTCTGTCATTGAAAGAAGAGAATATCGAGGAATTCCGACGCAGGTTTGAGGAATATGTAGCCACACATATCAAGCCAAACCAATTGACGCCAATGATCGAAATTGACGCCATGATAGAATTTGCAGACATAACCCCGGAACTTGTGGCACACCTTAAGAAATTCAATCCTTTCGGACCGGGTAACCAGAACCCCATATTCTGCACTCGCAACGTGTTTGATTTCGGGACAAGCAAACTTGTGGGGAAAAATCTCGAGCATATAAAGCTTGAGCTTGAAGACAACAGCACAAGCCGCGTCATCAATGCCATAGCATTCAACATGGCTCCGTATTTTGAACATATTCACGCCCACAAACCGATCGACATATGCTATACGATAGAACAGACAAAACATTCAGGAAATCTGGATTCGGTGCAGCTTATGATCAAAGACATACGCCCGTCGGCTGAATAAGCATTCCCCCTCACGGCTTATCCTCTCGCCTCAAACATTCATCCGCCACGATTCCCGCATCATCTTTCTGACATCCCAACGAGCCTCCGGCTTTCTCTTATACAAAATTATGGACATTCATGATATTCTGAAAAAATATTGGGGATATGACAGCTTCCGTCCTTTGCAGGAAGACATAATAAACTCGGTATTGGACGGCAAAGACACACTCGGGCTGATGCCCACCGGAGGTGGAAAGTCTATAACGTTTCAGGTGCCCGGCATGTATTTTGACTCCGGAGTGACAATCGTGGTCACCCCTCTTATCTCTTTGATGAAAGACCAGGTTGACAATCTGAAACGCCATGGGATCAAAGCTGTCTATTTCCACTCAGGAATGTCGCTGTCCGAATCCAGAATCGCATGGGAAAAACTGGTGAACGGCAAGGCAAGATTCCTTTATATCGCCCCCGAAAGACTACAGAACGACCGCTTCATGCTTGAGCTGAGACATATCGAGATACGCCTGATTGTCGTGGATGAGGCACACTGTATATCACAATGGGGCTATGACTTTCGACCTTCTTACCTGAACATAAAGTCCCTGCGCAGATTGAAACCGGGCATTCCCGTCTTGGCGCTTACAGCGACAGCTACCCCGGAGGCTGCCCGGGACATAATGGAGCAATTGGAATTTCAAAATTCCGCATGCTTCAGGAAAAGCTTTGTCAGGGAAAATATAAGCTACATAGTGCGAGGTTCTGAAACAAAAATTCATGACGTTCTCCACATCATTTCCCGAACCTCAGGCACTTCCATTGTATATGTACGCAGCAGAAGACGGTGTCGTGAAATAGCCGAATTTCTGATGTCTGCCGATATTTCCGCCACATATTATCATGCCGGACTTGACTTCCGGCTTAAGGAAGAGCGACAGAACGCCTGGCAATCAGGATCTGTACGTGTGATGGTAGCCACAAACGCATTCGGAATGGGCATAGATAAGCCTGACGTCAGGGTCGTGATACATTTCGACCTCCCCCCTTCCCTTGAAGAATATTATCAGGAGGCTGGTCGCGCCGGACGCGACGGACTACCCTCTTTTGCAGTTGTCCTTGCATCCCGTAACGACCGCGGAGTAATGCACCGTAGAATCACAGAAGCTTTTCCCGAAAGAAAAGTAATCAAAAAAACATATGAACGCATATGCAATTTCCTCCATATATCTGTCGGCGAGGGATACGATTCCGTGCGTGAATTCGACATTGAAAAATTCTGTAGGACATTCGAAATCCAGGAAAGGCAATGCCGTGCATCCCTGAGACTCCTATCGCAGGCAGGATATCTGCATTTCATAGAAGACCCTGACAGCCGCTCAAGATTTAAAATGATATGCGACAGGGAAGAACTTTATGAAATACATGACATCTCTGACGTTGCTGACAAAGTCCTTGCCATGGTTTTGCGGATGTACACCGGTCTGTTTACTGATTATGTTTACATTCGCGAAACCGAGATAGCCTTCAGTCTTCAAATTTCAGAGACCTCCGTATATGAAGCGATGCTTGAATTGACAAGAAGAAAAATCGCAAGCTATATCCCCCATTCCGGAATACCGATGATATATTTCCCCACCGCACGTGAAGAGACATCTTCACTACTGATAGGCAAAGATATATATGAGTTCCGTAAAGATGCCATGACAGTCAGGACTGATTCAATGCTTGATTATGTATTCTCTTCAAAAAATTGCCGCGTGCAACGGATGCTTGCATACTTCGGGGAGACCGATTCCGGGAAATGCGGCAAATGCGACATATGCCGGGATAAGAAAAAGGCGATCTCTGCCACACAACTCAAAAATCAAGACACATTACAAAAAATCACGGCGTTTGTAAAATCCCGTCCGACAGGAACCACGCTTACCGCCATCGAAAGATTCTGTGGGAAAGACACCGCATCCACAGCGGAGCTTGTCTCATTTCTTTGCAACGAGGGATTTCTGAAATGTGACAACAATATATACCGTATAACTTCTTCGAAACCATGATAGGACTGGCAGATTGCAACAATTTTTTCGTATCTTGCGAGCGCGCCGCCGACCCTTCGCTGGAAGGACGCGCCGTCGTTGTAATGAGCAACAACGACGGATGCATCGTCGCAAGAAGCAATGAGGCGAAAGCGCTTGGAATAAAAATGGGACAACCGGCTTTTGAGATACGCCACCTCATATCTTCCGGAAAAGTCATAGCTCTTTCAGGACAACATCTGTTATATAGAGACATCAGTCTTAAGGTTCATGACATTTTCAGAAAATTTGTCCCACGTGCCATAGACTATTCTATCGACGAATCCTTTCTCGATATGTCAGGGATACCTGACTCCATGTTGCTGACCATAGGTAATGAAATATGTAATTCTTGTTGGAATGAATTACATATTCCGGTCACTATCGGTTTTGCCCCGACAAAAACCCTTGCCAAAATAATTACAGAATATTGCAAGAAAAACAAAATGTCGGTCGGCATGCTTGACAACGACATTCAAAAACAAGCTCTTTTCAATGCGATGTCCATCTCAGACCTATGGGGAATCGGGCGCCGGTTATCCAAAACCCTTTATATGTCCGGTATATTTACTGTGGCTGACTTCGCTGCAAAAAATCGTGACTGGATAAGATCAAAGTTAGGTGTAAACGGCGAGCGTTCCTGGCTTGAATTGCATGGGACAAGCTGCATCGAGCTGACAAGCGTAGGCAGAGATCTTCAGGATTCTATAAGCGAGACACGCACTTTTCCTGAAGATATCGGAGATTACGACTATATAAGATCCAGGATTGTGATCTACGGTTCAGATTGTGCAGGCAAACTCAGGAAAATGAAAGGTCTCTGCAAGGCTGTGTCTGTATTTCTACGAACCAACAGATTTCACGCTGAACGTGGCGTATACAGGGCTGACCGTACTTTAAGACTGCCAAATTATTCAGACGACACCGGAGACATAGTCAACGCCGCCATTTACGGTTTAGATTCCATTTTTAAGAAAGGAATAAAATACAAACGGGCAGGAGTCGTTTTGTCTGACATAAAAACAGCATCTTCGCAGACTACCCCTTCTCTGTTTGAGAATATGATTCCCGATAGCCTTAAAGCAACAAATTCGCCATCAGGCATGCAATCAAAAGACCTATCAGTAAGTGCCAACAGCTCCCTGATGAAAGCGATAGACCGGATCAATTCCGGTTCTACAACTGGATCATCAAATCTGAAACTGGCATCTCAGCTCACTTTTCATACCCTCGGTCACAACGACGGATATTCCACATCCTTTCAGGCTCCGTCCAAAAACAAATGACATAACTCAGAAGAATAGAACCACATTATCCCACCCCCTTAATTTTAATGTCATTTTATTATATATCAACATATTAACACACAAATAACAACCAATCTACAAAAATTCCATAAAAACACACCGAAAAAACACACCGAAAAATTTGGCAAATTTAGAAATTTGAATTAAATTTGTGACCATAAACAGACAATGGGGCATTAGCTCATCTGGCTAGAGCGTTTGACTGGCAGTCAAGAGGTGACGAGTTCGAGTCTCGTATGCTCCACTACTTTAAAGGACAGGAAAGTACAACAAAGGATAGCTAAGGATATAATTAATTCTTAGCTATTTTTATTTTAATTTAGGGATATTGGTAGCAATTAAAACACCCCAAAAGTTTTTGTTTAACTTTTGGGGTGCGGTTCATTTTGACACAGTCCAATATTCTGTCATTTTATGGTTTCATTTGAGATTTTTCAATATGCCTATGCGTTCGTGCGGATCCGAGGCTCCGAAAACATAACTTCCCGCTACCAGAATATCTGCTCCCGCATTCGCAAGCAACGCTCCCGTAGTTTCATTTACTCCTCCGTCTATCTCTATCTTCGCCCTCGAACCACTCTCAAAAATCATTTGCCGAAGCTGTCTGACTTTCTCCAGAGTGTGGTGGATAAAAGGCTGTCCGCCGAAACCGGGGTTGACAGACATAAGAAGCACAAGATCCACATCTTGAATTATATCCGCAAGCATCGATACAGGAGTGGCGGGATTGAGAGTCACCCCCGATTTCATCCCGGCTTTGTGAATCAAACCTATTGTGCTGTGGAGATGACGGCACGCCTCGAAATGAACATTCATAAGGTGCGCCCCGGTGTCTCTTACACGGCTGATCCATTTGTCCGGTTCAACTATCATCAAATGCACATCCATCGGTTTCTCACAGATTTTACCGACTGCGTCAAGCACTGAAAAGCCAAACGATATGTTAGGTACAAAAACTCCATCCATTACATCAAGATGAAGATAATCTGCTGCTGAGCTATTGATCATCTCGATTTCTCCTCGTAAATCAAGAAAATCTGCAGCCAATAGTGACGGGGAAACTTCCATTTCTCAGTGATGTTTAAGGTTAATTTATCGCGTTCAACTCGTTTTCGTTTTTGGTTTGAAAGCATTCCAAAGAATAAATCCAAGGCATACCAATGCTATTCCGTATCCGCACCAGGTCAGATATTTGTTGTATTCCTCAACTTTCTCAAACAGTTGATCCGGCGATACGGTGGTTGAAAGCCAATAGCCGAGTGCGCCGAGTATGCTGTTCCAGACAAGGGCGCCCAATGTTGTAAATACAGCGAACTGTCCGACATTCATCTTCGATATGCCGGCTGGTATTGAGATCAGCTGACGGATAGCGGGTATCAACCTGCCAATGAAAGTAGAGATTGCTCCATGCTTGTCGAAATAAGCCTCCGCTTTCTCTACCTTTTGCCTGTTGATCATAAGCATATGGCCGAAACGGCTGTCCGCAAACGCATATACCACCGGACGACCTATCCATAATGCCAGATAGTAGTTGATAAACGCGCCCACCAAAGCCCCAAGTGTCGCGAAGACAACTACCATGAAAATATTCATGTCGCTGCCGGCTCCGGTGTTGGTGCATGCCAGATAAGCCGCAGGGGGCACCACTACTTCAGATGGGAACGGGATAAACGAACTCTCTATCACCATGAATAAGAAAACAAACAGATAGTTCGCGTTGTCTACAAACCATTGAAAAAACTGACTGGCATCAAAAATCGCCAGTGGAATCAAATCAAGCATATTTAAAATTGGTAAGCAAATAGCTGAGAAGACAAATAATACGTCTTTCATTTTATCAGCTATTTAGGTTATGACTATTTACTACAACACAAGGTCGCCTTTTTGGTTTAAACCAAACCTGTGTCGACAAGCATACGCCGGTAAAACTCTGCCTTTGACTCAAGCTTCATAGGATATGCCCGCGAGGAGGATGGCATTCTCCAATGGCGGAATTTACGTTCGACGCCATCCCCCATTCTCACTGTACAATCACAATACTCGCCGACCTTCGGAACCTCTGAGCCAGTAAGCATGGCGATCACTCCGGCGGCTTTCTCCCCGGTGGTAGCAAGAGCCCGGCATTCCGGCAGCTCTGCCAAGGACGAGACAAGATCTATAGGTCTGTCTATCTGAAGCCACTTGTCAGACGCATTATCTTTTATCCTGACAACCTCCTTGCCTGTGTCACTCAACGCTATGCCCTTTTCGGTCAGCAATGATTTGATCAGATCCAGTTTGAAAGTCTTTTCAGACGCATCCACCAACGCATCTCTCGAACCGAAATATATAAGACCGAATATACGCCACATGTCGTTGATGAAATTCGGATAATAGAACGGCATAGACCATCTGTTCTGTTTGGGCGGGAAAGTGCCGCACATCAGCAATTTTGCATGCGGAGGGAAGAACGGCTCAAGCGGATGTGTCTCTGACGGCATTTCTGAGTTCATTTGCATTTGAGAGCCGCAGCCACATTCTCCGCCAGACGTGAGGCCGCCTCATATACAGTCTCATCTGCCGATTGTTTCATATCAAGGGAATCAACCACCTCAAGCTTCATCTTCTCTGCATACTCTTTCAATTTGCCTGAAGCGGCTGAGGCCCATGTGAACGATCCGAAGGTTGCGAGCACCTTATTTTTAATTTCCCTTGTCTCCATGGCGATCATAAACTGTTCTACAGGAGGGAAGATATGCATTGAATAAGTGGGCGACCCGACTATAAGCCCCTCGTAGCGGAAAGCGTCGGCTATCATATAACTAAGATTGGACTTTGAAGCATTGTGAATCTTGATATTTTTCACGCCGCGTGCCGCAAGCTGGCGTCCTATCTCTTCCGCCACTTCCGCCGTATTTCCATACATCGAACCATATATGATCGTCACTCCGGGTTCACTTTCATATCTGCTCAGACGGTCATATATTGCCACCACTTTCCCGATCTCGTCATGCCATACGGGCCCGTGGGTGGAACATATATATTTAATTTCCAACCCGGCTGTCTTTTCCAAAGCTTTTTGTACGAATTTACCGTATTTCCCGACGATATTGGTGTAATATCTATACATCTCATCCCAATACCATCCGGTTTCCATTTCAGTATCCGTCACCCCACCGTTCAGAGCACCGAAGGTACCGAAAGCGTCTCCCGAGAACAATATCCCGTCTTCCACGACATAAGTCATCATGGTTTCAGGCCAATGCACCATGGGGGTCATATAAAATTTCAAGGTCTTTCCCCCAAGGTCAAGCACATCTCCGTCCTTCACTTCTATAAACCTGGAATCGTCCACATGATAAAAACCTTTGACCATCGAAATAGTCTGCCGGTTGCCTACTATCTTGATAGCCGGATAATTGGCAAGAACTACAGGGATACCTCCGGAATGATCCGGCTCCATATGGTTGACCACGAGGTAATCCGGAGCCTTGTTATCAGTCTCGGAATTGACAAAATGGATGTAATCCCTTACAGTGCCGATCTCGACTGTGTCTATAAGAGCTGTCTTTTCTGCTCCCTTTATTATATATGAATTATAACTTACTCCAAATGGTAGCGGCCACAAACCTTCAAACCGGTCGGTGTTGCGGTCGTTCACCCCTACATAAAGAACGTCTTTAGTAATTTCGCGGATATTCATTATCTAATAGAATTATGGCAGCCGCATAAATCCTGAAATTACTCCGAGATACAAGCGGAAATCAGGAAAACGCCAACTGTACTGGTTTCAATTTACAAAATTACTCAAAATTCCGCGCATTGGCAATATCGGCATGAAGTTGTGGCAACTTTTAAAACGGAATTGTCGCTTTAAATTTGTTATCATGTCAGTGAATGCATAAGCAAGCGTATGTCAACGTTGTTTTCGCCTTCGTTTCATAAAAAAGATAAACCACTGTCTTGATAGACCGAAACTGGCGGCATGGAGAATGTTGACATGCCTGCTATCCCGCAGAAATATATATATTTTATATATTCACCGGATTTTTTGCAACCACTTATGGATTAATTTCTGTAATTTTGCACAATCTTTGAAGACAATTGAAATGAAAGCATATTTAGTAACCATTATTCTCCTTGTGATCTCAAATGTCTTTATGACCGTAGCGTGGTATGGACATTTAAAACTGCAGTCATCCGGAATATCCAAAGACTGGCCGCTGTTTGTAGTGATTCTGGCATCATGGGGAGTCGCGCTCCTGGAATATTGCTGCATGATTCCGGCGAACCGGATAGGATACTCCGAGAACGGGGGACCGTTTTCGTTGTTCCAGCTCAAGGTGATCCAGGAAGTCATTTCGCTGTCCGTGTTTACCATCCTCGCCATGTTTTTCTTTTCCGGAGAAAAGCTGCATTGGAATCATGTCGCGGCTTTCGTTTGCCTCATTGGCGCTGTATGCTTCACTTTCTTACCTGATAAATAACTATGCACATGATATATCATTTTGCTCCGGTGCAAGGACATACCGACGCGCCATACCGACATTTCCATGCACATAATTACGGTGCGGAAACGAATTATTACACCCCTTTCATCCGTCTTGAGAAAGGTGAGTTGAGAACAAGGGATCTCAAAGATTTATCCTCACACCTTAACGAAGGCACCCATCTTGTCCCCCAGATCATTTTCCGGAATCCTGAAGAACTTACGACGCTTGTCGGCATATTAAAGAAGAACGGAGCTTCCGAAATCGATCTGAACATGGGATGCCCGTTTCCGCTTCAGACGGGACACGGAAGAGGCGCAGCAACCGTGGCGGACGCAGAACTCGCGAAAGCTGTGGCGGAGATCATTGAAGGGAATCCGGAAATAGACTTCTCCGCAAAAATCAGGCTCGGTCTTGACCGGCCCGATGAGTGGCGCAACCTGATCCATGTCCTGAACCGGATCAAGCTTACACACATCGCCGTTCATCCGAGAGTCGCACGACAGCAATATTCAGGCGAGCTACATCTTGACCAGTTTGCCGCGATATTGCAAGAAAGTTCCAATCCGGTGGTTTTCAATGGAGAGATCCGTACTCCGGAAGATATCGACAACATCCTTGACAGATTTCCCGGTATAGCCGGTATAATGATTGGAAGAGGTCTTCTCGCCCGTCCGTCGCTTGTAAAAGAATACCTGTCCGGGAATGAATGGAGCCGCGAGCGGCGTGTTGCCGAGATGATAAGATTCCATCGGGATCTTCTTGACTATTATTCCGCGTCGCTATGTGGAGAGAGCCAGATCATTTCAAAGATAAAACCGTTTTGGGAATATGCGGAAGAAGAGATAGGTCGCAAACCTTGGAAAGCTATCAAAAAGGCGTCAAACATCGCGAAGTATCATTCCGCGGTAGCTTCAATCGAAATTTGAAACCGACATCATAAATATAACTCGATATGAAAATTCTTGTTTTAGCTGCAATGGACAAAGAGCTGCAGCTCATTAAAAATATTTTAGACAATTCTGAAGAAATATCTGTCGGTGATATCGTGGTGGAACATGGTGTAATCAGCAGCCATGAGATATATGCCGCGAAATGCGGCATCGGCAAAGTCAACGCCGCGATAAATACTCTCAGACTTATCGAAGCCACACATCCCGATCTTGTGATCAACAGCGGGGTGGCGGGTGGAGCCGGCATCCCTGTCGGATCTGTTTTAGTGGCAGACCGGGTGGCATATGACGACGTATGGTGCGGACCCGGAACTCACTACGGAGAGGCAGACGGATGTCCGCTGTTCTTCCTGCCTTCCGACAACATACTAATCCTCGCAAAACATTTATCGGGCGATATACGGTTCGGACTTATATGCACAGGCGACAAATTCATTTCCACTCCGGAAGAGATCAGTTTTATACGTTCCCATTTTCCTGACGTGCAGGCAGTCGACATGGAATCAGCCGCGATTGCGCAGGTATGTCGCGCCGCTTCCGTTCCGTTCAATATCGTCAGGGTTGTCAGCGACACCCCGGGAGAAGGGGAAAATCTGTCCCAATATCAAAATTTCTGGCAAGACGCTCCACAGAAGACATTCAACGTGGTCAAAACGCTTATTGAAAAGCTCTGACGGGATGAGACATTCTATAAAAAAATCGCAAATGAAGACCCTCATGCTGCCGATCGCCATGGTGGCGGGAGCGGTCTTCTACCAATGGATGGGACACCTGACTTTCCTGTCGCCGTATCTCATCTTCACAATGCTTTTCATCACCTACTGCAAACTGCAGATTTCTGATTTCAAACCCAACAAGTTTGAGATGACTCTTCTTTTGGCACAGATCGCGCTGGCGGCGGCGGCTTACGGAGCCACTTTCTTCTGGAACCGCACACTCGCCGAAGGGCTCTTCATATGCTTCTTTATTCCTACCGCCACAGCAGCTCCGGTGATAACTTCCATGCTTGGCGGAAGCATCTCGAAGGTCGCGACCTACAGCCTTATGTGCAACGCGGTAATAGCGGTGGCAGGACCGCTGGTGTTCGCAGCCATAGGAGAACACAGCGAGATCTCGTTCCTTGACTCCTTCAAGCTGATACTTTCACAGGTGTTCCCGCTTATTGTCATGCCCCTCGCGCTCGCCCTGATCCTTCGTTACTGCCTTCCGAAAGTACATTCTAAAATCGTGGGGATGCAGCAGCTATCTTTCTACCTGTGGGCTGTATCGCTTTTAATTGTCGTAGGAAGTTGTGTGAGTTTCGCTATAAAAAACTGGACTCCCTCTTCAACCCTCACGATTATTCTGCTCGCGCTCGGAGCCCTTGTGGCATGCCTTGCGCAGTTCAAGATCGGCAGAATCATAGGAGGCAGATTCGGCGACAAGGTGGCTGGGGGACAGGGACTGGGACAAAAAAACACAGTGCTTGCCGTATGGCTCGCGCTTGCATATCTGAATCCAATTGCGTCTCTTGCACCGGCGTCATACGTGGCGTGGCAGAACATTATAAATTCTTGGCAACTGATGCGACATCAGAACAGTCTGGAAGCCGACAGAATGAAATCAGGGAAAGAGACCATCTAACCGTTTTTGCGGGAAGATGCCGTATTGTCAACAGGTTTACCCGACTCTCCCTTCTTGGTCTGATTCTTATTACGATTGTTATGGGGACGGTTTCCACCGTTCCCTTTTTTATTCCTGTTGTTGCCCGAGCCTCGGGAATAACGTCTCTTGCCTCTTCCTTTCCCTCCGTCATGGTTCGTGCCATATTCAGGAGCCGGACCGAGATCCTCGGGCACAGGAATCTTCTCAACCTCTTTTTCAAGGAGACGTTCTATCACTCGGAATCCACCTCTCTCCTTCTCGCTTATGAAAGTGTAGGCGCTACCCTCTCTGTCCGCACGGGCGGTGCGTCCTATGCGGTGCACATAATCTTCCGCCTCGTGAGGCACATCATAATTGATGACAGTCTCTATGTTGTCGATATCAATACCCCGGGAAATGATATCTGTGGCGACCACAACCTTTATCTTGCCGGATTTAAAATCAAGCATAACGTCCTCGCGCGCCTTCTGGTCAAGATCGGAGTGCATCTCCCCCACTTTGATCTTATGCTTTCTCAACGCTCTTGCAAGCTCTTTCACTTTCAATTTGGAAGATGAGAACACGATCACTTTCTCGGGAGGATTCTCCTTGAACATCCTTTCAAGTATCGGAAGTTTCTGAGTCTCGTAACATACTATGGCGCGCTGTCTGATCTTCTCGGCAGGTTTGGACACGGCGAGCTTTATCTCCGCCGGATCCCTAAGTATCTGCGATGCCATCTGCTGTATCTTGGGAGGCATGGTTGCGGAAAACAGCAATGTCTGCCTTTCCTTGGGAAGGTGACCCACGATCTGCATGATATCGTCAAAGAATCCCATATCAAGCATTCGGTCCGCCTCGTCAAGGATGAAAAACGCCACTTTCGACAGATCTACATATCCCATGCTGAGATGCGCGAGAAGCCTTCCCGGAGTGGCGATCACCACATCCGCCCCCATTTTCAGTCCCTTTCTTTGCTGTTCATAGGTATTGCCGTCAGTGCCTCCGTATATAGCCATGCTGCTTACCGGCATGAAATAAGAAAAACCCTGCATCTGTCTGTCGATCTGCTGGGCAAGCTCCCGGGTCGGAGCCATAACCACACAATTGACATTGTCCTGAGGATAATTATCGTTGACAAGACGCTCGATCACTGGAAGAAGGTAAGCGGCAGTCTTGCCCGTGCCCGTCTGCGCCACGGCAAGAAGATCTCTTCCCGCAAGGACAGGTGGTATTGCCATTTCCTGAATCGGTGTACACTCATCAAAATGCATGTCATACAAGGCGTCGAGCAGGTCGTCGTTTGTCAGGATATCTTCGAATTTCATTTTTGTTTCCGCTTATTTTTCTGCAAAATTAAATAAAAAAATCAGTAGCCGCAAACACAATATGACGGGGGGCGGTTGCTCCCGACTCAACCGCCCCCTGTCATATTCCTGATTTCATAAGCCGCAGCCATTTGCGATAGCCGAGGAGAGCCACCACCGTGTATATCGCATAAAGCGCACAATAGAAAGGAAGCTCCTTATAAAGATACAACGCGCTGCACACCACGTCTACCACAAGCCATACGAGCCATTGCTCGACATATTTCCTCGCCATCATCCACAATCCGACTATGGAAAGCGCGGTGGTGAAGGAGTCAGCCACAGGCACTGTGGAATCCGTAAACGACACAAGGATCCACCATATGACATACCATATCAGCAACGCGGAGACAGCGCACAGCGACGCCACTTTAACCCCGACATGCGTTATTTTCCTCGTACCCTTTTCATTATTCTCCCTTTCCTCCTCCGACTCATCTTTATTTTTCTTTTTTCCGCCACGCGTCCATACGGCGAAGCCATATATCGCTATCACGAGATAATATATATTGATCGCGAAATCGGCATAAAGACCTTTGGAGAAATAAATCCACATGGAGATCATGGGCATCACCACCGATGCGAGCCATACCTTCGCATCGGCATGGTATTCCCACCAAAGATAGAGTATGCCAACGCAGAAACCGAGAAGTTCACGGAATGTTGAGAAATCCATAATCAGAATTTTAATGTGGCTGTCGCCATTACATGTGCAGGAGCCTGGGCTGCATATCCCGCATAACGATAGATGACATTCTCGCCGTTCTCCACATAATAGCCCGCGCCGGCATAGCCGTTGTTGAAATATTTTTTGTTGAAGATATTATACACGGTCAATCCTAATTTCAATTCTTTCATGCCGGCGATATTCCTGAAGGTGTAGCCGAGCTGAAGGTCGGTTACGAAATATGCGTCGAGTCTTGCTTCCTCGCTATGTGCGTTCGTCATATATTGTCTTCCCACATAATTGCTGACGAGGGCGGCGTCGCCACCCTTATAGGCGAAAGAAAACGTATTGTTGAATATCAGGTCAGGAGAAAAAGAGATGGGGGTGCTTCCGAGATCGAATGTTATCGGATTTGTCCATTCGTCCTCATATATATATTCCACAAAATTCTTGATACGGTTGCGTGACCACGTGAGGTTGAACTGCCACTCAAACCAATCCGCCGGCTTGAGAGCGGTCTGCAGCTCCAGTCCCATACGGTACGAATCCGGCACATTCACACTTATCGGATTTCCCGTATCAGACAATTCTCCGGTTGCCACAAGCTGATCCTTATAAAGCATATAATAAAGATTGACACCCAAAGAGAAAATACTATGGTTGAACGCGTATCCAAGTTCGAAATCATCCAGACGCTCCGATTTTGGCAACCTGTCGGGATCCCCGTCGGTAAAATTATCCCGTGTGGGTTCTTTTTGCGCCACAGCCCACGAAGCGAACGCCCTGTGGTTGCCGTTCGTATAGTTCACACCCAATTTAGGATTGAAGAAATCCCACTTGCGGTGTATATCAAGCGCGGCGGGGGCTCCTGTGTTCCAATCGAAATTGTCTGATTCCCCCTGTATCTTATAATCGATATGCCGGTACTGCATGTCGGCGAAAGCGGAGAATGCCTCATTTATGTCATACACCGCACGGACATATGTGTTGACATCCCATTTGTCTCCTGTGTTGTCATAATATTTCTGGAGAGGATCTATCGGTCCCGTATAATTACGTACCCACTTCACCTGTCCGAAATGGTGCCCGTGAAAGTCGGTCGCGGCAACACCTCCCGACACATTCCAGCCCCCGTCTCGGTAATTCATGGAAACTTGCGCACCATAAAAGTCATTTACATTATTCTTTAGCCTTATGAGATCTGACTTGCTTATTTTCTCCCCTTCCTGATTATAATAATCCGCAAGACCATACTCTTCAAGAGTACGGTTGGTCTTGTATTGGTCATAATAACCATTGTCGGCTGTATAATGGAGAGCGGCGTTGAGGTTCCATCTCTCCCCTATATGCTGCGACAGCAGGAGTTGGAAATGGTGCTGGATATAATTGTCGTTCTGATCCTCATAGTAGGCTATATTTCCCTCTTTGTCCAGATACTGTCCGCAGGGGTTGTAACGGCGACCGTATTTTTTCATATCTTCCAAGGAGGCATAATCCCATGCCATATAGGTCTTCTCCTTCCCGCCGAAAGCCAAGAGCCGTACCTGAGTGTTGGAATTACGGTAAGCCGCCTGTCCGAAATAACTCCACAATTCCGTTGACGCCCTGTCGATATAGCCGTCGGAATAAAGGTGGCTTATACGCGCGTCAAAACTCCAGTGGTCGGAAAGAAGTCCGGAACCCACGCGTATTGTCTCCCGGCTCGTATTGTATGCCCCGTATGCTCCCGACAGCTCGGCATATGGATCTTCAGAAGGCGCGTCGGTAATCATGTTCACACTCGCCCCGAAAGCTCCCGCGCCATTGGTTGATGTCCCGGCTCCGCGCTGCACCTGCACATCGCGCAACGAAGACGCGAGATCAGGCATGTTGACCCAATATACATTGTGACTTTCCGGGTTATTAATCGGAATGCCGTTGGCGGTCACGTTTATTCGGGAACCGTCGGTTCCTCTTATCCGCATAGAAGTGTACCCAATTCCGGTCCCGGCATCCGATGTCACTGTCACAGAGGGTGTGAGCTGAAGAAGATGGGTCATGTCTCGTCCGTCATTCGACTTAAGCAACTCTTTTTTGCTTACATTCGTGAACGCGACCGGCGTTTTGGCATTCGCACGGTTTGCCACGACTTCTATCTCCTCAAGCATGGAGGCGATAGAATCAAATGTCTCCACTGACGGAGACTGCGCGGCAGCATAAAGGCTTGCTTGCCCTATGACAAGGGCAGCAGGAAAAATGATCTTGTCCATAATGTTTCTCTACGCCGGTATTACCCGGATCAGGTTCAAAGGGTATGATCTCAGACCATCTCAGATGCCATAATTTTTATGACATCCGAAGACAGACACCCCTGTAATGTCAGTCCGGGACGTTACTACAGACCTCCCGGGATGTCGCGCGTACACGCGTCAATTCTACGTGCAAAATTAATAAATTGTATCCGCATTGGAAAGAATCAAGAAATACATTTCCGGAATCATCAGCCACAATTGCCTGACAATACACAAATTAATAATCTATAATAATATTTAATAAAAAAAATTTCAATTACCAGAACTATTTCATCACACATAATGTTATATCTCTGTTAAATCAATTAGAACAACTGTCAAAATGAAAAAAAACGATTCCTTCAAACAAAGACTTTTAGGCCTTCAGGGCAATCTCCTGAGTTTCGCCTATCAGCTCACGACCGATAAAGAAGAAGCAAGAGACCTCTTGCAGGACACTACCCTCAAAGCTCTCGACAATGAAGAGAAATATGTTGACAATGTCAACTTCAAAGGGTGGATCTTTACGATCATGAGAAATATTTTCATTAATAATTATCGTCAGACGGTAAGGAAAGCCACGGTCATTGATCAGACGGAAGATCTTTACCATCTTAATATTTCACAGGATTCCGGTCTTGAAACCCCTGAAGGTTCTTACGCCGTGAAAGAGATTTCTGCCGCCCTTGACGAATTTTCTGACGATTACAGGATACCGTTTAACATGTACGTGGCGGGATACAAATATAATGAGATCGCTGAAAAGATGAATCTCCCTCTCGGCACGATAAAAAGCCGCATTTTCTTTGCAAGAAAACGGCTTCGCGAACAGTTGAAAGACTTCAGATAATCTGTTTTTATAAAGACTAAAAAATACCTCTCTTTAGACAGCTGTAGCCAAACATTATAACCATCCCGGGGGATACCCCATGACATGGCTTTGTTTAGTTTAATTTATTTGACTCCTTTAGCCCGGCGTTACCCGCCGGGCTTTTACAATTAACGCGTCCACAAGCGAAAACAATGAATATTTCAAATCCGATACATCTACACATATGATCAGACAGATTGAATTTACCTTGCGTCCGCGCAACTCGGGTTTCCATCTTATAACAGCGGAAATTCTGGAAAATCTCAAGGAACTTCCCCATACAGGGATTCTTAATCTCTTTATCAAACATACATCAGCCGCGCTCTCCATAAACGAGAATGCAGACCCTGATGTCAGGATTGATCTAAAGAGTATTTTCGACCGTCTTGTAAAGGAGCGTCAGCCATATTACCTCCACACTATGGAAGGTGATGACGATATGCCCGCCCACGCAAAGTCTTCAATCATCGGGGCATCTTTGACAATCCCTGTAAGCCGTGGTCGACTGAATATGGGAATATGGCAGGGAATATACCTGTGTGAGTTCAGAGACCATGGCGGACCGCGAAAGATTGTAGCGACAATTATAGGTGAATGAAGCCTCATAAGTCAGAGCAATCTATAAAAAAAGGCGGGAATACCCGCCTTTTTTTATAGATTGCTCTGACAATGATTACTCGTAAGTCGTGGTGACCTCCACATAACTGTCTACGGATGGAGTCCCGAACTGGATAGCACCCATCTGATCATCCACATTTATTACCAAACTGTATATGTAATGATACCCGGGCTGCCACTCGCTGAGGCTGCTCGTTGTCAACGGGAACTTCATAGTTCCATCTCCACGGCTATTTCCTGAAAGATTTTCTTCAGGAGTATTTTCACTCGGCCATAATTTGTCTCCGGTCTCGGCATCAAATATAGACCCCACTACCATTATATAATCATCATCTCCGGCTCCTTTGTTAGCCCAGCTCAGAGTCTGGGGAATCACATACAGATCTCCACCGAGACCCAATCCCTGTGCCTCCAATACAGTAGGTGTGGATGTCAGTGTCACAAATTCGTCAGTAGCCTGCGGCCAAAGAAGATTATAATGGATGGCGTCATTCTGATCTGTCCATTTGCCTGTATTTTCCGCAGTCTGATCTTTTGATGTGGTCTCTTTCGGGAAAAGGAAGTTACCTTTTGTCTTTACGTTGGAAAGCGCCACACTTGAAATTTCAACCTTGACATTGGGTGTGTTGGAACTTAGCTTCAATGTTAATTTCGACAACGCATGTCGGAAATTTAACATTACCTGAGGATTCGGGCGATCAAGATTCCCTTTGATATCTGAACACACTGCATATACAATGTCTTTCATCCCTCCTGAATAAGGATTCGCGTCATAAGAAACCGGACGCAACGGACTGTTGCTTCCCACCCAGTCCGCAGGAGAGAAGGCATAAAAATCCAGACTGTTATTTGCCGGCCAATACTTAACCGGTGAGTATGTCCATACATTATTCGCGGATTTGGTCACCACCACATTATCCATATAAGGCGCGAGGCTGTCGCTTTCCGAAGTGTATGCATACACATTGAATGTCGCAAGGTTTGTAGCGGTGATATCTTTATGCGCTCTTGTAAGATCAGTTTCTGTAGCGAACCTGATCTCCCTTGCTGACCCGCTTTGAGGAATACCTGAAATATCTTCATCGCTTGAGCACGACACTACCGATGGAACCAATCCCAGAAGTGAGAGAGCACTGATAATGTAAATCTTTTTCATAGCTATAATATTATTAAGTTTATCAAAATTCACACGCCCTGATATTGTCAGGGAATGATGTCAACAAGAATATCGGTCTCTATTGTAACCCATCCTTCTACATCGGTGTCTATTCCCCCTATGTCATCATCCGGATAATCCGGGTCACCGGGGTGTGGAATCGATAGTCCGTCAACTATTATTAGAACATTCCGCATGGAATGAGAGTTCACAACTTGCGCTGTCACATCATATTTGCGGGCTATCGTCTTATGATTTGAAAACGTGACGGCTATCTGGAGATCATAGCTATTTCTCTTCCCGAAAGACGAAAAGGCGCATGACTTGCCATAAAACAGATTATGGTCATTATCTACAGACAAGGGAAACGCAACAGTCGATGGCACTCCGGACACATTTAAATCCGACAAAAATATCCCGGAACCAACACCTTCGAGATAAGCTCTCACTGTCGAGACACCTGCCGTACCCTCCACATTTTTCACAATCACTGTATAATCTGTGGTAATGGAGTCAGGACTGCATCTTACCAGACTTTGACCGCATTCCTTTATGGTGCCGGCGGAAGTGATGTATCTCACCCCGCATTCCGTAACCTCAATATGACTGACAGTGGCGCCATACATGGTGCCGACAGGTGTTACCACTTCTTCCTTGCCTGTAGACATGGCAGCTGCCATTATGCTTTCATAGGAATCCGTGCCTTCTATTTTCACTCCCTGCACTCCTGTATTATATGCAACCATTTGATAATCGCCGGTTGGCAGTTCAACCGTGCCACCCTCACGTCCGGTTATGTCAAACTTCCACACCTCCCCATAAGGAGACTGAGGAAAGAAATAAAGGCTCATACCTTCCGGATCCGCGTCCGGAGCATTATCCCATTCAAATTTCACCGTGACCTCACGCACTGACTCGCCCGGCCACATGATATCCTTGTGTTCGCACGACGCAAGCGACACAAACAATAGAGCACTGATGATATTTGAGGATATATTTTTCATATGCCGAAATTCGGATTGTTCTTATGATGTCTGCCTGGAAACCATACCAATGTCACCTCAAGACCCGTGACTCCCACATATTTATGGAATGTCTTGTTCAGTCCTGTATAACTGCCGCATTCCGGACGGTAACGTATAATGCTGCCCCCCGAATAACCCGCCTTGATTCCGAAATCAAGATTCAATCTTTCCCCTATCGGGATAGCGAAACCATAGCTGATACCGGCGCCATACGTAGCGTCAGGAGACTGCCAGCCTTTGCCGCCGAACTCGAAATCATAGTCATGTACTGATCCATAAACCCCTACGTGATGTCCCGACATGGCACGCTCTTTATGGTTTTCCCCAAGCCATATCCTCATCTCCAGACTACCACCTCTCACTCGCCAATAACGATGGCGGCTATCGTTGCTCCACCACGCATATACCCCTTCCAGACTCAAAGAAAACTTTTTGGCGACAGATACCTCTATGCCAACATCCGGCGTCAGAACTACATCGTGCAAAAGATTGGTCTTTATCCCGATGCGGGGATAGCAGTCATCACAACTCTTATTCTGGGCAGAAACGGCAAACGTTGTAAGATATGGAATCAGATATACCCAGACCATAAGATTGAATGCCATCATCTTAAACCTGGAAGACATTGGCAGTATATACATTAATATGGATTTTCGTGATTCAATCACAGTCTGATACAGTTAATCGGGTGGAAATAAGCAACCATCTGCAGTCGGGATTCAAAAACAAATTCTGACTCCCATAAAGCAACCATTTCAAATAAATCCGGTTAGACTTTATTTGATTGCAGTTTTTAATGAAGTGGTTTTTTAATTTTCCATTTCAAAGTTTCGTCATATTTTCGAGGCGACCTTTAACTTGAAAAGGTAATTAAGCGAACTAAACTACTTCATTAATAAAATGCGACATCAGGTTACATTGTTCAGTTCAAACGGATGTTTCATCTAAATTTCTTGAAAAAAGGTCAGGAGACATCTGATCACATCAGCGATGCCTAATCCACAAAAATGTTAGATTCCACTTGCTATCGCGGACTATTGTACTGACATTTTTTCATTTTTCTGCCAAAAAAACAAAATTTTTATTTAATCATTTGCATTATTCAATTCATATTATTAACTTTGTGGACGATACAACGCTTGAATGATTTTATCAATATTTTATATCAAATCATCAAGCCCACGCCGATGTCAGTTGGCTCCTAAATATTTGCCACTGAAGGAGTGCGGCGGGATGTATCAGACATGATAAAGGCGTTTACTCGCTTTCTTTGTTTAAGACGTATCGGAATCTTGCAACCTCTCGATCATCAAAGTCTTGGACATAGCAACGGTAGATGCCACGGGTATGGTGTACATACACCTGTGTTTTGTCGCTTGGGGTAAGACTGCGCTGATGGAAGTGCAGTTTTACCATTGTGATAAAACTACAGTTGCATTATCATATCGGCGTGGGTTCTAACGTTGTCTGTTCATCTTTGATAGGCAGTGCAAGAGCCTCGATACGTGGAACAGACAACTGAATGAGTCCACGTTTTTTTGTGTCATCCCAGTTAACAATTTAACCTGATGGCATGAATATGAGATGTATTATCTGTGACAACACCATAACAGGTATCTACAAAAAGGATCTGTGGGGAAACGCAATCTGCGACCGCCACAATGCTCCTTTATGCGATGCTTGCGGCAGATTCACAATGCCGTCTGATCTTAGCCTGTCAGATGGAAGACATATCTGCAGCTCATGCCTGTCAACAACAGTATGCCTTCCCGAACATATCAGATGGGTAGATAAAAAGACCCGCGCCATACTTGCCTCAAATGGATTTGACAGCTTGCCTTCAAATGTTCCCATAAAGATAGTATCTCCCGAGGAAATGAGTGTGCTCACAGGAAAGTCTTGCGTGGATCTCCACAACAGGGGGCTTAACACTATCTCGACATCAGGAATATATCCTTTCAAAAAAACAACTTCTTCAATTTACATATTCAACATGCTCCCCAAGTTGCAATTCGCGGGTGTTCTTGCTCATGAACTTATTCATCTCTGGGTTGATATCAAGAACTTAAAGCTATCGTTGAATCTTGAAGAAGGACTCTGCAATCTTGGCTCATGGCTTGTATATACTTCTGCCAATACCCCTTTATCAAAGATTTTGATTCAAAACTTGTATGACAATCCCGATCCTGTTTACGGAGATGGATTCAGGAGTATACTGTCCTTATACCACAAAAAAAAATCAATTAAGGATCTCGCAGCCTTCATCAACAATAAATAACCATCCTGACATAGAACCATCATGAAAAATCCAAAACGAAACGAGATTATAGTTCCGGCAGTATGCCAAAAAACCGGTAAGCCTTTCGGCATTACAGCTCTCATTGAAAAAGACGCGATCACTTTCAAATGGGCGTTTAAGATGTCTGACTCCACAGCAAAAAGGGAAGGTTTTGACAAAAATAAAGTGTCGGGCAATATTTACGACGGTCCCGAATTTCCGGGCTGCCCTCATTGTGGCAACGACACATGGTACAAATGCGGCGGATGCAAAAGATTTGTATGCGTGCATCATACTGCGGATTGGGGAAAATGTCCGGTTTGCGGAAAGGAAGGTGGCTTCACTTTTGCCGACTCTTTCGAAATTTCCGGAACAGATCTCTGATTATGATTTCCTAAAATACAATATAATATGGCAGAATTAACTCCCGGCACGAAGGTCAAGCTCAGAAACGGATCCTCGTGCACTGTAAAAAAAGAATTGGGCAGAGGCGGTCAAGGAATAGTCTATCAGGTAGATTATCAAGGTCATGACTATGCCCTGAAATGGTACACCCAGAATTTCATAAACGCAAATGCTTTTTATTCCAATCTGGAAGAGAATGCTAAAAAAGGAACACCGGCCCCTAATTTTCTTTGGCCCGAAGCTGTGACTGAGAAATCGAATGGAAGCTTTGGGTATGTCATGAAACTACGACCTAAAGGTTACGAAGAATTAAGTGCCTTTATGCTGGCAAAGGTAAAATTTGCATCAGTAAAAATTCTTCTTGATGCATGTCTGCAAATTTGTTCAGCATTCCAGCAGCTTCATATCCTGGGATATAGCTATCAGGACATGAACGACGGCAATTTCTTCATAAATCCGCAGACAGGGCATGTTCTCATATGCGATAATGATAATGTCGCACCACATGGAACGAATATGGGAATTGCAGGAAAAGGTGGATATATGGCTCCGGAAATAGTTGATGGCGAAAAGCTTCCCGACATCTACACAGACTATTTCTCCTTGTCTGTCATTCTCTTCATTCTCATTTTTATGAACCGCCCGTTCGAGGGTACCAAAGCTATTTCTTGTCCGTGTCTTACCACAGAAGCTGAAAAAATCCTTAATGGTAAAAATTCTGTATTTATCCTTGATCCCTCTGACAATTCCAACCGTCCGGTCAACGGAATACACACAAATGTAATACAGCGTTGGCCCCTATTCCCATCATTGATAAGGGATGCTTTTATAAAGACCTTTTCAAAAGATGCTATGCATCACCCCGAAAAAAGAGTCATGGAGAAAGAATGGTTGGACCGGCTGGTACAAGTCAGAGCAATGTATGCTAAATGTCCGCTCTGTGGGAAAGAGACATTCCACGACCTGACAGCTGATGTATCTAAATGTATAGAATGCGGAAAACCTTTCAGACACGTTCCATTCCTTGAAGTTGGAAGATACAGAATACCTCTGACACATCATCAAAAGATATACTCATGTCAAGTGTCTCCAGATAAGGACTACGGCAAAGTGATTGGGGAAATCCTCTCTAATCTTCAGGATCCGACAAAAAAGGCAATCAGAAACCTTTCATCTTTTGAATGGCAGGCAATCCCTCCGGATGGAAAATTTAGGCTTATCCCTCATCAAGGAGTTGTTCCTGTAATTCCCGGAGTGAAAATAAAATTTAACAAAGACTCAACAGGGACAATAAAAGTGTGATATAAATTCCCAATTTAAACAATCTAAATATTTCAGATATGAGTGTTTTTGAAGAAGTAAAAGGAATACCTCGGAGAGTCATGACTGTTTTCTTTTTAGTCGATTCTTCCGGAAGCATGGAAGGTGATAAAATTGGATCCGTGAATGTAGCGGTCAGAGAGACAATTCCGGAACTAAGAGAAATAGCCCAAAAAAACTCTGATGCCATGATCAAGATGGCATGCCTTGAATTCGCCACCGGCGTGGAGTGGATGTATCCCGAACCGTTAGATGTGGAGTCTTTCGAATGGAGAGATTTAGTTGCAAAAGGTGCAACCTCTTTTGGAGAGGCATGTCACGAACTCAATAGCAAATTATCGCGATCCAATGGATATATGAAAAATGCCACAGGTTCTTATGCTCCTGTAATCATTCTTCTGTCTGATGGGATGCCTAATGATAATTGGGAAAGAGAAGTGGAAAACCTTTGGAAAAACAATTGGTTCAAATATGCAATTAAAATAGCTGTCGGTATCGGAAGGACTGAAGACAACTATCAGGAGGTTCTCGGCAAATTTACAAAGAGTTCGGAACTTGTACTTACCGTGAAAGACCGTGACACTCTCAAAGATCTTATAAGATTTGTCACAGTCAGTTCAACCCAGATTCAGAGTTCAAGTTCTTCTGTAGGTAAAGAAGCTCCGGCTTCCAAAGAAGAGGAATTTTCCGAAACTTTAAAAAATGGACTTGAAACAAATGAGGATTTGAAGAAAGTGGAAATCGGAGTTGACGCCCCGGCAACCACAGAATCTGACTGGTCTGACTCCGGATGGGGTTAATGAGATTGACGCACAGGCAGGAACCAAAAATTTCTGCCTGTGTTAAACTTTCGATAATAATTTTATAATAATTGATATGGGACTCATTTTCAATTTCAATATATCCATAACAGGAGAAAACCTTAAAGAACTTTTAAAATGTATTTCTTTTAATCCTGAAATCTCTCATAGACATGACTCGACATCAAAAAATGAAGATTGGGATTTTTCAGACGAAAGTTTTTGCGAAGATTTACAAAACCGACTTAGCTCCAACCTTAACTCGGAAAATATTGATATAAATGTAGATATATCAGCACGTGATGATTCCCATTCGGCATTCGACTGTTGGGATTAATACAATAATAAGGTAGCGAATCACTATTCAGGTAGAGATTTCATAAGTTTTATCTGGATTCGCCCAATAACAATGCTTATCAAAAAAAATATGGTAGACATTTTCAATTTCAATATATCTGTCAAAGGTTACAGCCATATCGGATCCGGAAAGCCATGTCAGGACTATTCGCTGAATTGGACTTCTGATGATAATTCCATTCATGCGGTTGTGATCGCTGACGGACACGGTAGCAAGACATACGTCAGAAGCGATGTCGGGTCCAGACTTGCTTGCGAAATAGCTCTTGAAAATATAAAGTCTTTTGTCTCTAATATTCCTAAAGATTTTTTTGCAGGGAAATCTGGTCAAGTCACCGCCGCGCCTTATACTATAGAGGACAACCTCTTCCCTATGCAAGGGAAAAGGAACACTACAAATCTTTCAGAGTCTGAAACCGAGCAGCTTGAGCAGGATAAAGCTTATTACGATGCTGTAAAAGATCTGCAGGAGGAAGAGGCAATATTCAAACGTCTTTTCGGCTCTATCTATCTGCAATGGGTGGATGCATTAGATAAGTATACTGCTGAAAATCCCTTGAATGAGGATGAAAAATCCACCTTGGGAAACAACAAAATCGTCAAAGCTTACGGATCTACACTCATGGCTTTTGTCAGAACTCCCGATTACTGGTTTGCCTTTCAAATAGGCGACGGTAAAATGGTAGCTTTCGACCGCTCAATGAATTGGTCTGAACCCGTGCCCTGGGATTGTAACTGCTTTTTAAATGTCACAACATCCTTATGCAATACTGAACCTGTCAGAATGTTTCGCTACGCCTTCAGCGGCAGAGGAGACTTTCCTACCGCTGTCTTTTTAGGCTCGGATGGAATAGATGATTCATGGGGAACTATTGAAAACCTTGCCGATTTCTACTCTGAAACCCTTTCCATTTTCAATCGGCTCGGAGCTGATACCGCTACAAAAGAATTAGAAGAGTATCTTCCTGAAATGAGCCGTAAGGGAAGTAGAGACGATATGACTATAGCTGCCATCCTCGACATGGATACGCTTCCAAATGCCGTTGAGTCTTTCTCTATAAAGAAAAAAATCAATGCGATTGATTCTGAAAAAAGGCAATTGGAAGAGAAGCTAAGGAAACTGACTGTTCAGAAAAACGAAATTGAAGACGGGATCAAAGATCTTGAAGAAAAAATCGGAGAGAAAGACCGGTCTTTCTCTGCATGGCTGAACTCTATTGTTCAGAAGAAAAAAACGGAAGAAGAATCTATTAAACTGCTGAAAACCGGTCTGGTTCTGAAAAAAGAAGAGGCAGCTAAAGTTTCAGATGAAATCGACCGGCTTTCTGAACACTTTAAACAATGGGAACTTGAGAATAAAGAGATTTATAAGTCGCTTAACGATCAGTTGGCAAAAATCGCCTCATGCGCTCCCCTTGATTCTTCATCATGCGATGCTGATGAATCTTCATTAGAAAACATTCCGGAATCCTGATTGTCTAAAAATATCAATACCGACTTTTAAATTGAAGAATGATCTTGACCCTGTTGAAGTGGGGATAAACGGCAATAGTGAATTTCATGACATTTTTCGATCTGTGATACTCCAATTTGGAGAGGAAGTTATCACAGACCGAAGATTATATTCTCTGATGTCTGATTTCGGGAATGACTCTTCCCGCAAGATAATGAATGTGCTATCTTTAGCTGTCAGCTACAGATTAGGCAATAAAATCATTTCTATTAGAGAAGGTGACGAAAGTGAATACTCTATAAAGTTTAACAATCTACGTCACGCTTTTCAGGAAGACAATTTTCTGATACAAGGGATAGCGGACTATATGGTAAACTCTTTCCTATATGCCCTTGAATTAGATGAAGAACCTCTACCCTACAATCCGGAGCTTGAATTAAACAGGAAAAACAAAAATCCTTTCGATATGACAGCTTCTGAAGATGGAACCTATATTGGAAATTTTGATTCTGAGGGAAGAAAGTCCGGGTTCGGGATATCTCAAATTGAAAATAACGGATTGTTCGCCGGTGAATGGAAAATAGGAATGCGCAACGGAATGGGAATCGAACACTCTCATGGCAAACAGAAATATGCCGGAGAATATCGTTTTAACAGGAAAAACGGTATAGGCACAGCCAGTTATCCTGACGGCTCTTGCTATTCCGGGCAATGGCGCAACAACCGTGAAGATGGCACGGGGATTCTTTTCTTTCCTAACGGAGAGAAGATGTTGGCTTTCTATTCCGATGGCAAGCTTTCCGGAAATCGCGGAATATATCTGCTTCAAGACGGAAGCATAATATATGGGAAAATGACTTCTTCAGGACCTGACGGATATTGTATAAGATTCTTAACTGACGGAGGTATCATTGAAGAAACATGGGAAAACGGTCGCAAACAATAAACCGCAATCAAAAAGTATCTAAAACCTAAAAACAGTTATTTATGGAATTTCCTTTTATAAACTTTGGTAAACAAACATCCAAAAGCTCTAACGACAATACGGATAAGCCCGACAAAAATGGTCATGACCGGGATGTCAGAGATGATGATTCTTCTATAATTTATTCAATTGAAGATAACGAAAACGGAAAAGGAAGTTTTGCAAATTCCAATGACACCGACCAGGAAACATCTGAACCGTCAGAAAGCATGTCAACTGCTGGGACTTTGCATTTCCCCCCGAATCAATATGATACAGCCTTTTATAATGACCGCTCAGATTCTATATCTGAGATCGGAGAAAATAAAAAGGATAATGACGTTTTGATCAACAAAATCAATGAGCTAAATTCAATCTCCAAGTTAATCATGACCAGACAGCAAAATCTGTTCACGATAATAAAAGAGAATGAAAAAAGCAATAAGGATATTATTGCATGTCTCAACAATCTTAATGATACGGAAAAGGTTCTGCTCTCCCAGGAAAAGACCATCAAGAAACTCCACGATTCTCTTCTAAAATATAACGATGACGTTATCTACAAAACTCAAAGAAATTTGATCATGGAGCTCATCGATGTCGCGGACCGCATCAGGATGATAATCGAGGATTCCGAGAATGTTGAAAACTATGACATTCTGTCTGCTGTAAAGGATCTTGAAAAAAGTGTACACGCATCTCTCTCCAACAATTCTGTAAGGTGTTTCACGGAGTCTGCAGAAGATCCAAAACAACTGAACAGACGGCGTCAGCAAGTAGTGGATACAGAACATACTTCCGATCCTCTTCTTGACGGTGTATATAAAAGTGTGGCACCGGGATATGAATGGTCAATACCATATCTTGTGATAAATTCAGAAGTGAAACTGAACAAAATCCTCGAAGAAAACAGAATGCCACAAATGTTCTCATTCATAGTGAGACCGGAAGAAGTGGTTAAAATAAAATATTGTCCTGAAGATAAATCTTTATAACTTAATAAAAACTTAACAGACATGGAACCTATATATGGAATAGATCTCGGCACCACAAACTCATGTATTGCCACAATCGGGGAAGACGGGCTTCCTACGGTCATTAAAAATCTTGAAGGGAAAAACACTACACCCTCTGTGGTTTTTTATGAAGACGAGGATGGCGTTTTTGTTGGAGAAGAAGCAAAATACAGCATGAACGGCGAGCCGGAACGGTCAGTGGCTTTTATAAAAAGAGAAATGTCAAAACCCGGCTATACCAGGGATATCGACGGTCAGATTGTGACTCCTGTCGATGCATCGGCTTTAATACTTAAAAAAGTGTTTGACGATGCAAATCAGCAATTGTCGGAAGATGGTAAAGATCCTATTAAAAAAGCTGTGGTGACAGTGCCCGCATATTTTGGAAACATGGAACGCGAACTTACCAAACAGGCGGCTCAAATTGCAGGCATCGAGATATTGGACCTTCTCAACGAACCAACCGCTGCCGCACTCAATTACGGCACCAAAGGACTTGAAGGGAAAACTTTCATGATTTATGATTTGGGGGGAGGCACATTCGATGTAAGCATAATGAGAATGAAAAACGGAGTGCTCGATACCCTTTCGACCGACGGCGACCATCAGCTCGGAGGTATTGATTGGGACATTTCTCTCCTCGATTATGCACTGCTCACCTGCGGACTTGATATAACCTATAACGACATTAAAGATGAGCGGGATGCCGGAAAAATGCTGAATGATGTAGAGCAGTGTAAAAAAAGATTGTCAAAGAATGACAAGGCAATGTTCAAGTTTGTCTATAAGAGAAAACAATATACCTGTGAGGTGTCACGGTCTCTTTTTGAAGAAATCACCGCAGACTTATTGAACAAAACGATCAACATTGTAAACCATGCCATCAACATCTCACGCGATCCGTCTGCAAATATCGATGAAATAATTCTTGTCGGAGGTTCTTCCTACATGCCTATGGTAAAAGAGAAACTTAAAAAAATATTCTCTTGCCCTATCAGGCTTGACAATCTTGAGCCGGATCTTGCCGTAGCTAAAGGGGCGGCGCTACATGCGTCCAGGCTTGCCGGAGATAAAACGACCTCAGTTGAAATCGGCAACGATATGGGCAGCAGATCATATGGGATCCTTTGTATTGATTGCAATGACAAAAATAAATTTTTTGTTTCCAATATTATCCTTCGCACTGATGATCTCATACATGATAGCAAACATACGTTTGAGACGGCATTTGACGGACAGACTTCGGTCAATATTTCTATTTATGAAAACAAAATGACCGAAAAATATGTCAATCCCGATTTATGCACCCTTGTCCGGAGCGGAGACATCAATTGGGGGTATGGTGTCCCGGCACACACAACAGTCTCTGTCGTGGTTTCCCGTTCGTCTGATTCCACTGTAAAAATATGGTGTGAATGTCAAGGTGTTAAAATTGATTTTGAACTTGACTACAAAGGAATGTATTCTGATGAAGAAATAGAGAAAAAAAGGAAGCTGCTCGCCACTAAAATTGTTTAATCAAATCCGATTCTTATGTCGTCCGTATTGACTTTTAAAGCATCAAAATCATCAAAAGATCTTGATACCCTTGCGGCAATCCTTTCTCGTTCCGATGCCAATATATCTAAATATTGGGGAATTCTCGTATCTGTCAGCGTCATTATAGAATGTCTGAAAAATGAGGATCCTGATTTTATCAAACTGATAAAAGAGTCCTGCTGCCCGGATATTATTTCCAAGGCGCAGGAATATAATGATTCAGGAGAAAATCTTGATATGAAAGTGGCTGCCACCGGTTTTGCTCAAAGAATTCTTGATCTCGATGATTCTGAAATATTTGAATTCTACAATCTGCTTGTAAAAAATGACAAAAACGGAAGTCTGAATTATTTCTCTCTAAAATATAAGGAGATTGAAAAGAATATTGAAGAGAATAAACGCAAAGAGGAAGAACAGCAGCGACAGAAGGATGAGGAAGCCGAAAGGCAACGTAAGGAAAATGAGGAAGCCGAAAGGAGGCGCAAGCAAAGAGAAGAAGAAGAACGTATACGTCAGGAGCGCGAGGAAGCAGACAGACTTTGGAAACAGCAAGAGGCTGCCGAATGGCTGCGCCGGCAAGAAGAAGCTGAAAGGCAACGTAAACTTAAGGTAGAAGCTGAAAGGAAGGCAACGAAACGTAAAGTAAGGAACTTCTGGTTTTTTATGATTCTTTTATTTGCCGGGATATACTGGTTCTGGCTCAAAGATTATCTCAATGAAAGAAAACTGCCACACGGCAATGTTTTCGCGGAAAATCTAATTCTTCGCTCTTCAAAAGATTCCGAGGATGAGAACAACGTCATATGTCTTCTCCCCTACGGCACAGACGTGCTCATTATGGAAGACTCGAATGACGGATGGTATAAAGTCAAAGCTGACGGGAAACAAGGATACGTGGCGGGGAAATATCTTCTTTCTCCTGACAGATTCAAATTGCTTGACAATGTATGGGACGATGAGGAGATACGCAAATTGGTTAGTGAGAGCATTTTCCGCCTTGGCATTCTTGATTTTGTTGAATCTCAAGCACCTCAAGTACTTGAAGACTCTGTTTCAAATTGGAAAATTGAAAACAGACCATATTATTCCTATAACAATGTGTCGTTCCCGGATCTTAAAAACGGGTATGACAGCATTCAGGATTTTGCATTCATTATAAAAAATCCTTACTTAGGACAAAGGAAAGTCATCATATATTCTTTCGACAATCAAGGATCTCCAATTCTCATGGACGTAGAACAGGCGGACGATTTTGGAGTCATAAGAGACGTTACTTTCGACAAAAGAAGTAAAAAATACAAGATAAAGTATCTTAAATAAATTTTATGGCTGCGCTTTTGTTATGCTTTGGTTATAGTGAAAGCGCAGCCATTAAGACCTCATCCCATGCACTTATAGAGAACTCACTGTCAAGGGAATCAAAATGAGAAATGAAGCGATACTCTTATTCCGCTTTTGTCACAGTCCGGCGTATCCCGATATGTCAGACGCCACACATAATCCACCCTCAGAAACGTAAATATGTTGTCAAGACCGGCTCCGATCTCCATATATGGGGTGGAGGTCATGATACGCGGGGAGGCATCGGCGGGAAACATGTAGATGTCTGTGTTGCATGAGGGATCGTTTCTCTTGTCAAGACCGCCGATAAGTCCCTTGAACGTGAATGCCTCGCGGATTTTCAGTTTATTTATCAGCGGGATATGGTTGAACAGTATGCCGTTGCCGAAATATGTGAAGTCTATGGAGGCATAACGGTCGTTGGCAAATTCCATGGCGTTCATCAGGGAATAGCTCTCCGGCTGTATCGTATACGACAGATTGGCGTTGGGCCACATCAATGCCGGATAATAGACCTTGCTCCATATCTTTCCCGCCCTGAGAATGATATCCGTGTAGCCGAAAGCGGAAAGCCATAGCCGCTTCTGGATGGAAAGCTCGCTCCGGTTGAGGCAGAATGCCGACCCTGCAAATCCTTTCGGACCGAATTCATGGGTAAACTGAAATATCCAGGCATCCATGTTGACAGGTGCCCGCTGCGACCTTCCCTGTATGAATTTCTCTCCGGGAGCCCACCTGACCGACATGCTGAATGCCGACTGGGAATATCTGCTTTCCGACCTTCCGTCAGCAAATACGAACGGCAACCAGCGTGTAGCCTCCTGTATCTCATGCCTGAAACCTGCCTCTACCGAGAAATTGTTGGGAAGCTCGAGTATGTAGCCTGCGGAGGCGAGACGGCGATACGTCACCAGTATGCTCTTCTTTCGCTTCAGCGACAGAAACATATTGTCGGAATTCGTAAAAAGGTAATGCTGACCTATCATGTCAAGGTCATAGGAATACGAGGCATATACCCCGTGTCGCGGCCATTCATAAGAATGATTTTTCTTCGGAGTGAAGGAATATTCGAGATCCCCCTTATATTTCCATTTGCGGTCTTTGGTGCCATATGCCACATACCCTTTCGCGAAAAGATGCGGATTGAGTGGAGCCATCGTCATTCCGCCGACACGAAACCTCGCACCCTCCACCGTATTGGAGCTCACTATAGTGTTGACAGGACCGAAATCGAATTTGCTCGGCTTTCCGGTGCGCACATATCCGCTTTCCATCAGCGACAGCAGTTTCTCCCCCCAGTACAGCACGGGCACTTTCCTCATCTCTTTCATCATTCCTCCCATCCTTGATTCGGCGGAAGACAGAGGCACCATTCTTTCGGGTGTCCAGAACTCCGGCAACCGCGCCCTGGCGCCATCCAGCTCAAGGTTACGTCCCGATCTGTCATAGTAATCTTCAAGATCCCTCCGTTTGCTATAGCTGAATTTATCATATGCCGTAATCTTCCTGCCATATAATTTTGGTGTGCCCTTCACGATCTGCAGTTCTATGCATACATCGTCGTAAGTCTTGTGGCGGTTGCCCAACGAATCTTTCTCATACGACTGGCTTATGAAAAGATTGTCAACATAATTGAGGTTTATATCCTGTGGCACTCGCATCGTGACCTTCTTTACAAACATTGAGGAATCTCCCTCCGGAACGTATATCTTCCCGTTGAATCCCATGGTCTGGGGATTGTGAGGGACAAACGTCAGCTCCACACAACGCGTGTCTCCCACATACACCGTGTCTGTGAGATAATATTTATAGAAATCCGGACCGATAGCCGCCAACGGACTTACAAACCGATTCTGAAGTATCACTATATTATTGGAAAATATGTCCACCTCGCGTATGGCGTCCTCAAGTATCACCTGTATATTCTCCTGGTTCAGCACCTCGTCAAGCCCCGCGCTGCGGTATCCGCGCACCACTTCTTTGTCACACCCCGGATCCCGGCTTATAAGACGTGTCGACGCCTTTTCCTTGAAGATCAAGTCAAGTATGCGTCTGCCGGTCCATGATGACGTGTCGACATAGTTTTCCATAAAGCGCCCCTGACCGGACAGAATGCCCTTTGAGAAATCTCCGTTGAAATCATTAAGACCCAACACTGTCTTTTCATATTTGTCGTAACTGTAGAACGGCTCTTTCAGCGGATCGGACTCTTTTGACCGGCTTCTGATCTTCTTCACAAACTCCACGGCAGGATTATTCTTTTTCGAATATCTCTCTTTCCCGGGACGCACAACGACCTCAGTCAATTCAACAGCCGACGGGACAAGGGTGATATTCAGCAGTGTATCACCGCATACAGATGGAAGCTCCTTCGGTTCATACCCGGCATAGGTCACTTCCCATTCCCCCTTCTGAATCTCTTTGATAATGAAACTTCCCTTTTCATCGGAAACAAAATTCTTTCTGCCGTCAGTTCTGGAATTGACATTGGCATAAGGGAGCGGTTCTCCTGTCAGGGAATCCGTGACATTGACCGTAACCCTGCCTACAGGCATTGGGGCACCCTGGACGCACGGACACATCAGCCCGCAGATTGCCGCCGCATGCAATCTGTGTCTGGAGAATGACGGAAATAAAACTGAAACGATATGTTTGGATAGTTTTCCCAAATTTCTTACTTTTGCTTCCAACTTCCCTATTAACGGACATTTCATTCAAAAATGGTATAGGATATTCACTTTTGATGAATTTTTAGAACTTTTGGGAAACATTCATGAAATCGTAAACAACTTCATAATTTCAATTTTGTATGCCACTTGAAATAGAACGAAAATTTTTGGTCAAAGACAGCGGATTCAAAGATATGGCATCCCACCGCGTTGATATATGCCAGGGCTATCTGAGCCGGGTGCCTGAACGCACCGTGCGCGTCAGACGTCTCGACGACAAAGGATTCATCACTGTAAAAAGCAAAAACACCGGGGCGGTGCGCTACGAGTTCGAGTATCAGGTTCCTGTTGAGGATGCCTTGGAGATGCTGCGCATGTGCGAGCCTCCCATTATTGAGAAATCGCGCTATCTTGTGGAGTATGACGGTCTCACCTGGGAGGTGGATGAGTTTCATGGAGCAAAGGAAGGGCTGATCGTCGCTGAGGTAGAGCTACAGGCGGAAGACCAACCGTTCAACTTACCTCCGTTTATCGGCAAGGAAGTGACCGGCGATCCCGCATACTACAACTCCAACCTCGGCTGAGTTTTGCTTTATTCAGAATTAATTTGTAATTTCGCACAACTGCTGATCTCTTGAAATGATGTCAGGCATTCTTTTGTCTTTTCCGGAGATATGCGTTTGTCAGGCAGCTGCCTGAAATATTTATTTTTTGCAGCTGCATGCCATTGTTCATCCAATCATCATAAATCTTTTATTAATCTAATTCCATCATGAATCTTTCTAAAACAGGGCTATTTGTCGGCATTCTGCTCCTTTCGGGAACAGCGGCATCCTTCATATATGCCGACAACAGTATACAACTACCCTCTTCCATACAGAAGTATGACTCCGCGGATATCGCCACTCTCAAAAAAAACGCGCTTGATCTTCTTGAAAACCGCACCCTCGAAGGGGAGACGCCCGGATGCTATTCCACCTCCGACCGCGAGACATTCAAAAACGCTATTGAGAAAGCAGTCTCCGCCGAAGAGATCGCAGATGCCATACAGACATATATCGACTCCGTTATAACCGTATCGGTCAGCGATGATAATAATGAATACTGGTATTACATCTCCTCGGGATCATCTTCATCCGGTTATAAAGGCACAGGACTTTACGACACATCCCTCGCAAGCGGAGAAAACCTGAAATGGAATGACACAGCCCCCGATCCACGGTTCATGTGGAAATTTGTGGATGCCGGAGACGGCAGAGTATTGGCAGTCAATAAATTTTCCCACAGGGCAATCTACAATCCCGGAGTTGTGGCGGGAAAGACCACTTCTGAAGATGAACCGGAAAATGCCACTCCATTATCAATTGAATCTTTAGGTGAACAGCGGGCTTTCGCTTTAAAAGAAAATACCGTAGGAAATGTGATATACGCATACCGCGACGGAACAGCCGTCTCTGCGAAAAGCGCATCCCTCGGAAACAACGGGGCATGGATTTTCGATCCTGTCCCTCAAGCTGTAGTGGAAGAAATAGACATGGGCAACGAAAACTGGGAACTCGTATGGGCGGACGAATTCAACGTGGACGGACCTGTAGACCCTGAATGCTGGACTTTTGAAAAAGGTTTTGTACGGAATTCGGAACCTCAGTGGTATCAGGAAGACAACGCCATCTGTAAGGACGGAAATCTTGTCATAACAGCCAGAAAAGAACGGGTGGCAAATCCCAAATATGACCCGGAATCATCCAACTGGATGCTGAACCGGGAATATGCCGAATACACATCAAGTTCGATCATATCGGAGCGTAAGGTAGACCTTCTCTACGGCCGTATGGAAATACGTGCCAAAATACCTGTCAGCAGCGGAGCGTGGCCTGCGATATGGGCAAAGGGATATCCCCAGACCAACGGCTCATGGCCGGCGTGCGGGGAGATCGATATACTTGAATATTACAAGAAGAGCATTTTCGCAAACGTGGCATGGTCCAACGCCTCCGGCACAGCACAATGGCGCACCGTGCAGACTCCGTTCACTCATTTCACCGACCGCGACAGTGAATGGGCAGACAAATATCATGTATGGGCTTTGGAATGGGATGAGGAGTCGATCAGACTATATCTTGATGACGAACTGTTGAACACCACCGCACAGTCGCGTACGGTTCAGCCGGTGGGAGATTACTGCAAGACAGATTACCCTTTCCGTACCCCCATGTTCATTCTCCTTAACCTTGCGCTCAACTCATCAGACGGTATTGACGAATCCTGCTTCCCTATTTCCTATTATGTGGATTACGTACGCTTCTTTCAAAAAAAGAGCAATGGAGGCTCCTCCAGAGTCGAGACAGTAACTGATACTGAGCAAAACTGGCTTATATACGACAACGGAAAAATAAGCATCCACAGCGGTACATTTTCCGGAGTGACCGACATACAAGTCTTCGACATCTCCGGGAAAACAGTCTGCACGGGAACCACATCTCCGGCAGACAACACCTACACTCTGCCGGACCTTGACAAAGGGATATATATCGTCACAGCCTCCGCCCCCAACGAAAGGCGCTCCAAAAAAATAGCAATAAAATAACGGTCAAACTCTAACAAACTCCAACGACTACCTCCGCTTCTCAAGCGCCTTAAGCATAAGCTCCAGTTCGTCCCTGACGTCCTGGAGCTTCTCTATTATCTCCATGCGCCGTGAGATGTTGCTCCTGTTGAGACGCAGCTGCTCCTTCGCCGCCTCTATCTTAAGTCCACGTATTTTTACGAGATAATATATCAGACGCAGCGTCTCTATGTCGTCAGGAGTATAATACCTCTGGTTCTTCGGACTGCGGTAAGGGTCAACCTCCGGAAATTCACTCTCCCAGAAGCGTAGCGTTGTCTGCGAGACACCGACAAGCTCGGCGGCGTCCTTGATTTTATAATATTTCTTGGTAAGATCTGATGCTGCCATAATACAATAGATATTTAATCCGCGTGTACCCCGGTCAATCCATCACATGCCCCGCGTTGTCGGCAAGCTGGATCATGTCGGCATATTCCTGCGGCGTGAGATCCATGAAATAATAATTGACCGGATTCTGCGCCTCCCCCTTGAAACGCACCTCATAATGCAGATGGGGTCCGGTTGATTTTCCTGTGGATCCCACCCTCCCGATAAGCTGACCGCGCTTCACCTTCTCCCCCTCCTTCACGAGAATCTCGCTCAGATGGGCATAACGGCTGAGATAATTGTAACCGTGATTGATATCTATACAGTTGCCGTAACCCACCTCTCGGCGGGCAAGCTGTATCTCCCCGTCGCCCGTGGCGAACACCGGCGTGCCGGTGGCTGCCGCGAAATCAAGACCCTCATGAAATTTCGACGATCCATAGATCGGATCCCTGCGGTAGCCGTAACCTGAAGACATCGTGTAGTCCTTTATGTTTATAGGAAGCACTGACGGTATGTGAGCCAGCTTATCCTGCTGTTGTCCAACCGACTCCCTCAGCTGATCGAAACTCTGCACCTGGGCGAAAATCTGGCGTTCAAGCAGGTCCATCCGTCGGGTAAGCTCTGTCACCAGACCGGCGTCCGACATATTCTGAAGCTCACGGTAGCGCCCCTCGTTGTCAAGACCGGCATGACGCTGGGTCTCGCTCATAGGATCCATCTGCATCATCACGCGATAGAAATTATCATCCCGCTCCCTTATACGCTCCATCACCTTCAGTGAATTGTCAAGACGTCGGTTCAACACTCCGTATTGCGTCCGCAGCTGGGAGTTTTCCGCCTTCAGGTTCTCCTCTGTCGGCGAGTCAAAACAATAGAACACGACAAAAAACATAACCACGGCGAGCGCGGCGGCAAGCGCCCAGGTTTTCCCCCAGGCGGCGAGACGCATTTTCATCGACGGATAGATCCTCTCGAAGTTGTCTGTATCCGGATTATACCTGTAATATATGTTTTTTGACACCTTATTAATATTGATTATCTCGGTTGTAGTTGCAAAATTAATGATTTTTAAATAATTTTGCAACCTGAACAGGACTACGTCCTGCTGATTATGAATATTATTCCCGATTTTAGGGGCGGAGACTAAGGTGAGTTGACAGCAATAAAGCTTCAATCACTTCAGTCTGCGCGAGAAAGTGTAAACAACTTCTATACATATATGATGACATCTAACGAAATCAGAGAATCGTTCAAGTCTTTTTTTCGTGAAAGAGGACACCAGATCGTGCCTTCGGCACCTATGGTAATAAAGGATGACCCGACGCTAATGTTTACGAACGCCGGCATGAACCAGTTCAAGGACATTATCCTCGGCAACCGTCCCGCAGTCAACAAGAGAGTGGCAGACAGCCAGAAATGTCTGCGCGTCTCCGGAAAGCACAACGACCTCGAAGAGGTGGGACACGACACTTACCACCACACCATGTTTGAGATGCTCGGCAACTGGTCGTTTGGCGATTATTTCAAGAAAGAGGCTATCGACTGGGCTTGGGAATATCTTGTGGATGTATTGAAGCTCGATAAAGACAGACTATACGCCACTGTCTTCGAGGGGTATGCCCCGGAAGGGCTCGAACGCGACAACGAGGCTGCCGGATATTGGGAAAAACATCTCCCCGCGTCTCATATCATCAACGGCAACCGTCATGACAATTTCTGGGAAATGGGCGACACGGGACCTTGCGGACCGTGCAGCGAGATCCACATCGATCTCCGCTCAGATGAGGAGCGTGCCGCAGTCGACGGCGCGTCGCTCGTCAACAAAGACAACCCTCAGGTAATCGAGATCTGGAACCTTGTATTCATGCAATACAACCGCAAGGCTGACGGATCTCTCGAACCGCTCCCCGCGAAAGTAATCGACACCGGTATGGGATTCGAACGCCTCTGCATGGCGCTCCAGGGAAAGAAATCAAACTACGACACTGACGTCTTCACCCCCATCATAGATGTGATCTCAACCCTCACCGGTCTGAAGTATGGAGCCGACGCCAAAGTTGACGTCGCGATGCGGGTTGTAGCCGACCATCTCCGCACCATCGCCTTCTCTATCGCCGATTCCCAGCTCCCCTCCAACGCGAAAGCAGGATACGTGATCCGCAGAATACTCCGCCGTGCCGTGCGCTATGCATATACTTTCCTCAACCGCAAGGAAGCGTTCATGTATCAGCTCGTGGACCGGCTCGTGGAACAGATGGGTGAGTCTTACCCGGAAATCAAAGCGCAGCAGGAACTTATCAAAAAGGTCATCAAAGAGGAAGAGGAATCTTTCCTACGCACTCTCGACAACGGTATCAAACTTCTTGACTCTCTTATCGAAAAAGCTAAAGCCGAAGGGAAAACCGTCATCTCCGGTAAAGACGCGTTCGTGCTTTACGACACTTACGGATTCCCTCTCGACCTCACCGAACTCATACTTCGCGAGAACGGCATGACTCTCGACCAGAAGGAATTCGACGAGGAGATGCTTAAACAGAAAACCCGCGCCCGCAACGCCGCTGCCGTGGAGACCGGAGACTGGACTGTCGTAAACAACGGCGAACAGGAGTTTGTGGGTTATGACGAGGTTTCCGCCCCCACATCTATCCTGCGCTACAGAAAGGTGAAACAGAAAGGGAAGGAATTTTATCAGATAATCCTTTCAAAAACCCCGTTCTATGCTGAAATGGGTGGTCAGGTCGGTGACCGCGGCACCCTCGTTTCTGCCGACGGCGAGGTGACAGAGATCTTCGATACAAAGAAAGAGAACAATATCGGCGTGCATCTCGCGCACAAACTACCCTCCGACCCTGCGGCTGAATTTGTAGCCCACATCGACGAGGAGGCACGTGCCGCGATTTCCGCCAATCACTCCGCCACCCACCTGATCCACGAGGCGCTGAGGGAAGTTCTCGGCAATCATGTGGAGCAGAAAGGTTCATACGTTTCGCCGGAGTCTTTGCGTTTCGACTTCTCCCACTTCCAGAAGGTGACCCCGGAAGAGTTGCGCAAGGTGGAACATATCGTCAACAGCCGTATCCGCAAGGCTATGCCTCTTGAGGAAGCGCGTGAGATGCCTATTGAAGAGGCGCGCAAACTCGGGGCGATGGCTCTCTTCGGCGAGAAATACGGCGACAAGGTGCGCGTGGTCAAGTACGGTTCTTCCGTAGAGCTTTGCGGCGGCACACACGTTGCCAACACCGGCAACATCGGCATGGTACGAATCCTTTCCGAAAGCTCGATCGCTGCAGGCATCAGGCGAATAGAGGCTGTGTCGGCAAACGGCGTGGAGGATGTGCTCGACAACCTCCAGGACACAATGAACGACATGGCTTCATTCCTCGGTAACGCGTCAAACGTGAAAGCCGCTGTGGAAAAGGCGATCAAGGAAAACGCCGAACTGCGCAAACAGGTGGAAGACTATATGGAGGAGCGCACCCGCAACCTCGCCAATGAGCTTGTATCCCGTGCCGCTGTCAGAAACGGTATCAAGGTATGTGTGCTGAAAGGTCCCAAACTGCCCGAAGTCGTGAAAAATGTGGCATTCACCATCCGCAAGGATTCTCCGGAACATACCGTTTTCATCGGTTCGACCACTAACGCGGGCAAACCGATGCTGACACTCATGATCTCCGACGACATCGTGAAAGAGGGATTCAACGCGTCCGTCATCGTACGTGAGGCGGCGAAGCTCATCAAGGGGGGCGGCGGCGGTCAACCCTTCTTCGCTCAGGCAGGCGGCAAAGATCCCGACGGACTGTCGGCAGCCGCCGACAAGATCTTCGAGCTTCTAAATCTCTAAAGATAATTGATAAATGATAAAGACAGAGCCGCAGGAATCCGATAGGTTCCTGCGGCTCTGTCTTTATCATTTATCAGTCATCATTTGCAAAAAAAATACTGTCCTTTCCTTTTGGTCTTGGTTCCGTATTCCACACAATGTCGCGGACATCTGTGGTAGCAGGCGAGACACGAACAGCATTTCTTCCCCCAGCGCGGGCGCCCCTCGTCCATAATTATATTCTTCTGCGGACAACTCTTCGCGCAAATGCCGCATCCCACACATCCCGACGAGACCCTCCATTTATCAGGGAATATACCCCATCTCTTGAACAGCGGATAAATCATCCGGGTCTTGAGCGCGGGGAAACTTCCCCTCACCACGTCCACCACCTTGCGGTGTTGCGCTATCCCCACACCTATCTCCCTTAACCTTGCCGGAGCATCATGGAGCTTCTTACGCTCCACATCTTTAGGATCGACATCAAATCCGGGGAGAAGCACATAGTCATTGGGCATGATCACGCTCCACACGGACTCCACTTCCGCCCCCCTTTCCCTTACGGATTTCTCAAACATCTCCGGTGCCAAAGCCACCTCGTCGCCGCAGGTCATCACACACCACACAGGGAGCTGCAACCGCCTCACGTCATTCCAGAAACTATCCGGAAGCCGCGATATAAAATCCAGAACCAACGGTGGTACCCCCCAGGAATAGACAGGAAAAACAAAGCCTACAGACATACCTTCCGCCGTTTCGCCGACGGCATCGATGTCAGGAATAAAACCGAGATCCTCCCCGGTCATACCGGAAAGTTCACGCGCCACATACCGGGAGTTGCCGGTGCCTGAAAAATAGTATATCATATCACCCCTCTTATTGTCACGACGCCGTGAAAATTTTGAAGATCAATTCTTTCAGAAGTTCATATTCATTCTGTGTAGAACCGATCCCTTTGCTTTGGGCATCATATTCGCGCAACGCGTGGATAGCCCCTAATGCCATCCTCGCGTTATAATATTGTAGTCCGTCACGGTAATCCCTGAGCGCGTAAGCCGACTTCAGCTCAAGCTCCGACATCAGCGACGCGTCGCTTTTGTCTCTAGTCACCGTAGCCACAAAAAGTTTGGAGAAGAAACTGAACAGAGTGGCTACGATCATCACCCCCGGATTCTGTTTCGGATTCTTTGAAAAATACTCCACGATCATCATCGATTTCGGATAATCCTTACGGGCGAGGGCTTTGACAAGCTCAAAGGTATTGAAATCTTTTGAAATCCCTATATTTTTTTCTATCAGATCAGGAGTGATCCGCTTGATATCATTGCCGGCGGCAAGTATCAGTTTGTCGATCTCCCCAAACAGTTTGCTGAGCGGATTCCCGATATAGTCGCACATCAGGGAAACCGCCTTGTCATCGATCCCCACTCCCCGCGACGCGCAATAATCCATGATCGGTCCCGCCAACTGGTAATCACGCAACCTGTCGCTGCGGAACACCACACATTCCGTATCCTTCGTGCTTTTCAGCAACTGGGATGTGGCAGGCAACGAATCCCCTTTGTATACCACCACTAACACTGTTGTAGGATTAGGACGGTTGATATACGATGCGAGTTTGTCAAGCTGTGACTTGGCTCCCGTCATCGACTGCGCCTCCTTCAGCATGACAAGCTGACGGTCTGACATGACCGGATACTGCTGTGCGCTCGCTATGACACTCCCGATATCGGAATCAGCACCATAATATACTATTGAATTGAAGTCTCGGTCAGCCTCGTCTACTACATTGTTCTCCAGAGCGCGCGAAAGTTCGTCAAGATAATACGGTTCGTCACCCATCAGGATATAGACAGGGGCGAACTTATGTTTCTTTACGGAGGTCATCACCTCCCGGAATGTGGGGCCGTTAGATTTTTTAGCCATAGCGGAGTATTCGGCAATCAAGATACACGCTGATAAATCCGGCATGTCCGATTACTACGCAAAGATATTAAAACTTTCCCAATCTTACCATACATGGCGCGAAAATTCAACATGAAATTGTCTTTATCCGTTGTTAAATCTAATGCTTGACTAAGTATATCTTCGGAAATGTACGGACATGCCTTTGGCATATTGGATCGTATCCTACGGAAATGCTCCAATATTTAATCCTTGATTTAAGTATCTATTCGGAAATGTACGGACGTGCCTTTGGCATATTGGATCGCATCCTATGGAAATGCTCTAATATTTGATGCCTGACTTAAGTATCTCTTCGTAAGAGATACTT
>CAMWID010000019.1 GCA_947174235.1 uncultured Porphyromonadaceae bacterium | reverse complement strand
GTCCTCACGTCCGTTGATGCGGATCACAACGCCACGATACTGCTGGATACGCTCCGACCGCATTGACTCTTAACGCATACAGACGAGATGCCATCATGGGAGCAACTTAAAAAAAGACAGTCCATCTTTTGAAGGACTGTCTTCTGTCGCTTTGTGTGACTACGTGGGAAAGTTGATTACTTGTCGCCTTTCTTGACGTAACGCTCTTTGATGCGGGCTTTCTTACCTGTAAGATTACGAAGGTAATAAAGTTTGGCGCGGCGAACCTTACCGAATTTGTTGACTGTGATTGACTCGATGAACGGAGACTCGATGGGGAAGATTCTTTCCACTCCGATTCCGTCAGAGATCTTGCGGACTGTGAAACGCTTCTTGTCCTCACGTCCGTTGATGCGGATCACAACGCCACGATACTGCTGGATACGCTCCTTGTTGCCCTCTTTGATACGGTAAGCCACTGTGATGGTATCACCGGGACCAAATTCATCAAACTGCTTTTTGGGAGTGGCAAATGCCTCCTCCGCGATCTTCATTAAATCCATTGTCTTGTTGAGATTTAGGGTTTATTTGCAATTTAACGGGCATCCATGTCCCGCCAGAGATTACAAATTCGCCGCAAAGTTACAATTTTTTTCCCACACGTGCAAATTTTCAAAACGGCTTGCGGTATTTATCGGCACCCGCCTCTTCCGAGGCTTCTTCAAGTATGGATAAATATGAAGCATAGCGGCTTTCTGATATATAATGCTCTTCTACCGCAGGCACCACCGCACATCCGGGTTCTCCCGTATGCTTACAGTCGCTGTAGCGGCACTCCCGCGACATCCTGAATATCTCCGGAAAGAAATGTCCCACTTCATCGGGAGCAAAATCAATCGTGCCGAAACCTCTGACTCCGGGAATGTCGATAATGGCGCCCCCTCCCGGAATGTCGATCATTTCGGAGAACGTTGTGGTATGAGTGCCGGTGTGGTGAAGGTCTGAGATCTCACCTGTGCGTAAATCCGCTCCGGGCACCAATGCGTTTATCAGCGACGACTTCCCGACTCCGCTGTTTCCGGCAAGTAGTGTGATCTTGTTTGCGACGAACTCCTTCAATTCTTGAAGACCTTCCCCGGTCGTGGCAGAGACAAATAATACAGGATATCCTATTGAGGTGTATAAATTCTTGAGGGCTTCCGCAAGTTCACGGTCTTCTTCGTCCCACAGGTCTTCCTTGTTCAACACGACGGCGGCATTCACAGAATATGCCTCTGCCGTAGCGAGGAAACGGTCGATAAACGTAGTGGTCGTGACAGGCTCGCGCAATGTGGCGACAAGGATTGCCAAATCCAGATTGGACGCAAGGATATGGCTTTCCTTGGAGAGATTTGACGCCCGCCTTATGATGTAGTTCTTGCGTGGGGCTATTGCCGTGATATAGTCGGCGTCATCGGCAGCCTCCGATACTGTCACGATGTCGCCCACGGCAACAGGATTGGTCGTACGGATACCCTTGATCCTGAAATTGCCCTTGATCCGGCAGTTGAGTTCAATGCCACTCTCCTCCATGCGCACAATGTACGCGCTCCCGGTGTTCTTTATGACTCTCCCTTCTCCGATAATGCTTGTCTCCATCGGGGGATCGCTCTTTTTCTTCTTCATGATGCAAAATTAATAAAACTTTTCATATTACTGTCTTAAAATACCTTAGAAAGACATATTCCCATATCCCTGAGAAAGTAAAAAGTTTTTTCTACTTAAGAACGCGCTCTTTGAGTTTTCCATGGATTGTTGGTGAGGATGGTGTTATCATAACATAATATTTTAGACCCTAACAATATTTCCCCAAAAAATATCGTTTTATTAACATAAAAAGAAGATTTTTAACTGTTTTCTTTTTCAAAATATCGTCATATTTTCGAGTTGGTTTTGAAACTTGAAGACTGTCAAGTGACTGGAGAAGTTCCGGCTCAGCCTGTCATATTTAAATATATCATTATGAGAATTATCCGTATAATAGTTGCATGCATCGTATGTTCATTCTGTCTGACGATGGAATGCAGAGCGTCATCACATGAGCTTGATACAAAGACTCTCAATGAGGGGATATGTGGAGAAAACAAAAAGGATTCATTGGATAAGGAGAAAGAGAAGGTTAAAATTCTGAAAGAGGTAGTGGTAGAGGCTACCACTCGGAAAGAGACGGATGAGGGAGTTATATTCTATCCCACTGCGAGAGAGAAGAAATTCTCATATGATGCGGTTTCTCTTCTTGAGAGGATGGCGATTCCGGAAATTACAGTGGTGCCCGGTTCTACAAAAGTCGAGACAATTACGGGTGATCCCGCAGTATTTTTTATCGACGGCAAACAGGCTTCCTCAAGAGACCTCAAGGCTCTGAATCCGAAAGATGTGGCTCGCGTGGAATACCTCCCCATGCCTGTCTCTGCCAATTTCATGGGAAAACAAAATGTGGTGAATTTCGTAATGAAGAAATATGAATATGGAGGATATACCAAAGCCACGGCTGATCAACAACTCTCCGGCATTGGCGGCGATTACAATCTAAGCTCAAAACTCGCTTACCGCCGCATGACCTATGATGCATTCATAATGGGTCAATATCGTTCTGACCATCATGACGGAATGACATCTGCGACTGATTACAAGGATTTCTTCTTTAAGGGTGACCATTTCGACAATGTGACGGAAACCTCAAGGTATAGGAATGGCAATGTGAGAAATTATGGATTAGAGGCATCGTTGCAAGCCACTTATGAACATAAGAATGTAACCTGGTCCAATACGGCGGGATGGTCCATGACGAGAAGTCCGTTCAACCGACATGAAGCCGCCACCATCTATACACCTTCAATTATAGATTCCAGACTTTACAGTTCTGACAATTCCAACAGGATTGTCACCCCTTTCTATGAATCCTCTTTCTCATTGTGGCTGCCGAAAGACCAGATGCTAAGCCTTTATCTGCAGACATCAGGAATCATCGGACGCGCACGCTCTTTCTATCAGGCTCAAGGTTATCCCGCCATCGACAATTCAAGCCGGGAAAAAGGATATGAGCTTTACTTTTCTCCTACATATTCAAAGGTTTTTAATTCCGCCAATTCTATAAACGTCAGCACTTACATAAGCTTTCAACGCAATAGGGTAGATTACCATGGTAATTATGAGGATGTATTCCTGTCGCGTGATATGTCCGGAGGTATGTTCTTCCAATACAGTCATAAATTCGGAAGCGGAAGTTCGCTCAAAGTGGAGCCGGGGCTAACTTGGGACCGTTTCCGCCAGAACGACGGGCAAGTGGCACACGACATCAACTATTATCCGAGGCTTACGATAAATCTCCGGCATAAATGGAGCAAGAAAGTGAGCATGTCGTTCTCTTCCATCCTTCAGAACGTGGGGTATCCCTTAGGTATGAAAAACGGACTCACCATCCATCAGACAGAACTCCTGTGGAAAAGGGGCAATCCGGACCTGAAATCCCGCCTGCAATGGAACAACAGCATTTCCAATACATGGAATCCCGGACGGAATTACAGCCTGGTCTCTGTGGTGAGATATAATCCGATGTTTCATAAGGACTATAAGGTGTGGCTGTCGGAGGAAGGATACGACGGACTGATCGCCTCGCTTTCCGACCATAACACCGACCATAAGATTACAGTGACGCAAAAACTTACCGGACGATTCTTCTCCCGTAAACTTGTACTTACCGGTTATGCTTCATATAATTTCCTTAAGGCAACCGGATGTTATAACAATACAAAATCCTGGTGGGGAGGTTGGCTTTCAGCAACATGGTATGGCAACTCGTGGTATGCATATGGAAATATAGTGCCGGAAAAAACGACTTATACCGGTCTGGGAAAAACATATACACCCTGGACATATGCTCTCGGGTTTAGTTATACCATAAAAAATCTGCACTTGAATCTGAAAGCGTCCAACTTTCTCAATACCTCGAGAAGAGGGGGATATTCTTTTATCGACACGCCGCATTTCTCTCAAGACAAACGTATATACAATAGTTTTGCAGGTCCGACCTATATGCTGACTTTGAGTTATTCTGTATCGTATGGAAAGAAGGTGAATGAAAGTTCTGTCGGGGAACATGGCACCTCAAGTTCCTCTTCGATGCTGATTGGCGAATAATGAAATGGGGATAAGCATTGCCAACAATCACGCGTGTCCGGTTGTTAAAAGATAAGGAGTTGCTGAAATTTCAGCAACCTCTTATGAGTGTAAAATCAAAGATTCCCCCTACACGCCTTTGGGAATGTGTAATCAACGCCTTTCCGAATGAAGTTGAGGCTTATCTTTACCGCCTGCCGCTCACGGATATTGAAAATTCGGAGCATCTTTAAATGAAAAATCCGTGTATAATAGATACCAAAATCCAATATCCGGCGGCAAAAGTGCATGGTTTAAAAAAATTTTTATTACTTTTGCACTCTAAAATAGCCATCAACATTAATCCTCTTGTGGAAGAGGAAGCAATGAGCAAAGAAGTTTAACATTTATAAATTTCAAAACAATGAACATCGAATCAATTGGCACATGGGCCGGTGAGGTCTACAAGGCGCTTGAAAATTCCGACACTCATATGCTCGGACTCAAACTTGTCAAAAAAGCCACAAAACTTAAAAAAGACGAAATCATGGCAGCCCTCGGATGGCTCGGCCGTGAAGGGAAGATCGTAATCGCCACCAAAGACGAAGACATTGTCATCTCCCTTGTCTGACTCCCTAAACGCTCTCCTTCAGATATTCTTAAGCAAGAGCCGGATTATTTTGAATCCGGCTCTTGCTTGTTTTCAGCTCTCAATATCCGGTATATTATAATTAAATCTCAATATCCGGTATATTATAATTAAAAAGGATCGGCCTCACGGTCAATCCCTTTTCTGTGCTAAAAATCAAAACTATTATTATCTACTTTCTAAAAAAGCCATCTGTCTGTGTCAAATACTTCATGCCGGGAGTTTCCTTCCTGCCATGATCTGTCATTTTCTGAACGGAACCGCGCATATCACCCTTACGGGCACTGCCCTTCCTCCGATTTTTCCCGGTGTCCACACCGGCATCTTTGACAGTATCCTGACCGCTTCCCGGTTGAGCGTACGCTCAACTCCTCTCAAGACACTCACATCACTCACACTTCCGTCGGCGTTGATGACAAATGCACATGTCACCCTCCCTTCCACTCCGCGTGAATATGCCTCCGCAGGATAGCGGCGTGTCTCGTTGATATAGTTGAGAAGCGCCGCGCCTCCTCCCGGAAACTGTGGTTTGTCCTCAACATAATCAAACTCATACACCTCCTTAAAGGTAAGACTGCCGTTGGCATTCACCCCGGAGGTGATACGGCATGTCTGCGCTGACGCCTTCGATGACTGGCAGAAGGCTATCAGAATACCAAACAGGAATAGGATTAATCGAGCGTTCATTATGAGGTTTGGAAATTTTATGTTGCAAATATAGAACCGCTCTTCCGATTATGCAAGTGTTATAATAAAAGAATTTGGTAATTTAAATTTGTTTTACATTTATTCACAATGGAACGCGTTCATATTTTTCTTCTGATTTTTCTCTTGCCGCAATTCAAAATATTCTGACAAACCTGAAAACGGTATTTTCAAAAGCCGGCTGCAGACCGCCCCGGGGAGCGCCTGTGCAATAGATTTGACATCCGGGCGTTTTATCTTTGTATGAAATCATTCCGTGCCATATTACTTTTAGCGTCATTGTCGCATTGCGTGTCGTCTTGGTCGCAGACAGGACGCTCCGCTTACGAATTTCTCGACATTCCAACGTCAAGCCACGCGTTCGGACTCGGGGGCACAAACATCGCGCTCATTGATGATGACGTATCGCTGACCCAGGACAATCCCGCGTTGCTCGGACCCGAAATTGACAAAGCCGCTGTCTTAAGCTATATGCATTATCTCGGATCCGCCAATTTCGCAGGAATAAGATACGGCATGGCGGCGGGTGACAGGGAGGCTTGGGCGATCGGAATTCGCTATCTGAATTATGGCGACATAATGGCTTATCAGCCCGACGGATCGCCCGACGGATCGTTCTCCCCGTCCGACATGGTATTCGAAGGGTCTTTTTCTCACGATTTTTCCGACAGACTCAGGGGCGGGATAAATATGAAACTCATATACTCATCTTACGAGAGATATTCGGCGGTTGCCCTCGCTTCAGACATAGGACTCAATTATTATGATGACGAGCATGACTTTTCCCTTTCGCTGGCATTCAAGAATATGGGAGGGCAATTAAAAAGATTTGAAGAGAAATATGACCATCTCCCTTTCGACATACAACTGGGGTTTATGAAAGGGTTTGATGATTCCCCTTTCTCTTTCGGAATCACGGCATTCAATCTCACGAAATGGAATCTACCCTATTACTCTCATCCTGAAGACGGACAACAGGAGGGACTTGAATTAAAATCAGGATTCGGATCCAATCTATTCCGACACCTTATATTCTGCGCCCAGTATATGCCAAGCCGACAGTTTTATATAGATCTCGCCTACAACTATAAAACCCGAACCGACATGAGCGCATATCAGAGGAATTTCCTTTCCGGATTCTCAGCGGGTGTCGGCATACGGGTCAGCTCATTCTCAATAGGGCTTGCATATGCCATGCCGCATAAAAGCGCGTCCACACTCCTGTTAAATCTCGGCATGAACATCGGGGAACTGCTGCAATAAGACGCAGCTATCTATCCGTTAAGCGATTCTGAAAGGATGTGCTCAAGATCCGGTACGCTCACCCGCACCGTTATGGCTCCGTCTTTAGCCACCGAGATGCCTCCCGTCTCTTCGCTGACGATCACACATACAGCATCTGTCATCTGGCTCATCCCCAATGCCGCCCGGTGACGCAGTCCCAGATTTTTCGGAATATTCATGTCATGGCTCACAGGCAAGATACAGCCTACGGACTTTATCCTGCCGTCGGCTACTATCATCGCGCCGTCATGCAACGGTGAGTTTTTGAAAAATATATTTTCTATAAGACGCACATTGATATCGGCGTCTATTATATCCCCCGTTTTCTCATAGTCGGCAAGCGGAACTTTCCGCTCAAAAACTATAAGGGCGCCTGTCTTGCTTTTGCTCATGCTCATGCAGGCATACACTACCGCCATGATCTGCGACCGGTCTTCGTCGTTTGTCTTGTCATGCCTGAACAGACGCTTGAAAAAACTAAGTCTCCCCCGCGAACCCAATTCTATCAGGAATCGCTTTATCTGATCCTGAAATATGATAACCAATATTATAAGCCCGATACTCATAAATTTATCAAGTATCGAACCGGTAAGACGCATGCCGAATATTTCCGAAGCAAGCACCCACAATACAAAAAAGATCAGCACGCCATAAAACAGACTCAATGTGCCGCTGTTTTTCATCATCCTGTAGACATAAAAAAGCAACAGGGCGATAAGCAGGATATCTATTATGTCTTTTATTCCAAAGTTGATCATGGCGTGTCTCTTGTTTTATATTATTGTCTGTTGAATGTTTGTTTTACGTAAAATCGCTTCATATTTCACGATAGCGCATTTCGCATTTCTGAATAGAGCCGTACCGTCTGGACCGCCGGGAGCACATCATGCACCCTGATGATATCCGCACCTCTGTCAAGAGCGAACGCGTCAAGCGCCACCGTTCCTTCAAGACTCTCCTGCGGTGTGATACCGAGGGTTTTCCATATCATTGTCTTACGCGAAATCCCGACAAGCACCGGCATCCCCATCTTGCAGAACTCGCCAAGTTCGTCAAGCATACGGAAATTCTGCGCGACAGTCTTTGCGAATCCGAATCCGGGATCGATTATTATGTCGTTTACCCCGAGTCCTCGCAAATGATATGTCTTTTTGGCGAGATCCTCTATCACTTCCGCCGTCACGTCATTGTAATCTGTCAGGCTCTGCATGGTGGCAGGAGTCCCGCGCATATGCATAAGCACATAGGCAACCCCCGATTCCGCCACAACCTCCTGTATATCCGGATCAAGCGTTCCTCCGCCGATATCGTTGATTATATCCACATTCCAGTTTTCCACGCAGCGGCGTGCCACCGACGCCCTGAAAGTATCCACACTCACAGGAATATCAGGGGCGATGTCCCTGACCGCCTCAAGCCCGCGTGCAAGCCGGTCATATTCCTCATCCGCGCTGACCGTGTCCGCGCCCGGACGCGATGAATACCCACCCAGGTCAAGTATATCGGCGCCTTCCTTTACCAGACGCTCCACTCTGGCGCATATTTCCGCCGAGGTACTGGTGCGGCTGCCGCTGTAAAAACTGTCGGGTGTGACATTTACAATCCCCATAACTTTGGGAACCGTAAAATCCATAAGTTCGCCTCGTATATTGATTGTCATGGAAGCGTGGTATTATATGTGCCGGATTCCGTGGTATACGTATACCACGGAATCCGGCATCTGTTAAGTTAACTGCGGTTTGCGCGTTTCCTTTCGTTCTCGTCAAGTATTATCTTTCGGAGACGGAGATGATTGGGGGTAACCTCCACATATTCATCTTCCTTGATATACTCCAATGCCTCTTCAAGCGAGAACACCACCGGAGGCACTATCCTCGCCTTGTCGTCAGCGCCTGACGCGCGCATGTTGGTAAGTTTCTTCGATTTGGTGACATTCACTACAATGTCGCTGTCTTTGGCGTTCTCCCCTACCACCTGACCGGCATATACCTCTTCCTGAGGGAATATGAAGAATTTACCGCGGTCCTGAAGCTTGTCGATAGCATATGCATAGGCGGTGCCCGCCTCCATGGCGATCAGAGATCCGTTGGTGCGGCGTTCTATGTCACCCTTCCAAGGCTGATATTCAAGGAAGCGGTGAGCCATTATCGCCTCGCCGGCGGTAGCTGTAAGAACATTGTTGCGCAATCCGATTATACCTCTGGACGGGATCACAAACTCTATGTTGATACGGTCGTTCTGGGTTTCCATCGAAAGGATGTCTCCCTTGCGACGCGTCACCATATCAATCACTTTCGAGCTGTATTCTTCAGGCACATTGATGGTCAGCGCCTCCATCGGCTCACATTTTCTGCCGTCTATCTCCTTTATGATGACCTGAGGCTGTCCCACCTGAAGCTCATATCCCTCGCGGCGCATGGTCTCTATGAGGATCGACAGATGAAGCACACCGCGTCCGAACACCGACCACTTGTCTTCATTCTCACCTTTCTTTACCCTCAGGGCAAGATTCCTGTCAAGCTCTTTCTCGAGTCGCTCGGCGATATGGCGGGAGGTAACGAATTTTCCGTCTTTGCCGAAAAACGGTGAATCGTTGATGGTGAAGGTCATCGACATTGTCGGCTCGTCTATCGCGATACGGGGCAACGGCTCCGGATTGGCAAGGTCTGACACTGTGTCGCCGATCTCAAAATTCTCAAGACCGACTATGGCACAGATATCTCCGCTGCTGACCTCGGAAACCTTCTTACGTCCCATACCCTCGAATGTATGCAGCTCTTTTATACGCTGCTTAGACACACTCCCGTCTTTCTTGCACAGGGCGATGTCCATCCCCTCGCGGAGAGTGCCGCGATGCACTCTGCCCACAGCGATCCTGCCAACATAACTGCTGTAGTCAAGACTGGTGACAAGCATCTGAGGAGCGCCCTCGATACGCTTGGGCGCAGGGATATATTCTATGATAGCATCCAGAACGGCGGTGATGTCTTCCGTAGGCTTGGTCCAGTCGGTCGACATCCAGTTCTGTTTGGCTGATCCGTAGATGGTCGGGAAATCAAGCTGGTCTTCAGTGGCATTGAGATTGAACATGAGATCAAAAACCATTTCGTTCACCTCGTCCGGCCGACAGTTGGGCTTGTCGACCTTGTTTACGACCACTACCGGTTTCAACCCCATCTGAATAGCTTTCTGTAGAACAAAACGTGTCTGGGGCATGGGTCCCTCGAAAGCGTCAACGAGCAGCAGACATCCGTCAGCCATATTGAGCACACGCTCCACCTCTCCGCCGAAATCCGCGTGTCCCGGAGTATCGATAATGTTTATCTTCGTGCCCTTGTATGTGATTGATACGTTCTTTGACAGGATCGTTATACCTCTCTCACGTTCGAGGTCATTGTTGTCGAGAATCAATTCGCCGGTTGTCTGATTGTCTCGGAAAAGATGTCCGGCGAGAAGCATTTTGTCGACCAGTGTTGTCTTGCCGTGGTCGACATGCGCGATAATCGCGATGTTGCGGATGTCTTGCATAAAAAGTCTTTGATATTCGTCTGCAAAGTTACAAATTTTTTTTCACTCCATTGTTCTGTCTCACAAGAATTGAAGTCTGACAGACATTTTCTTTTCCAATAATCTCCTTATTTTCAATTCAGCGACATATACGGACACTCCCGTCAGAACACATAGCCGAATCCAAGGTTAAGATAAATGGGATACAGGTCGAACGACACGGTCTTGAACGACGAATTGAATATATCGTTACACCCCCATTCAAGATTGGCATTGACCGTCAGTTGCTTATAGACAAGCACGGAAGCCCCTAACTGCATTCCCCATTGGAATTTCCTGAGCTCAGACCCGAAGTCGTAAGACGCCCTGGCGTCTCCTGAAAAACTGATCTTTTCCCCGGTGGGATCTCCCTCCCGTAGATAGCCGTCAGACACATACCCGTCAAACTCATTGCTGAATGCATACGAAAGGTATGGTCCGGCGTTCAACACCACGCGCCGGCTTAAACGGCAGAATCCGGTAAGCGGCACCACAAGTTGCTGGCTGTGGTATCGCGTCTGCACTTTCCCTGTCCATCTCCCTTTGAGGGTCTTGCCGTTGTCGATTATTTCCATGCCGTAGTTCTTTACGGTGGCTCGGGTCTTCATCCCTTTTGTCTCGAACCTCACCCCTACTCCGGCACCCCACCTTGTATCATTGCCGAACCATTTTCTTACCGTAGCCCCTATCTGGAGGTTAAGCTCCGGGTTATATGAATTTATCTCCCGGATTTCCGAAGGTAGCGGCATCGGGGTGGCTCCTCCTATGTTGGTGCCGGCATTCACTTCATATTCAAGGCTACGGAAAAAACCTTTCGTATCCTGTCCGCCTGATCCGGCAGCTTCCGCCTGTATTCCCGTGACAAACAATATCGCCGACAATATGATTTTGTAATATGTATTCATGTCTATCCTATATTTTATTCTATTTCCGAGGCACATGTTATCGACACTTCATCCACCTTGAGCGTACTTCCCACAGCACCGCAGAAACGGTCGCCGTCCTGGCTTGACCCCATCACCACGGCTATGCTGTAATCGCCCGCCTTGAGCTTGTCCGGATCTATCGTCTTCCCTGGACGTAATATGAACGGCACAGAAAATTCCACCCAATCCGAAGACGCGCGGCGGTCGGGTATCTCCGCTGTAGAAATAATATATGGATTGTCTTCCGACAGGACATTGTTGCCGTCAAGCCATTCCTGACCGGGAACAGACTCAAAAAACACCGCATACAGACTGAACATGTCGGTCTTGCCCGGCACCTCCACAAGATTGCCCGAAGCGTCAGGCTCGCAATATGTCTCACCCGGAACATATCGGTAATAGCCGCTGAACTGGGAGGGCACATTGTTGAAAGGAGTGCCGAAATGGGTGGCTTCCAAAGGATGGTTGATGGCGTCGCTCATATCGAATTTACCGATGAAAAGATTGCCCGAAGCAATCGGCTTGCCAAGACGCTGACCGTAGCTGCCCGTGCTTCGCGTCACAAGCACCGCGCAATGCCCGCTCACCCCGTCATCACCCTGATAAGTCGGAAACGTATTTGGTGCCGAAGCCTGGAAGGTAAGGGCGAACGCCTGATTCGCGCTTGCCCATTCCATGGTCTCCTTGCCTGACGGACCCACTTCGTAAAACACATCATACGTACACATCCCTCCCAATGCCGAGACCTCCCGGACATTCTCAAAACTGTAATTCAGGTTTATTGTGTTGTTGCGCTCCACTATAACCGTATATTCCTTGGTCCACGCGCCGTCTTGCGAGGTCACCTTATACGTCTGGGGAAACAGGAAATTCCTTGCTGTCCCGCTTGCCGGCTCTATTGTCGCACCGGGGGTCAGTTCAAATTCCGGCGCAAGCGACAGAAGGGAGACGTCATTCTTGACGATAAGCGTCACCTTGTTGTTCTCGATCAATGGCTGACGGTTGAGAACGTCGCCCGGCAACGACACCGAAATGATGTCACATTCGGCGTTCAATGGCTCTTCCCTTATACATGATGCAGCAAGCACGGCGCCACTTAAGACAACCGCCAATTCTGAAAATTTCATTGTCATTTGTTTTATTCCGATTCTTAGAGTATGTCAGACAGCCTCCGGATTTATAAAACGGCGCTATATGCCATACCAACATACCTTTGGCAAATAAGGTACAAATTTACGAACATTTGACCAATATTTCAATCCATTTTTAATCTTTTAATCTTTTTATGACCCAATTAATCTAAAAACATCATGGAATTTAGCTATATTTGCACCGATTTTTATGAATTCATAACTATTTCTAACAGCTTAAGGGCAATATCCCTTATTAAAAAACACAAAAAAGAATGAAGCTTAATTTGTTTTATGCACTCGCCATCGCGGGTGTCATGACCACGTTCTCATCTTGTAGCGACAACGATGATCCTACAATCCCGGGAAGCGCGCTGGTAGAAAAAACATACAGCGGAACCGACGGACTGACACTCAGCCTCAACGGATCTCAGATCATCGGGAAAACAATCACTTTTGTTCCGACATCTGACGGCAACGCGACTTTAACGCTGGCAGGGGAACCTCTGAATATCTCCGATATTATGACGGCAATTACAAGATCGTACGGAGTTCCGGGTGTCACAGTCCCCACTGCAGGCGTGCTTCCGGGCTCGGCAACCGTTTCGATACCGGTAACGCTTATCGGTGACACCGACAACTGCACGTTTTCAGGAACCGGTGAAACCGAATATTGCACCTATTCTTACGACGGCTCGGCAACTCCCGACGTAATCATATTCAACCTCTCCGATGTGAAGCTTAAAAACACTTCGCTCGCCGGAACATGGAAGCTGCCCGCATTGGATGAAAATTTTTTCAATGTCGCCAGAGTTGAATGGAAAGCGGAAAAGGGAGCTTTGGTGGATCTCTTCGGCTTTGAAATGGAAATGCCTATTGAGACAATCATCCGGCTCGCTCTCGTTACTCCTTTGCTTGAACCGGATGAGGATGGTAATCCAACCTCTTCCCCGCTCCAAATGCTCGAGAACGTTCTTGATAATGTGACTTTTGAAGAAAACGGAGACGTGACCGCGAGATTCCTTGACATTGAAAAGGGAGAAATGACAACCTCTCCTGCAGGAATCGCGCAATACGTGGTGACTTCCGACAATACTCTTCGACTGTTTCTTAATCCTGCCGCCATTATCGCGAACGCTGTCGCAAACACTAAATCAACAACAAGAGCCGCCGACCTCTCTATCGTCATTGAGAATCTAATGCAACAGCTCATCCCAATGCTTTCGGAAGGAATACCGGTAAGCTACGGACCGGCGATCGTCGACGAAGACGGCAAAATATCCGAAGAGGCAACCGCCTTCTACCTTAATACGGAAACGCTCCTGCCTATTCTAAAAGCTTTCGCTCCTCTGATGACTGATAATGATTTCGTCAACAGCATTATCGAGGAAGCAAAGAAAGACCCGGCAATGGGAAGTATGGCGAATACGCTTTCCGGTATTCTCAAAGCTTTTCCGGAAATTGTCAATTCGACTTCCAAGGTAGAAATAGGCATAAATCTGAAGAAATAAATTCCAACCATAAAGACAGGTGGGACCTCATGAATTCCGCCTGTTTTTATGGCAATATCCCGAAAAGAAATAGAGAGGACTCTGACGCGTCAGAGTCCTCTCTATTTCTTTTCGGGATTCGTGATTACTTACGGATACCGAGTTCTTTCTTTGCGATGATCGCGCGGTAGCGGTTGATGTCCTTGCGGATAAGGTAGTCAAGGAGTGAACGACGCTGACCTACAAGCGACTTGAGGGCACGTGCTGTGGTATAATCCTTGTGGTTTTCCTTCAGGTGCTCTGTAAGATGCTTGATACGGATTGAGAAAAGCGCGATCTGGCTTTCGGGGCTGCCGGTATCGGTCTTACCCTGGCCATATTTCTCAAAAATGGCCTGTTTTTCTTCTGTTGAAAGATGCATTGTCTTGAGAGTAAATTTATAATTAAAAATTCACTTTTATTGGAAAAGCGTGCCGGCTGCGGGACTCTCCCCCTCACCTACTTTTCCCTAAAAAGCGGTGCAAAGTTACATTTTTTTTCTGACATACACAAGACTGAACCTTTTTTATATCCCGACGTTATAATAATACAACGGGCAAGATACTTCCTGAGACGCAGCTCCGGTGTGGAAACGTCTTTGCCGGAGGCATCTTAAAAATCCCGTTAACAGGATCTCAATCCGGGCATCGTGCCCTCGCAATAATTGAATGTCTGAATACAAGGCGGATCTCCGCGATGCTTCAAGACTCCGCTGAACATGGAACCCGGCATATCTCATGCCATCCTCCCCCGGCGCGATGCCGGGCTGAAGAATCGGATACCAATGCTATCAGCCGGACTGTGAAGCGTGAGAGAATTCAATACGCCGAGTCTGGTCAGACCAAAGTTTTATCAAAATTATGAACCGGGAAGACGGCAGCTGCAGCTGCCGTCTTCCTTGCATTTTACATACCTCAGACAAATCTTCGCCTCTCAACATTACATGGAAACGTTTCAGACAACAAACCACGACTTGAAATCTTTAACAAAAAACAATTGCTGATCTGATTTATTTTTAGTAACTTTGATGCTGTAACTGATAAATTCTTACTGACATATGAAATTTATTTTTTCTTCAACCATGACAGCTGCATTTTTAGCGGCGGCAGCAATGCTCTCCCATGCCACCTCCGACGCTCAAAGCCGGTATGACGCACGGTTTATTGATTATCCCACCTACAGCGGAGATGATCTGGAATTGACCGTAGACAATTCCGGAACTCATTTCCGCCTCTGGAGCCCCGAAGCCCAGGACGCACGCGTAAATATCTATGATAACGGACACACAGGATCCCCCTCTCTTGTTCTCACCATGCACCACGACGCCGCGACCGGCACATGGACAGCATCCGTTCCTGAAAAACTTTATGGCAAATTCTATACATTCCAGATAAAATGGAACGGGGAATGGAAAAACGAGACTCCGGGCGTATGGGCTAAAGCCGTAGGAGTGAACGGGAAACGGGGAGCCATAATAGATCTCGCGAAAACCGATCCCGAAGGCTGGGACAATGACAAGGGTCCTGTGGTTAACAATTTTTCTGATGTTATCGTTTATGAGATGCACCACCGCGACATGTCGATGCATCCCTCTTCCGGAATCGCCAACAAAGGAAAATTCCTTGCCCTTACCGAAGCCGGCACATCATCCCCGCTCGGCGAAAAAACAGGGATCGACCATCTAAAGGAACTCGGAGTGACTCATGTACACATCCTCCCTTCTTATGATTACAACTCTGTTGACGAGACTAACCTTCAGGACAACACCTACAACTGGGGATATGACCCCCAGAACTACAACAGCCCGGAAGGATCGTATTCCACCAATCCTTCTGACCCCGCGACTCGTGTAAAGGAAATGAAAAAAATGGTAAAGGCGCTCCACGACGCCGGCATAGGGGTGATAATGGACGTGGTCTACAACCATACGGCTGAAAACGACGGATCTAACTTTGAACTTACCGCCCCGGGGTATTACCACCGCCACTGGGACGACGGCAGGTATTCCGATGCTTCCGGATGCGGAAATGAGACAGCGTCAGACCTCAGGCAAATGCAGGAATATATCATAAACTCTACTAAATACTGGGCTGACGAATATCATATCGACGGTTTCAGGTTCGACCTTATGGCGATCCACGATACGGAAACAATGAACAAAGTCGCGCAGGAACTGAAAAAAATTAATCCTTCCATATTCGTATACGGCGAAGGATGGACTGCCGGAGATTCCCCTCTTGCCATTGAAAAAAGGGCGCTGAAAGAGAATGTGTCGAAAATGGATGGTATCGCCGTATTTTCTGATGATCTCAGGGACGCGGTGAAAGGTCATTACACTGATGCCAAAGACCGTGGATTCGCCACCGGGAAACCCGGCAATGAGGAGACCGTCAAAATTGGTATCGTGGCGGCTACACCGCATCCGCAGGTGGATTACTCTAAAGGGAACAATTCAAAGTTCGCTTATGCGAAATCTCCCGAAATGATTGTGAATTACGTATCTTGTCATGACGATCTGACCCTCACCGACAAACTCCGTAAATCCATGGAGGGAGAGCCGGAAGAGAACATGATCGACGCGGCGAAACTGGCACAGACCATTGTCTTCACATCGCAGGGAACTCCTTTCATGTTTGCCGGAGAGGAGATATTCCGCGACAAGCAGGGGGTACACAACTCTTACAAAAGCCCGGATTCAATAAATGCCATCAATTGGGAAAACAAGTCAAAATATCGTGAGTTGTTTGACTATTACAAGGAACTGATAGCATTGCGCAAAGCCCATCCGGCATTTCGCATGACTTCTGCCGAAGATATCGCGAGACACCTCGTTTTTGACAAGATCGATTCAACAAAAACGCCCAATCTCATATCTTATTCTTTAAAGGACAACGCAAATGGAGATTCCTGGAAAGAGATAAAGGTAGTTTTCAACGGAGCGTCTCACCCACAGACAGTAACCGTCCCCAAAGGGAAGTGGATGATAGTGGCAAAAGACGGCAAAATGGCACACGACGGATCGCTCGGGGCATCTGCCGGAGGAAAGATGACTCTCGCGCCTTATTCCGCACTCATCCTTGCCCGGCAATAATGACCCCCGTGCCTATGAGCCGGTCGGCACGCGACCCTGGCGCCCGGTAATACACACATATAAGATATTCATTACGGGTCTCGTATTTGTCTCCCTCTATGGGCGACGGATCAACCCTCCCATCCGGGGAAGCTACAACATATTGATAGTTGTAGCTTCCCTGTTTTAATGGTATATCCGCCACATATCCCCCTTTTTCCCTGTCATAACGCATGCGGTTGAAGCCGTTGAAACGGTGAAGGGTAAAATCTCCGTCGACATAGATTTCCGCTCCCGCAAGTTCCGGATGATCGAGCATAAAATGCACAGTGACATAATCCGCCCCAAGATCAGGATCGTCTGCACTGTACTCATCTATTTTGAATCTGCCGCGCTGCGTGCTGTCATATACATAATCTTTCCAATCCCGGGGTTCGTCAGGAGTCAGCCAGGCATGCCAGTTCGAGCCTCCGAATTTTACTGAATCCGTATGCATCCCCGCATAATCGGCACGGACTGTCTCAAATCTTCTGTATTCGTTCCCAGCCTTGAAAACAAGATCCGGATGATGGGAATAAATTATCCTGTCACCTTCCACCCGCATGGGATGTGGAATTATCCGTGTAGTTTCAGGTCGGTTGTTCTGACAGACCGTCAGAATAATATCCTGATAAAGATTTGCCGACGGTGGAAGGGCTGCCGCCACGGTCATATCCAGTTGCTGGAAATTTGTATTGAACCCCAGGTCTGTCCTTCCGCTTGCATTCCCTCCGACTACCGCCGAATCTTCTGAAACAAAAAACCTCTGCTGAAGGAGCACATTGTCAGGATCATCCTCGGCAAAGACCTGAAGAAGATAATTGCCACTCGCCAATATCTTTACCCCGTCACATGGAATCTCAATGTTATAATTCACATAATGAACATAGGTGTTTGACGAATATGCATAATCAGTAACCTCCGTCTCATTGAACCCTCCCACATATTCCGGCTCGAGCAATCGTGACGGTTGCCAGTCGGCATTACAATGTATCAGCCGCCATCGCAAATATTCATGAGAGTCTCCGGTCACATCGAAATTTACATCCAGACGGTCATTGCTACCCAGTCTGATCACGGGAGGCGACATGAAACTGTAAGGATTTCGCAATGTCAGGGATCGGACCCTGGTGTCGAATACTCCCGTCGATGTGTCCATTGCAGCAGCTTGAAAAAAAGCGTGCAGGAACACAGAAATCAATAATATTAAACAACGCGGCACCTTCACCATTTTATAGGAGTTTTTCCATGGGCTATAAGATACTCATTGGCTTTTGTGAAATGGTGATTCCCGAAAAAGCCCCGGTGCGCGGACAAGGGTGACGGATGGGGTGACGTGAGCACAAGATGCCGGTTACGGTCAATCTTGGAGCCTTTTTTTATAGCATCCGACCCCCACAGTAGAAATACGAGGTTTTCTTTTGACTTCGCGAGCGCGTCTACCGCAGCGTCGGTAAAAGTCTCCCACCCTATTCCTGAGTGTGACTTGGGTTGATGTTCCCTTACAGTAAGCGAAGAGTTGAGCAAAAGCACACCCTGCCTCGCCCAACGGCTCAGATCCCCGTCGGCGGGCATCGGCGAACCTGTATCGGCACTCACTTCTTTAAAAATATTCACAAGCGACGGAGGCATTGGCACCCCCGGAGCCACAGAAAAACATAAGCCGTTTGCCTGCCCCGGACCATGATATGGGTCCTGCCCGATAATCACGACCTTGGTATCATCAAATGTAGAGGCATCGAATGCCGCAAAAATTTCTTTACCGGGTGGATATACCTTCACGCACGGGTCGGCATAATCTTTCCTCACTCGCTCGACAAGGGCATGGAAATACGGTTTGTCAAATTCCTGAGCCAAATGCCGTTTCCATCCTTTTTCTATTTTAACTTCCATATATTCTTGTTTATTATATTATTGCATACATCCCATCATATCTTTCCGAACCATATTGACGATAAATACGGTCATATTTTGCAAAGTTCGGAAAATTTGCTTAACTTTGCAAAACATCAGGCAAGTGAATATTATCGTCGGTTGTTTCAGATTACAGCGTCAATGGTTTGCCTGCCGCTAATGTCTCCATAGTTCAATGGATAGAATATCGGATTCCGGTTCCGACGATTAGGGTTCGACTCCCTATGGAGATACATCAGATATGTAGCCACGGATTTTTGTATCCTTGGCTACATGTCTTTTTATGAAATCGTCCACAATTTTTATCACTGATTATTACGGCAATATAAAAAGCAATTGATATTTTAAGTTTTTTTTACAATATTTTTTGCTATCTTTTGGCAATTATGTTATAATTTTGTAGTGAAATTTAGGTATCTATAATCCTAACATGTAAGAATTTATTTAGTTAAGCAAAAACAAGCAAGTGGACTGATTGGGAAATCCGTCCACTTGTTTTTTATTTTCGACATACCCAGGGTATCTCAAAATAGAATCAGAGGATTATCGTAATCTTCAAGACACCAGAACTTAACACATTCATCTACATTTCACAACCACATCATTCGAAATCCCATGCGAATTATTTTTCCTTTTGTCTGAGCCATTCCGCCGCAGTTTCGCACAATTCTTCATACCATTCTTTCCCAAATTTTCTCACCAAGGGTTCCTTTAAGAATTCATATGCCCTAACACCCTTTGACCTTCCGAGAATCTCTGCGCTTTTGCATATTTTCCAACGGTGGAGGTTGACTGCTGTAAGATCTCCGCACGGCTTAAGGCGCACCGGATAAAGATGACAGGAGGATGGCTTCAATTGAGGAAGCTTCCCCTCCCTGTAGGCTTTCTCGAGCGCGCAAAGACATTTGCCCCCTTCTGCATACGTCGTGAATACACAATCTCTCCCTCCTACTATCTGCGTCACAAGATCTCCTTCTTCGTCAATATATGAGCTCCCCTCTTCCTCCACAATCTTGCGTGCGGATGGGTTCAACATAGGTAGAATCGCTTCCAGATGAGAATCGATAGCCTCTTTCTCCGATTCAAGCAAAGGGGCGCCGGCATCACCGTCGATACAACATTGACCCAGACAAGAATCAAGATCACACACAAAAAAACGCTCGATAAGGTCAAGCGAGACCAAAGTGTTTTTAATTAAAAGCATCTTATGAGATATTACAGGATTGGCGATACAAGGCGGAGCAAAGATTCAAGTAACCTTTGTGTGACCGGCCGCCTTTTCCAGACATCAAGGTTAAGTTTTTTACTTCTGTTTACATCCTCGAAAAAGATATCACGCATCTTCCTGTTTATGGCTGCGTCATATATCAGAAGATTGCATTCGAAATTATTCTCAAAGCTCCTGAAATCAAAATTCGTAGATCCCGCAGTCACAAAATTGTCGTCTATAATCATCGCTTTCGCATGAAGCATTCCGGGTTCATACAGATACACCTTGATGCCGGCTTTAAGACATTGCGTGATATATGAGAATGATGCATAGCGCAGAAGACGGCTGTCCGTATTCTCGGGCATCATTATCCTTACATCCACCTTCGAGAGGGCAGCCGCCTGCAGCGCGTTAAGCAAAGCGTCGGTGGGAAGAAAATACGGAGTCTGTATCAGAATCGTCTTTCGCGCTGAGGATATCGCGCGGATAAAACACATTGAAAGATTGTTCCATCTTTCTGTCGGTCCTCCGGTGACAAGTTGCATGCCGGTAAAATTGACGATATCCGTAAGTACCGGTTTAACCTCCGGGACATAAGGTTCTTTCTTTAAGAAATTCCAGTCTATGGCAAATGAATAGATAAGCGACTCCACAATACTCCCCTCCACCCTGAAGTGCGTGTCGCGCCATACCTCTCCGCCGGGAAGTCCGTATACATACCTGTCAGCTATGTTCATCCCCCCTATATATCCCGTCTTGCCGTCTATGACAACGATTTTTCTATGGTTTCTCCAGTTGAGCCTGTTGGCAAAATGCGGGAAGTTTACCCGAAAAAAAGGATGCGTCTCAATACCGGCGGCTTCCATGCGGCGGAAAAATTTTTTCTTTGACGAGAAACTGCCTATATGGTCATAAATCACCTTCACACTTACACCGCTTCGTGCCTTTTCTATAAGGATATCCGCTATTTCATTGCCTATCTTGTCATCAAGAAATATGTAATATTGCAACAGTATGGATTGCCGGGCGCTCAACAAGTCTTGTTTCAACGATTCAAACTTGCTCGTCCCGTCAGTGAATATGCGTATTTCATTGTTAAGTGTGAACGGGGCATGGCAAAGGTTATGCGCCAGTTTCAATATTGTCCGCTGTTCAGGGGGGATCTGCAGATCGTTAAGATTCACTTTCCGGGGAGAATGCTGATGCATTATCTTTCGCTTGTTGTGTCGCGAGATCATGTGGACCCCTCTCAGGCTCCTGCCAAAGAAAAGATAGAATATCAACCCGATTCCCGGAAGGAATACCAGCGCTATGACCCACGACAATGCCCTGATCGGATTACGGTTCTCTCTGAGCACCACAACCACAGCGGCGATCACCATCGACGCATAAAGGGCTGTAAGCAAAATTGCCAGCCAGCTACTTAAGATTATGGTATGTGGTATAAACATGTTACGCGACAATAAGAAAAACAACTGTGTCCACAATGTCCGTTCAGACTTTACTCCATTGATAAGTCTGATCGCAAAGACACACGGATAAAAAAGACAACGTCAACACGTCATCGTCATTGATTCCGCTAAATTAATGAATAATATCCAAAAAAACAAGAGCGGCGCCCATCGGGCAACCGCTCTCATACAAATATGATATATGGCTAAGATTATTCCGCTTTCGGAGCCTCCTCTGCGGGAGCCTCTGCAGCAGGTGCCTCCGCAACTGCCTCGGCAGCGGGAGCGCTCTTCTTGCGACGGCTGCGGCGGGTTGATTTCGCTTTTTTCTCGCCGGCTGCCTCAAGCATGTTCTCGTTGAAATCCACAAGTTCGATCATTGCCATTTCCGCATTGTCACCAAGACGATGTCCTGTCTTGAGGATGCGGGTGTAACCGCCCGGACGCTCTGCTACCTTTTCAGCAACCACGCCGAAAAGCTCTTTGACAGCCTCCTTGTTCTGGAGATGGCTGAATACAAGGCGACGGTTTGTCATATCATCGGTCTTTGACCTTGTGATGATCGGCTCGGCATATACTCTCAATGCCTTTGCCTTTGCCAGAGTCGTGAAGATTCTCTTATGCATGATAAGAGAGATTGTGAGGTTCATGAGAAGAGCCTCGCGGTGACCTTTCTTACGACTGAGGTGGTTGAATTTTTTATTGTGTCTCATCGTTGTTTAGTCTTTATCTAATTTATATTTTGAAATGTCCATCCCAAAGGAGAGGTTGAGGCTGGCGAGCAACTCGTCAAGTTCGGTGAGTGATTTCTTGCCGAAGTTACGGAACTTGAGCAGATCATTCTTATTGAACACAACGAGCTCTCCAAGGGTCTCGACCTCGGCGCTCTTAAGACAGTTGAGGGCACGGACTGAAAGATCCATATCGGTAAGCTTGCTCTTGAGAAGCTGACGCATATGGAGAACTTCCTCGTCAAATTCATCGACATCGTTCTCTTTCGGCGCCTCGAGAGCTATCTTCTCGTCGCTGAACAACATGAAATGATATATGAGGATCTTAGCTGCTTCCTTCAGAGCATCCTTGGGCTGGATGGAGCCGTCGGTTGTCACTTCCATAAGAAGCTTCTCATAGTCAGTCTTCTGTTCAACACGATAGTTCTCTACCGCATATTTCACATTCTTTACCGGAGTATAGATCGAGTCGATGGCGATGACACTCGGATCAGCATCCCCGAGAAGTTCACGGTTCTCGTCGGCGGGAACCCATCCACGACCCTTGTTGATGGTAAATTCCATCTGGAAGCTCGCCGAAGGATCAAGTCGGCAGATTTCCAGCTCGGGATTCAACACCTCGAATCCGGAGAGCACTTTGCCCAGATCTCCTGCCTTAAGCACATCCGTGCCCGACACATTGACCACTCCCTTTTCAGTTTCGTGATCCTCAGTCAGCTGCTTGAATCTTACCTGCTTAAGGTTGAGGATGATGTTAGTGACATCCTGCTTCACCCCGGGAATGGTGTCAAGCTCATGGGCGACACCGTCTATACGGATCGAACAAATGGCGAAACCGCCAAGCGAAGAAAGCAGGATTCTACGCAACGCGTTGCCTATTGTCTGGCCGTAGCCCGGTTCAAGCGGCCTGAATTCGAACTTGCCGAACGAATTGTCGGCCTCAAGCATGATGACCTTGTCGGGTTTCTGAAATGCTAATATTGGCATGGGTTTCTATTGTTTATTATTTAGAATACAACTCAACGATCAACTGTTCCTTGATTGTCTCCGGAATGTCTTCACGCTGCGGGACATGCAGGAACTTGCCACCCTTCTTGCTCTCGTCCCATTCGATCCAGGGATACTTGCTGTGGTTGAAGCCGGCAAGGCAGTCGGCGATTACCTCGAGTGACTTTGATTTCTCTCGCACGGCTACTATGTCGCCGGGCTTTACATGATATGACGGAATGTTCACCACATCGCCGTTCACCGTGATATGCTTGTGAAGAACGAGCTGACGCGCTGCCGGACGGGAAGGGGCGATACCGAGACGATACACCACATTGTCCAGACGGCTCTCGAGAAGCTGAAGCAACACCTCGCCGGTAATACCCTTGGTGCGGGCTGCCTTCTCAAACAGATTGCGGAACTGACGTTCCAGAACGCCGTATGTATATTTTGCCTTTTGTTTCTCTTTTAGCTGGGTGCCGTATTCCGAAGTCTTTCTTCTACGGTTGGCTCCATGCTGTCCCGGCGGATAATTCTTCTTTGCCAGAACCTTATCCTCGCCGTAGATTGCCTCGCCAAACTTGCGGGCGATTTTTGTCTTTGGGCCTGTATATCTTGCCATTGTTTTCTGATTGTTTAATTAAAGTGAACCTTTGACCTGCCTCCTTAGCGCAGCCGCGATTGCCGAGAGAAAGATGCTGGGGCAATCTATTCGCATTCAGAGACGGGCGTGGGGGCTGCTTTTCCTATTATACTCTTCTTCTTTTAGGAGGACGACATCCGTTGTGGGGCAGCGGAGTGACATCCACGATCTCTGTCACCTCGATTCCGGCTCCGTGTACTGTACGGATAGCGGACTCACGGCCGTTGCCCGGCCCCTTCACATAGGCTTTCACCTTGCGCAGGCCAAGGTCGTATGCAACCTTGGCACAATCCTGCGCTGCCATCTGAGCTGCATAGGGAGTGTTTTTCTTGCTGCCTCTGAAGCCCATCTTGCCGGCTGAGCTCCAGGAGATAACCTGGCCCTCGCTGTTGGCAAGGCAAACGATAATGTTGTTGAAAGAGCTATGCACATGAAGCTGACCGTTGGCGTCAACCTTGACATTCCTCTTTTTAGCTGCGACTGTCTTTTTTGCCATACTTTAATGTTATTTAGTAGCTTTCTTCTTGTTAGCAACTGTTTTCTTGCGTCCCTTGCGTGTGCGGGCGTTGTTCTTTGTGCTCTGTCCGCGAACGGGAAGCCCGATACGGTGACGGATACCTCTGTAGCAGCCGATATCCATAAGACGCTTGATGTTGAGCTGGATCTCTGAACGCAGGTCACCCTCAACTTTGTATTCAGACTGAATCACTTCACGAACGGCGGCTGCCTGATCGTCTGTCCAATCCTGAACCTTGATGTCGCGGTCAACACCTGCCTTGCTGAGGATGGTGTTAGCTGCGCTGCGGCCTATGCCGTAGATATACGTCAAGGCAATCTCTCCTCTTTTATTTTGCGGCAAATCTACGCCGACTATTCTTACTGCCATAGTTTGTTGTTACAAATTTTTTGCAAAGGTAATAAAATTATCCTTGACGTGTTTTAAATTTTGGATTCTTCTTGTTGATTACGTATAATCTCCCTTTTCTGCGCACGATCTTGCTGTCGGCCGTACGCTTTTTGATTGATGCTCTTACTTTCATTATGGTGTGTCGTTTTTTATTTATATCTGAAAGCGATCCTCCCTTTCGACAAATCGTAAGGACTCATCTCTACCCTTACCTTGTCACCCGGAAGTATCTTGATATAGTGCATCCTCATCTTGCCTGAAATGTGTGCGGTGATTTCATGCCCGTTGGTGAGCTCCACCTTGAACATCGCGTTCGACAATGCTTCGAGAATGACTCCGTCTTGTTCGATTGCAGCTTGTTTTGCCATTTGTCTTTTTCAGTTTTTGCTTTTGTTATTCATTCGCCGGATTGATCCCAAGACCCAGGGCTGACTCGATATAATCGAATGTCGTCATGATCTCCGGACCGTCCGCCGTGATCAGTACGGTGTGCTCATAATGAGCTGACGGCTTCCGGTCGCGTGTGCGGCATTCCCATCCGTTGTCTTCGATCACGACATTCTTGCTTCCGAGATTGATCATGGGCTCGATGGCTATACACATCCCCGGCTTCAAAACCGGACCGATACCCTTCCTCCCGAAATTCGGAACCTCAGGATCTTCATGCATGCTTTTTCCGATGCCATGACCACACATCTCGCGGACTACACTGTACCCTGCACGTTCGCAATAGGTCTGAACCGCGTTGGAGATATCTCCTATGCGCTTTCCAGCCTGTGCAGCCGAAATCCCTACATAAAGGGATTCCTTCGTCACTTGAAGCAACCGTGCTGTCTTGGCGTCTATATCCCCGATGGGGAAAGTATAGCAGCTGTCACCGTTAAATCCGTCAAGCTCGACGACACAATCCGTGCCTACGATATCTCCATCCCGGAGCTCATATCCTGACGGGAAACCATGAACTACTGTCTCATTGACCTCGATACACAATGTTCCCGGAAAACCGTGATAACCCAAGCAAGCGGGTTTACCCCCGTTGTCGAGGATAAACTCTCTTGCTATGTTATCAAGCTTGCGGGTCGTGACACCGGGACGCGCCCATTTAGCCACTTCTCCAAGTGTACGGCTTACAAGATCACATGCCGCACGCATCTTGATTATCTCTTCGGCTGTCTTGATATAGATCATTAGCTTACTGAACTGACTTTAGAATGCTGCACTGCCTGTGGTGCGACCCTTTATGCGGCCGTCCTTCATCAGGCCGTCATAATGACGCATGAGCAGGTGTCCTTCAACTATCCTCAAGGTGTCAAGTATGACGCCTACCATGATAAGGAGGGATGTTCCTCCGAAAAATGCGGCGAACTGACGGTTGAGACCACACACATGTGCGATCGCCGGAAGGATAGCGACAATTCCGAGGAAAATAGATCCCGGAAGTGTGATTCTCGACATGATCGAGTCAAGATATTCCACCGTCGGCTTGCCCGGCTTGATACCGGGGATAAAACCGTTGTTGCGTTTCATATCTTCTGCCATCTGAGCCGGACGCACTGTGATTGCTGTGTAGAAATATGTGAAGGCCACAATCATTACGAAATATACCAGATTATACCAGAATCCATAGAGGTCTGTAAGAGCTCCGAAGAACCCGGTCTGATCCGGACTGAACCCTACCAGCGTCACGGGTATGAACATGATTGCCTGCGCAAAGATGATCGGCATGACTCCGGCTGCGTTCACTTTCAAAGGGATATACTGGCGTGCCCCGCCATACTGCTTGTTGCCCTGTATGCGTTTCGCATATTGCACAGGAACCTTGCGTGTGCCCTGTACAAGGAGCACGGCACCGGCTATGACGGCAACAAGTATCACAAGCTCAACAAGGAAGATTACCAGACCACCACCGGCTGAATTCATAAGACGTCCGGTGAATTCCTGGATAACAGCCTCGGGGAAGCGTGCCATGATACCGATAAGGATGATGAACGATATACCGTTGCCGATACCCTTCTGGTCTATCCTTTCGCCAAGCCACATGATGAACATGGAACCCGCCGCGAGGACGATAGTCATGAACAAAACTGTCCAGAATCCCATTTCTACGTGTCCGCCCGCCGCTTGTACCTGATATTTCAGGTTCATGAGGTAAGCGGGACCTTGAAGGACAAGGATGAGCACTGTGAGATAACGCGTGTATTGATTTAGTTTCATACGTCCGCTCTCACCCTCGCGCTGCATCTTCTGAAATGCCGGAAGAACCATGCCGAGAAGCTGTATCACGATAGATGCCGTGATATAAGGCATGATACCAAGGGCAAAAATCGACGCCTGAGAGAACGCACCGCCCGAGAACATGTCAAGCAGCTGCATCAACCCGTCTGACGTGAAGTTTTTCAGCGCCATGAGCTCATCCGGGTTAATGCCCGGCAAGACCACGTAGCATCCGAAACGGTAGATGATCACAAGCAGAAGGGTAATCCCGATCCGCCTGCGAAGATCTTCCACGCTCCAGATGTTTTTTATTGTCTGTGTAAATCCCATTTTTATTAGTTTTTGCTGACGGTTCCACCTGCTGCAGTGATAGCCTCCTCTGCCTTCTTGGAGAATGCGTCCGCATGTACCTCAATGGCACGGCTTATCGCTCCATTGGCGAGAATCTTCACTAAAGCTCTTTTCGGAGCAAGACCTGCAGCGCGGAGATCGGCAACAGTAATTTTGGTGAGGTTCTGAGCCTCTGCCAAAGCCTCGAGAGCATCAAGGTTGATCGCTTTGTACTCAACTCGGTTGATGTTCTTGAAACCGAACTTGGGCACACGGCGCTGGAGTGGCATCTGACCACCCTCGAAACCTACCTTGTGCTTATAGCCTGAACGTGACTTCGCACCCTTGTGTCCACGGGTCGAAGTGCCGCCGTAACCGGAGCCTGGACCACGACCGATTCTCTTGTTGCTCTTGTTGCTGCCTGGAGCCGGCTTAAGATTATGTAGTTCCATGAATTTCTAAACAAATTAGAGAGTTGTGACTTCTACAAGATGACGCACCGCGTTGACCATACCTCTGATCGAAGGAGTGTCTTCTTTTACGACAGTGTGGTTCATTTTTCTGAGACCAAGAGCGTCGAGAGTGCGCTTCTGCACTGCCGGACAATTGATGCGGCTCTTGATCTGCTTGATTGCTATCTGTGCCATTTCTGATGTTTTTAGCCGTTAAACACTTTATCCACAGCAATGCCGCGGTTCTGGGCAACCTGCGCGGGGCTTCTCATCTCATCGAGAGCCGCGATTGTCGCCTTCACGAGATTGTGGGGGTTGGACGAACCCTTGCTCTTTGCGAGCACGTCGGTGATGCCGACGCTCTCAAGCACGGCACGCATAGCGCCTCCGGCCTTTACTCCGGTACCCTCTGAAGCAGGCTTCAGGAATACTCGTGAACCTCCAAACTTCGCGCTCTGCTCGTGGGGGATGGTTCCCTTGTGCACAGGCACCTTAATAAGGTTCTTCTTTGCGGTCTCTACTCCTTTGGCGATAGCCGCTGTTACCTCGTTTGCCTTGCCAAGGCCCCAGCCGATGATGCCGTCTTCATTGCCGACTACCACAATGGCTGCAAAGCTGAAAGCACGTCCACCCTTGGTGACCTTGGTCACACGGTTGATGGCCACAAGACGGTCTTTCAGATCCAAATCATTTGTAGATTTTACTCTATTATTTCTCTTTGCCATGATTTCCGATTAAAATTTAAGACCTGCCTGACGTGCTGCATCGGCCAATGATTTAACTCTGCCATGGAAAAGATAACCGTTGCGGTCGAACACAACTTCTGTGATACCGTTCTCCATTGCTTTCTTTGCTATGTCCGCACCCACACGGGCTGCAACCTCTATCTTGGTGCCTCCCTCGAGTCCCTTGGAAGACGCCGCTACGAGTGTGCGCCCTGCCAGGTCGTCGATAAGCTGAACATAGATCCCCTTGTTGCTGCGGAACACGCTCATACGGGGTCTCTGTGCGGTGCCCGAAATCTTGCCGCGGATGCGGGTTTTGATTTTATTTCTTCTTGCTATCTTGGATATCATAGTCTTCCTTGTTTTAATTATTTCGCGTTAGCTGACTTACCCGACTTACGACGAATAATTTCGCCAACAAACTTGATACCTTTGCCCTTGTAAGGCTCAGGCTTGCGGAGGGAGCGGATCTTGGCACATACCTGTCCGAGAAGCTGCTTGTCTGAGCTCTCAAGGATGATGAGCGGATTTTTGTTACGCTCTGTCTTTGCCTCTACCTTCACCTCTTTCGGAAGCTTGATATAGATTGCGTGAGAATAACCCAACGAAAGTTCCAATACCTGACCGGTGGATGAGGCACGATAGCCCACACCTACAAGCTCCATCTCTTTCTTGTAGCCCTCTGACACTCCCACTACCATGTTGTGGATAAGAGCGCGGTAAAGTCCGTGCATCGCACGGTTCTCACGCTCGTCGTTCGGACGCTTCACTTCAATCTGGTTACCCTCCTGCTCAACTGTGATGGCGGGGTTAACCTCCTGCATAAGCTCGCCCTTCGGACCTTTCACGGTCACTACGTTGTCTTTTACCTGTACAGTCACGCCGGCAGGTATCTCTATGGGTGCTTTACCAATTCTTGACATATTGAATACCTCCTTTTATTAATATACGTAACATAATACTTCGCCGCCGATCTTGCGCTCTTTGGCCTCTTTGTTTGTCATCACTCCATGAGAGGTGCTGAGGATCGCGATTCCAAGCCCGTTCAACACACGAGGCATATCTTTGTAGCCCGTATACTGACGGAGACCCGGACGTGACACACGGTGAAGATTCTTGATGGCGTTCACCTTGTCGACCGGATCATACTTGAGGGCAATCTTGATTGTGCCCGAGGGTGTAGGACCTTCCACAAACTTGTAGTTCAGGATGTAGCCCTGCTCGAAAAGGATCTTTGTGATCTCTTTTTTCATTTTTGAAGACGGAATCTCCACCACACGATGTCCCGCATGGATGGCGTTTCTCAATCTCGTCAAATAATCTGCTATTGGATCAGTCATTGTTTTGATTGTTAAATTGATTCAGATAATCCGAACAATATTTAATTTTCACTTTGTCTCGTTTTTTGGGGATATTCAGCAACAGATTGCTGAATGTGAGAAAGATTGGAGACGCCCACAGAGTCTTTCAAAACTCTGTGGGACAGTCACCAATTCTTTTAACGTGGTTTTCCAAATTATATTGTATTACCAGCTTGCTTTCTTTACACCCGGGATGAGACCGGCAGATGCCATTTCACGGAACTGGATCCTTGAAATGCCGAACTGACGCATATATCCTTTCGGACGGCCGGTGATAACGCAGCGGTTGTGAAGACGTACCTTGGAAGCGTTCTTGGGAAGCTTCTGAAGCTTTGTCAGCGCTTCATAGTCGATGTTGCCATCGGCATCCGCAAGCGCTGCCTTCTTGAGGGCAGCTTTCTTCTCGGCATATTTCTCAACCAGCTTCTGGCGCTTTACCTCGCGGGCTTTCATTGATTCTTTTGCCATTGCTCTTATTTTTCGTGTTTGAAGGGAAGTCCGAATTTCTTGAGGAGTGCGAAGCCTTCCTCGTCTGTGGGTGCTGATGTCACAAATGTGATGTTCATACCCTGAAGCTTCGGAACGTTGTCGATGTTGATCTCCGGGAAGATGATCTGCTCGGTGATGCCGAGAGTGTAGTTGCCACGTCCGTCAAGCTTGGAGTTGATACCCTTGAAGTCGCGGATACGCGGAAGCGCTACCCTTACAAGTCTCTCAAGGAACTCGTACATCTTCTCCCTTCTCAAAGTCACCATAGCGCCGATAGGCATTTTCTTACGGAGCTTGAAGTTAGAGATGTCCTTTCTTGACAGCGTCGGAACTGCTTTCTGACCAGTGATGGCGGTAAGCTCGTTGATAGCTGTCTCGATGAGTTTCTTGTCCTGAGTGGCGGCGCCGAGACCCTGGTTGATCACGATCTTCTCAAGACGGGGCACCTGCATCACACTTGAATAGTTGAACTCCTTCTGAAGCTCGGGAACTATTCTTTCCTTATAATCATTACTAAGTGTTGTCGCGCTCATTACTTAATCTCCTCTCCTGATTTCTTAGAATAACGTACCAGTTTGCCGGCCTCGTTGAGTTTGCGGCCCACGCGGGTGGGCTTACCGGTCTTCGGATCCACCACATTCAGATTTGAAATGTGGACAGGAGCCTCTATTTTAACTATTCCTCCCTGAGGATATTTCGCATTGGGCTTCATGCTCTTGGAAACAATGTTGATGCCCTCCACGAGCGCGCGGTGCTTCTTCACCTGCACTTCAAGGACGCGCCCTGTCTTGCCCTTGTCGTCTCCGGCATTGACATAGACTGTGTCGCCCTTCTTTATATGGAATTTTGCCATTGCTGCTTTTCGTTTTATTATTGACATTAAAGTACCTCGGGTGCGAGCGACACAATCTTCATGTTGGTTGCGCGGAGCTCACGTGCCACGGGGCCGAAGATACGGGTGCCGCGGATTTCACCGGCATTGTTAAGCAACACGCAGGCGTTGTCGTCAAAGCGGATATAGCTGCCGTCAGCACGGCGGATCTCCTTCTTTGTGCGGACAACCACTGCCTTTGATACTGTTCCTTTCTTCACATCAGAAGAGGGGATCGTGCTCTTTACGGTCACGACGATGATGTCGCCAACCGAAGCATAGCGACGGCCTGTGCCGCCGAGCACATGGATACAGAGTGCTTCCTTAGCACCACTGTTGTCTGCTACTGTAAGACGTGATTCGGTCTGTATCATAATTACTTAACTTTTTCAATGATTTCCACAAGTCTCCATCTCTTTGTCTTGCTCAGCGGACGGGTCTCCATCAGACGCACTGTGTCGCCGATTGAACACTCGTTGTTCTCATCATGAGCATGATACTTCTTTGTCTTGTTGACAAACTTTCCATAGATCGGGTGCTTCTCTTTCCACTTGATCTCGACCGTGATGGTCTTGTCACATTTGTTGCTCGAAACAACCCCAATTCTTTCTTTTCTCAAATGACGTTTTTCTTCCATTTTTCTTCAAATACTTTTTGGGATCAGTTGTTTTCTACTGGAGCTTCTGCCTTGGCGGCGAGTTCCTTCTGGCGCAACACTGTCTTCAAGCGGGCAATCTCCTTGCGATCTTTGGTGATCTTGGAGGGATTGTCTACGGGAGATATCGCGTGCGCTACTTTCAATTCACGATAAGCCTTCTCGCTCGCCTCTATCTGGGCGCGCAGTTCCTGAATGCTTAATTCCTTGATTTCTTCCTTTTTCATATTCTGGTTAAATCTCTTGGATTAATTATATGTTCTGGCTGGGATCATAGTCGCGACGGACCACAAACTTTGTAACCACAGGAAGTTTCTGGGCGGCAAGACGAAGCGCCTCTTTAGCGATGTCATAGCTTACGCCTTCCACTTCGATGAGGATACGTCCCGGGGTCACGGGCGCCACAAATCCTTCGGGATTACCTTTACCTTTACCCATACGTACCTCGGCAGGCTTCTTGGTGATCGGCTTGTCGGGGAATATACGGATCCAGATCTGACCCTGACGCTGCATGTAGCGGGTCACTGCCACACGGGCAGCCTCGATCTGACGGCCGGTGATCCATTTAGACTCAAGTGTCTTGATGCCGAACGAGCCGAACGCAAGCTGATTGCCTCTCTGGGCCTCACCTTTCATTCTGCCTTTCTGCGAACGGCGGTATCTGGTCTTTTTCGGTTGTAACATTGTCAGTCTTCTTTATTAACGATTGTTGTTTTTCTTGTTGCGGAAACCACCCTTGCGACCACCGCCCTGAGGACGGCCTGCCTCTTTCTGACCGATGGCATATGAGGGAGTCAGTTCCTTCTTGCCATAAATCTCACCACGGCAGATCCACACCTTGATCCCGATGATACCCACCTTGGTCAAAGCCTCTACAAGCGCGTAATCAATGTCGGCGCGGAGTGTGTGAAGAGGTGTACGGCCTTCCTTGAACATCTCGCTGCGGGCCATCTCGGCTCCGTTCAGACGACCGCTGACCTGAACCTTGATACCCTCGGCGCCCATTCTCATAGTGGATGCCACAGCCATCTTAACCGCACGGCGGTAAGCGACCTTGTTCTCTATCTGACGGGCGATATTGGTAGCGACGATCTCGGCGTCAAGCTCAGGACGCTTGATCTCATGGATGTTGATCTGGACATCCTTGTCCGTGAGTTTCTTCAACTCATCCTTCAGATCGTCAACATCCTTGCCACCCTTACCGATCACCATGCCGGGACGGCTTGTGCAGATAGTGACAGTCACCATCTTGAGAGTGCGCTCAATGATGATTTTCGAAACACTTGCCTTCGCAAGACGAGTGCGGAGATACTTACGGATCATAGAGTCTTCAAGAAGAGTCTCACCGTATTTCTTTCCGCCATACCAGTTGGAGTCCCAACCGCGGATCACACCAAGACGGTTGCTTATAGGATTAACTTTCTGTCCCATCTTTCGATCAAGCTTTTTCGTTATTAATAGTGTCGACAAACAATGTCACATGGTTGGAACGCTTGCGGATTCTGTAGCCGCGGCCCTGAGGAGCCGGACGGAGACGCTTGAGCATCGGAGCACAGTCTACAAAAACTGTCTTCACGAAAAGCTCGCCTGCCTCGGCCTTGCGTTCATTTTTCTGTTCCCAGTTGGCTATCGCAGAACGGAGAAGCTTCTCCACCTTGCGGGCAGCCTCCTTGTTGGAGAACTTGAGTATGCCGAGAGCCTTGAAAGCTTCCTGACCGCGGATCATATCGACCACGAGGCGCATTTTGCGGGGCGATGACGGCACATTATGCAGCTTGGCGAAATATTCGCTCTTGCGAGCCTCTTTGATGGCGTCGGCTGCTTGTCTTTTTCTTACACCCATTGTATTTTCTTGCTATACTTTTTTAGACTGTTATTGAATGAGCGGGCAGCCATTATTTTTTCTTGTTGCCGGCATGTCCGCGGAATGTGCGCGTCGGCGCGAACTCGCCAAGCTTATGACCCACCATGTTTTCTGTCACATAGACGGGAATAAACTTGTTGCCGTTGTGCACTGCAAATGTGTGGCCTACGAAATCAGGCGAGATCATTGACGCACGGCTCCAGGTCTTGATGACCGACTTTTTGCCGCTCTCGTCCATGGCTGCAACCTTCTTCTCCAGCTTCACACTGATAAACGGTCCTTTTTTAAGCGAACGACTCATAATTGTCTTCTTTTAATCAAATTTACTTTTTCCTTCTTTCAATGATATACTTCGAAGAATGCTTCTTCGGCGAACGGGTCTTCAAGCCCTTAGCGTAAAGACCTGTACGTGAACGGGGATGACCACCAGACTGACGGCCTTCGCCACCACCCATCGGGTGATCCACAGGGTTCATTACCACACCACGGTTGTGAGGGCGACGTCCCAGCCAGCGGCTGCGTCCTGCCTTGCCGCTCTGTTCGAGAGCATGGTCAGAGTTGCCCACTACACCTACTGTGGCACGGCAGGTGAGAAGCACCTTACGGGTTTCTCCGGAAGGCAATTTGATTATCGCATAGTTTCCCTCGCGGGATGTAAGCTGAGCGAACGTTCCGGCTGAACGAGCCATAGAGGCACCCTGACCGGGACGAAGCTCTATACAATGGATGAGCGTACCTACAGGAATCTTGGCAAGGGGAAGGCAGTTGCCCACCTCGGGAGCAGCTTCCTCACCGCTTAACACTGTCTGACCTACCTGAAGCCCGTTGGGAGCGATCATGTAGGCTTTGGAACCATCCTGATAGTAAAGCAGAGCGATACGGGCTGAACGGTTGGGATCATATTCTATGGTCTTTACCGTTGCGGGTACGCCATCGTTGGTTCTCTTGAAGTCAATGAGACGCAATTTTCTCTTGTGACCGCCGCCACGGTAACGGGTCGAAAGATGACCCGACGAGTTGCGGCCGCCTGTTGAACGCTTGCCAACAACAAGAGACTTTTCTGGCGTGATTTTCGAGACTTTTTTTACCTTATCGGCACCCTCTGCGGGCTTTGCAATGGCTATCTCGTTGCGGAACACACCAATAATCTTGTGTCTTTGCCCGGGAGTCACGGGCTTAAATTTTCTTACTGCCATCGGTTTTAAATGTTGCTATAATAGTCTATCGTTTGTCCTTCTGCAACGGTCACATATGCCTTCTTGAACGAGGGCTTCTGACCGCTGATAAGTCCCCCCTTCGTATAACGCTGCTTGCGCTTGCCCGCATAGAGGGATGTATTTACTTTCACGACGCGCACATTGTAGAGCTTCTCTACAATATCTTTGATCTGAAACTTGTTAGCGTCGGGAGACACGGCAAATGTGTAGCAATTCTGCTTCTCGCTGTAGGCAGTTGCCTTTTCGGTCACGATTGGTTTGATCTGAATATCCATTTTCTATATCTCCTTTCTGTTAGAAGTTCTCGTTGATCATCTCTACGCTGCCTTCGGTCATGATGATGGCATCATTGTTCAGAAGGGTGTAGGCATTAAGGTCTGCAGCCTGCTGCATGAGGGCGTTGGGCACGTTGCGTACTGAAAGAAGTACGTTCTTGTCGAGATCGTTCATCACGAGAAGTGTCTTCTTGTCTTCCACCTTGAACATCTTTGCGATGTTGACCCAGTTCTTTGTGCTCGGCTTCTCGAAGTTGAAGTTCTCAACCACGAAAATCTGACCGGACTGTACCTTTGAAGTGAGAGCTATCTTGCGGGCAAGCTGCTTCATCTTCTTGTTGAGTTTAGTACGGTAGTCACGCGGACGCGGACCGAAAACTGTGCCGCCACCGCGGAGAAGCGGTGAGTTGATATCGCCACGGCGAGCGCCGCCGCCGCCTTTCTGACGCCCAAGCTTACGGGTAGATCCGGAAACCTCGCTGCGCTCCTTGCTCTTGTGAGTACCCTGGCGCTGGTTGCCGAGATACTGCTTAACGTCAAGATAAAGAGTGTGGTCAGCGTTGCCTTCGCTCAAATCGCGTGCGAACACCTCGTCATTGAGAGTGATCTTGCGTCCTGTGTCTTCTCCTTTGATGTTATAAACTGCTACTTCCATTATTTCTCAACTATAACGATTGAACCTTTGGCTCCGGGGATGGAACCCTTTATCATTAACAAATTGTGCTCGGGAAGCACCTTGATCACCTGGAGATTCTGCACAGTCACACGCTCGTTGCCCATCTGGCCAGCCATACGCAGACCCTTGAACACTTTAGCGGGATAAGAGCAGGCGCCGATTGAACCGGGAGCGCGGAGACGGTTGTGCTGACCATGTGTAGACTGGCCGACACCGCCGAATCCGTGACGCTTTACTACGCCCTGGAAACCTTTACCCTTGCTTGTGCCTACCACATCGACAAAACCGCCCTCCTGAAAGAGGTCTACTGTCAGTGTGGAGCCAAGCTCCGGTGTTGTCTCAAACGATTTGAACTCGGCCAAGTGACGCTTGGGTGTTACTCCAGCCTTAGCGAAGTGACCTGCCTCAGGCTTGTTGGTGTGCTTCTCTTTCTTGTCGATGAAGCCTACCTGTACTGCCTCGTAGCCGTCTTTATCCACTGTCTTGATCTGAGTAACCACACAAGGACCTACTTCGATAACAGTGCACGGAACATTCTTTCCGTCGGCACTGAAAACGGATGTCATTCCGATTTTCTTTCCTAATAATCCTGGCATTTCTTACTTTGATTTTATGGGATTGTGTTATATTGTTGTTTCCTGATGGAAATCCGCCCCCCGGAGGGGGCAGATCCGCATTCAGACTTTGATGCTTACGTCAACGCCACTGGGAAGTTCAAGTTTCATCAGCGCGTCCACAGTCTTGGATGTTGAGCTGTAGATATCGATAAGACGCTGGAAAGATGAAAGCTGGAACTGCTCACGGCTCTTCTTGTTTACGAAGGTTGAGCGGTTGACGGTGAAGATACGCTTGTGGGTGGGCAACGGAATCGGACCGCTTACCACTGCACCTGTCGATTTAACCGTCTTCACGATCTTCTCTGCCGATTTGTCGACAAGATTGTGATCGTAAGATTTGAGTTTGATTCTGATTTTTTGATTCATATTAGAATTGTGGCTTTATTATTTCAATAGATCAACTCTGCCCTGTACCTCGGTGAGCACGTTCTTGGCAATCGAGCTGCTTACCTCGGAATAGTGGCTGAACGACATAGTGCTGGTTGCACGGCCTGAAGTGATGGTACGGAGCGCTGTGACATAACCGAACATCTCAGCAAGAGGAGCCTTAGCCTTTACGATACGCGCGCCGCTGCGGCTTGTCTCCATACCCTCTACCTGACCACGACGCTTGTTAAGGTCGCCGATCACATCACCCATCGACTCTTCGGGAGTCACAACCTCGATCTTCATGATAGGCTCCATGAGCACAGGACCTGCCTTCTCGCTGCCTTTCTTAAACGCCTGGATAGCGCAAAGCTCGAATGAAAGCTGATCGGAGTCAACCGGGTGGAAGCTACCGTCAAGAAGAGTGACCTTAAGACGCTCTACCGGATAGCCGGCAAGAACGCCGTTCTTCATAGCGGTCTGGAATCCCTTCTGTACGGAGGGGATATATTCCTTGGGCACATTACCACCCTTAACCTCGTCTATGAACTGGAGGCTACCCTCGAATTCCTCGTCAGCGGGCTCGATGCGGACAATAATGTCAGCGAACTTACCGCGACCGCCGGTCTGCTTCTTGAATACCTCGCGAAGTTCAACAGGCTTGGTGATTGCTTCCTTATATGTAACCTGAGGACGTCCCTGGTTGCACTCTACCTTGAATTCACGACGCAGACGGTCGATAATGATGTCAAGATGGAGCTCACCCATACCGCTGATGACAGTCTGACCTGTCTCCTCGTTTGTCTCTACACGGAATGTCGGGTCTTCCTCAGCAAGCTTCTGAAGACCTACGCCAAGTTTGTCAAGATCTTTCTGGGTCTTGGGTTCAACCGCGATACCGATCACAGGATCGGGGAATTCCATAGACTCAAGAACGATCGGGGCATTCTCGTCGCAGAGTGTGTCACCCGTGCGGATATCCTTGAAACCTACACCGGCACCGATATCTCCGCAGCCGATCATTTCTTTCGGGTTCTGCTTATTGGAGTGCATCTGGAACAGACGGGAGATTCTCTCCTTCTTGCCGCTACGACTGTTGAGCACGTAGCTGCCTGACTGGATCTCTCCGGAATATACACGGAAGAAGCAGAGACGACCTACATACGGGTCTGTCGCGATCTTGAAGGCAAGAGCACACATGGGAGCCTCAGGGCTCGGCTCACGTGTCTCAACCTCATCCGGATCTCCTACGGCGTGACCTTCGACAACACCGGAATCCTCGGGAGAAGGAAGATATGCGCAGACTGCGTCAAGCAGCGTCTGCACGCCCTTGTTCTTGAAGGAAGAGCCACAGATCATGGGGTTGACCTCCATGGCAAGAGTAGCCTTGCGGATAGCCGCCTTGATCTCATCTACTGTAATAGTGGAAGGATCCTCGAAATATTTCTCCATGAGAACCTCGTCAAACTCTGCAAGGGTCTCAAGCATCTTGTCGCGCCATTCCTCCGCTTCCTCAGCAAGATTGGCGGGGATCTCGTCGACAGTATATTCAGCACCCATAGTCTCGTCATGCCAGAAGATAGCCTTCATCTGCACGAGATCGACAACGCCCTTGAATGTTTCCTCGGCGCCGATGGGGATCTGAATGGGAAGAGGTGTCGCCCCGAGCACTTCACGCACCTGACGCACAACCTCGAAAAAGTTTGCTCCGGAACGGTCCATCTTGTTGACATAGCCGATACGGGGCACATTATATTTGTCAGCCTGACGCCATACGGTCTCGCTCTGGGGCTCAACGCCACCTACTGCACAGAATGCAGCCACCGCACCGTCGAGCACACGCAGCGAACGCTCCACCTCTACAGTGAAGTCAACGTGCCCCGGAGTGTCAATCAGGTTGATTTTGAATTTATTGCCTTGATAGTTCCAGAATGTTGTGGTAGCAGCGGAGGTAATGGTGATACCACGCTCCTGCTCCTGCTCCATCCAGTCCATGGTAGCGGCGCCATCGTGCACCTCACCAATCTTGTGGGTAAGACCGGTGTAGAAAAGAATACGCTCGGACGTGGTGGTCTTACCGGCATCGATGTGAGCCATGATGCCGATGTTTCTGGTCAAATTAAGATCGTCGTGTTTAGCCATTTTTGAAAATATCAATATTAAAATCTGAAGTGTGCGAATGCACGGTTGGCTTCTGCCATGCGGTGCATGTCCTCTTTTCTCTTGAAGGCACCACCCTGATCGTTGAAGGCATCCACGATCTCTGCGGCAAGCTTGTCAGCCATTGTCTTTCCGCCGCGCTTACGTGCATAGATGATAAGATTTTTCATTGATATCGATTCCTTACGGTCGGCTCTGATCTCGGTAGGAACCTGGAAGGTGGCGCCACCTACGCGGCGAGACTTCACCTCCACCTGAGGAGTCACATTCTCAAGCGCTTTCTTCCAAATCTCAAGCGCGCTCTTCTCCTCGTTGGGCATTTTGGCCTTCACGGTCTCCAATGCCGTATAGAATATGGTGTAAGCCGTGTTCTTCTTTCCGTCATACATCAGGTGGTTCACAAATTTTGTCACTCTGACGTCGTGAAACACGGGATCGGGCAATATCACCCGCTTCTTTGGTTTTGCTTTTCTCATTTCTGTTTGTTTAATGTTTTTGTTGCGGCTGCTTTTGCAAATCTTCAACGCAGGCTCTCTTGCCCACGTTTACTCAACCATCAAGCCGCCCAGACAACCAAAAACGTGGTTAATGTTTGCTGGCGCAGAAGAATCTTGACAAGATTACTTCTTGGCGGCTTTCGGACGCTTGGCACCATACTTGGAGCGACGCTGGGTGCGACCCTGCACACCGGCGGTATCAAGCGTACCGCGAACGATGTGATAACGCACACCCGGAAGGTCTTTGACACGACCGCCGCGAACCATCACGATGGAATGCTCCTGAAGATTGTGACCCTCGCCCGGAATATAGGAGTTGACCTCCTTGCCGTTGGTGAGACGCACACGCGCCACTTTACGCATTGCCGAGTTAGGCTTCTTAGGTGTGGTCGTGTACACACGGACACACACGCCACGGCGCTGCGGACATGAATCCAAGGCGGGCGATTTGCTCTTTTCCTTCAGAGCCACACGTCCTTTTCTTACTAATTGCTGAATCGTTGGCATTCTTAGTCTCTAAAATTGATATTATTTGTTTATAACTTGTTTCTGTCGATTACAAGTCTTTCGCCATAACACCATCGCGCATCTCAAATATCTGCAAATCAGCTATTTGAATACACAAATCATGACTTAGACTCCAAAAACACTGCAAAGATAATGAAAATTAGCCTATTACACAAGCATTATCAATCTTTTTAATCAAAAAAAATATTAAAACACCTCCGGAAACACCGCCAGGTATAAAATAAAAATTCCCCAAGAGCCCCGCAGTCACGGCATTTTACCACAGCAAAAGCCGCATAAAGAGTTTTTAACAATATATTATTTGACAAATTCTTAAAATATGTTACTTTTGCACAGTTTTAAGAATTGTGCGCACCCATCCGCACAGGCTCTAATCAAGACAATTCATATGCAGACCAAAATAATCCTCTTCGACACAACCGAAAACCACGAGAACCTCCTCCCGCTAAGCTTCACACGCCCTATCTCTGATTTCAGAATAGGGATATTCACGATACGCGAAAAATGGGAGAAGATGCTCCCGGGCATATACAGATATCTCCCCGTGGAGTATCTTAGAGAGAAATTCGGCAACGAACCCGCATCTGAGGAAAACGCTTTATTCATATCCGGGTCTCTTCTCCCGGATCCTGACATTATCGACGAGATCATATCATTGCCGGCGGGAGAGGCGATCACCGACGGCGATGAGACAATTGCCTTCAAAGGAAGATATTCAGATTTCACCTGCAAGAACTTCCTGAAGAAACAGTCTTCGGCAGAAATCAGAAGGATACGCTACACTTTCGATGCCTTCCTGCTCAACCCGGAAGAAATCCGCAACGACTTTTTCCTTCTGACCAAAGGAAGAAAATCAGCCCCGCTCTCAGATTCAAACAAAGTCATCGGTGATTTCACAGACCAAGACGGCAGGCAAATGCTATTTATTGAAAAGGGAGCCTACGTGGAAGGCGCGACAATAAACCTTTCCGCCGGACCGGTATACATCGGCAAAAATTCAGAAATAATGGAAGGATCTTCCGTCAGAGGTCCGCTCGCGCTTTGCGATAATGCCAAAATAAGAATGAACTCCAAAATCTATGGAGGCTGCACATTCGGACCATATTGCAAGGTTGGCGGAGAAATAGACAACTCAATTCTTTTCGGATTCAGCAACAAAGCCCATGACGGATACCTCGGCAACGCTGTCATCGGAGAGTGGTGCAACATAGGAGCCGGAGTCAACGCATCCAACCTGAAGAACGACTATTCCAAAATAAGAATATGGAACTACCATTCCCACACCTTCATGCGCACCGATCTCCAATTTTGCGGTCCGATCATCGGTGACCACACAAAAATCGGAGTAAACTGCATGTTAAACACCGCGACAGTGCTTGGAGTATGCGTAAACTTGTACGGAGCCGGATTTCCACGAGCATTTGTCCCGAGCTTCAGCGAAGGGAGCCCCTCCGGAGGATTCAGCAGCGTCCCGATTAAAAAATTCCTTCAGATAGCCGAACGCGTATTGAGCAGAAGGGAAGTATTCCTCAATGATTCCGACCGCAGGATCTATGAAAAGATATACGAGGTGGCATCAAGCTTCAAAGGCTGAACGCCATCAGCGCCGCAACTCTCCGGATAAGCGACAGATATATTTCCGCAACGGGAATATATCTGTCGCTTAATCAATAGCACCCCTCATGACACTCGCCTACATGCCATCAACCTGATTCAGAAAGACCCCACATGAAACCACCAACAACAAAAACGGCAGACTGTTTCACAACATTCCGCCGTTCTGTGATTTTGTAGACTGTCATACCTTCACAAGCCTGATTTGCCTAACTCAACCACTAACTTACAATTTATATCACTATTACTTAAAAGCTTTTTGACTTGCCATTTTTTCTTTACCGACTCAGAAATTCTCCTGAACTTTCACCGGAGAAAATCATTCGCGGACAAATTCAGTGCAAAGTTACAACAACTTTTTTAATCCGCAAAAAAATTCAGCAAAAAAATTTATTATTATTAAAAATTTTGAAGAACCACTTTTGCCATCTCTCATTATGAATCACCGTTCATTCACAAAATTTATTTGTAAACTAAAAGATTATTCATTAATTTTACGAACCCGTTTAACCAATAAGACGGGACAACACTTTCATCTTACCATCCTACCGTTGGACAGGGTGTGAATTTTAATTTCTCAAAATGGCAAAAAAAAACCTTGAATATCTTCAGCGCCTAAGAGACGCCATGAAATCAAACGGCATTGACGCCGTAGTAATATCCGGAACTGACCCTCACCAGTCTGAATTGCCGCCGCAACATTGGAGAGGCAGAGAATGGCTCACAGGTTTCTGGAGCGAGAACGGCACCAACGGCACCGCCGTAGTGACTTTGGATAAAGCTTTATGCTGGACTGATTCAAGATATTTCATACAGGCGTCACAACAACTGCAGGGCACCGGATTTTCCATGATGAAGGAAGACGGACCTGACGCTGTGGACCTCATCGACTGGCTTGTTGAAAACTTGGAACCCGGACAGACAGTGGGCATCGACGGAATGACGTTTTCCGTGGCTTACGCCCAGAGACTACAGCAGGAACTCGACGACAACAACATCAGATTCAACGACAATTTCCCGCAATTCGACTACATTTATCCTGACCGACCTGAACGGCCTAAAAACAAGCTTTTCATTCATGACGAAAGCATAGTGGGAGAAACCGTCGACAGCAAGATGAACCGCATCCTGACTGAAGTCAAGGCGGAACTGGCAAACGCCGCTCTCATATCTGCCCTTGATGACATCGCCTGGGCTACAAATCTGCGAACTGCCGGTGATATCGCGTTCTCCCCTATTTTCGTGGCATATCTTTACATCAGCGAAAATTTAAAAACTCTTTTTATCGATAAGGACAAAATAACCGACGAGGTCGCGTCACACCTTAATAAATATAATATAGAAATAAGACCTTACGACTCCGTGACTGATTTTGTCGCCGCGCTCCCTAAGGACACCCGTCTGCTGATCGATCCCGAGAAAACCGCACGTGGAGTCTACGACCATATCGGATGCACCCCCGTCTTCGGCGGCGCCGGGATTGCGAGATTGAAAAGTGTAAAAAACAACTCCATGCTTTCCAACCTTGCCACCGCCATGGAAAAAGATGGGGTGGCTCTCACGAAATTCTTCATGATGGTGGAGAAAGAATATCCATCCGGAAAGCTTACGGAGGTGGAACTCGGGAAAAGGCTGAGGGAATTGAGACTCGCCGACCCGGCATGTGTGGATGAAAGTTTCGCTCCCATCATAGGATGGAACGCCCACGGCGCCATCGTGCATTATGAAGCCACCGACGAGACTGATGTCGCCATCGAAGGAGACGGTCTGCTGCTCGTGGATTCCGGCGGTCAATATACCTACGGCACCACCGACATTACAAGAACAATAGCCCTCGGCAACCCTACTTCTCAACAAAAACATGATTTCACACTCGTCTTAAAAGGACATATCGCTCTTTCTACTATCAAATTCCCTGCCGGAACCCGCGGGGCTCAGCTTGACGTGCTCGCGCGCCAATTCCTATGGAATGACGGGAAGGCATATTACCACGGCACAGGACACGGGGTCGGGTTCTTCATCAACTGCCACGAAGGTCCCCAGAGCATACGCCTCAATGAAAATCCCGTGGCTCTCGAACCCGGAATGATCACAAGCAACGAGCCCGGCTTATATATTGAAGGAGAATACGGGATAAGATGCGAAAATCTTGTAGTGACCGAACCATGGCGGACCACCCCGTTCGGACAATTCCTGCAATTTAAAAACATGACCCTGTTCCCGTTCGACATTTCCCTGTGCGACACTTCGCTGATGACTGATGACGAAATCAACTGGCTCAACGAATATCACGCCGAAGTAAGAAGACGCCTGCTCCCCCTACTCTCGCAGGAAGAACAGGAATGGATGAATGAAAAAACAAAACCAATCGAAAAATAACCCTTTCCGGGTGTCAGGATAAGGACACCGACGAGCGTATTTATCCTGACACCCGGAAGCATTAAAACAAATTGTGTATTAAATCATGGCAATAATAAAATCAGTAAGAGGGTTCACCCCCGTCATTGGCAAAGACTGCTTTCTCGCAGACAACGCGGCAATAATCGGAGATGTCGTCATGGGCGACGAATGCAGCGTATGGTTCTCCACTGTGCTACGTGGAGATGTCAACTCAATAAAAATAGGCAACCGGGTAAATATCCAGGACGGCAGCGTGCTCCACACGCTCTACCAGAAATCCACTATCGAAATAGGCGACGATGTCTCAATAGGACACAACGTTGTCATTCACGGAGCAAAGATACATGACTATGCCCTGATCGGTATGGGAGCGGTCGTGATGGACGATGCGGAAGTCGGTGAAGGAGCCTTGGTGGCGGCAGGATCTGTAGTATTGAGCCGCACGAAAATAGGTCCTCATGAACTCTGGGGAGGGGCACCAGCAAAGTTCATAAAAATGGTCGAGCCTGAAAAAGCGAAAGAGATGAACGAAAAGATAGCCCGCAACTATCTGATGTACTCCAAATGGTATGAAGAATGACCCGTATCCCCGCATTATCAACCTACCCCGTTTCCTTGACCACCGTGGCAACCTGTCGGTGATCGAGGAAACACGGGAGATACCCTTCCGGATAAAACGCACCTATTGGGTATACGATGTCCCCGGAGGGGAAGCGAGAGAAGGGCACGCCTACCACACCAACGAAGAATTTATCGTCGCGCTTTCCGGAAGTTTCGACATTATAACTGATGATGGGAAACACCGGCAGACATTCTCACTCAACCGATCCTACCATGGTCTATATGTGCCCGCCGGAATATGGAGGACCCTCACTAATTTCTCCACAAATTCCCTCGCGCTTGTCATCGCCTCGACCGAATACGACCCCGATGACTATATCCTGGATTTCCAAACTTTTCTGTCGTCAAAATGCCGAACAAACGAAACACCGTCTACGACTGCACAATCCTAAGCCTTTCACGACACCATACTGAAAGGCAAGGAAACCTGACAGTAGTGGAAAACGGAATCACAATACCGTTTGACACCAAACGCGTATATTACCTCTACGATGTCCCCGGAGGCATAAGCCGCGGCGGGCACGCACATCATGTACAGCACCAGCTCATTGTCGCGGCAAGCGGAAGTTTTTCCGTCACACTCGACGACGGATGTGTAAAACGCTCTTTCCTCCTGAACCATCCCTACCAGGGACTTCTCGTGACTCCAGGCATATGGAACACTCTCGAAGACTTCTCCTCCGGAGCGGTGTGCATGGTGCTCGCTTCCGATTTCTATGATGAAAGCGACTACATACGCGAATATGACGAATTTATCGCATTAAAAAAAGGAAACAATAAATGCGAATGATTCCCGGAGATTCTACAAACAACGAATTTGACATCATTCCGTATTCCATATCCAGGAAGAAGGAATGGGATGACTTCGTGGCATCATCCAAAAACGCCACGTTCATACTGTCGCGGGATTATATGGACTACCACGCCGACAGATTTGCCGACTCGTCCCTCATATTCTATCGTAAAGGGAAAATATATGCCCTCCTGCCTGCCTCAAGATCTGGCGACAAGATATGCAGTCACGCCGGTCTGACCTACGGCGGACTTGTCATGAGTGCCGGAAGCACCGTGGCAGACATACTCCATATCACCGAACTGTTTATAAACCATTTCAGACGCGAAGGAATCAGACAGATAATATACAAACCGATACCTCACATATATCACACTCTTCCTGCAGAAGAAGATCTTTACGCATTGTTCCGGAACGGGGCAACCCTGACAGCTCGGAATGTGGCGTCTGTGATATCAAATGAACGACGCGTCAAATTCCGTAATATCCGCAAAAGCGGTATAAGGAAAGCGCTGCGTGCCGGTGTTTCCGTTTCCGAAACCTCCGATTTCAAAACATTCTGGAATCTTCTTTCCGCCAATCTCAATGATAAATATGGAGCATCCCCGGTACATTCCGCCGATGAAATAGAAATGCTCGCAAACAAATTCCCTTCCAACATAAGACTATTCGGGGCTTTTAATGATGGAGAGATGATCGCGGGAACTGTAATATACGCCACACCTTCGGTAGCGCATTGCCAGTACATATCGGCATCTCCAGAAGGGAAATCATCAGGTGCGCTTGACCTCATTTTCGACCACCTAATAAATACAGTATTCTCCGACATCATGTATTTTGATTTCGGCACATCCAATGAAAACGGCGGCATGATTCTTAATGAATCTCTCATATATCAGAAAGAGGGATTTGGCGCGAGAGCCATATGCTATGACACCTACCTTATAAACCTTTCTGACCATAAATAACCCTTACGCCATGATTCCGTTTCTTGATCTGAAAACAATCAACAACCGCCATTCCGATGAAATAATGGAAGCGGTCAACAGAGTGGCAGAATCCGGATGGTATATCCTCGGGGAGGAATGCCGGCAGTTTGAATCCGAGTACGCACGCTTTATCGGCACACGCCACGCGATAGGATGCGGCAACGGGCTTGACGCCCTGACTCTCATTCTCCGTGCCTACCGGGAACTCGGGATAATAAATCCGGGAGATGAGGTGATCGTCCCCGCCAACACTTATATTGCCACAATACTCGCAATTTCCGAGAACGGACTGCAGCCGGTTCTCGTAGAACCTGATCCGCGCACACTGCAGATCGATCCCGACAAAATCGAGGAGGCGATAACCTCGCGTTGCAGAGCGATAATGATTGTCCACCTTTATGGAAGATGCGCATACACTGACAAAATAGGTGATATTTGCAAAAGACATGATCTCCTCCTTATTGAAGACAACGCCCAGGCACATGGATGCCTGTTCAACAGACGGCGCACCGGATCTCTCGGCAATGCCGCCGCCCACAGTTTCTACCCCGGTAAAAATCTCGGCGCCATAGGAGACGGCGGCGCGGTTACAACCGATGACACCGCGCTCGCGGAAACTGTCAGGGCTCTCGCCAATTATGGGTCGGATAAAAAATACATATTTCACATGAAAGGGATTAATTCCCGACTTGATGAAATTCAGGCGGCGGTGCTTAGGGTAAAATTGAAATATCTTGACGCCGACAACTCTCATAGAAAAAAAATTGCAGGTCAATATATTTCCGGCATAACAAACCCTGCCATAACCTTGCCGTCATGCTGCGCTCCCGACGCCAATGTCTATCACCTGTTTCCGATACTATGCGAAAAGCGTGGCGAACTTATGAGCCACCTGTCTCAACATGGAATATCCACGCTTATACATTACCCTATCCCACCCCACAGGCAAGAATGTTATAAAGAATGGTCTGAACATACTTACCCCATAACGGAAAGCATACACTCCCATGAACTGTCGCTGCCGATTTCTCCCGTACAAAGCGAAGAGACCACATCATATATCATAAGCGCCATAAACGAATGGAAGCCCTGATACGGATCAAAATATCGCACCGTACGCATCATTATCCCCATGAGTAGCGGCTTTAAAGACAAAAAACGCCTCCTCAATCAAAAAAAAGCCGTAAAATTTTGTCAAACAAATTAGTTTGACTAATTTTGCAACCGCAAATACCCCGTCGGATCTCCCCGGCAGGACATTGCATAACACAAAATCTGAAAAATTAACAAAAACAAAGTAACTCATAACAAATGATTATCGTACAAGTAAAAGAGGGCGAGAACAT
>CAMWID010000018.1 GCA_947174235.1 uncultured Porphyromonadaceae bacterium | reverse complement strand
AACAAAAAAATAGAAGCTGAACAAATTAACCTTCAATAATAACTTATCTCAAAACCATTAAAGTATGAGGAAATTGTTTTTGATCATGATGACTCTGATAGCGTGCTGCTGGTCTGTACAGGCTCAGACACGCACCTATCACGGTACAGTTCTCGAAGCGGATAGTGATGAACCACTGATCGGAGCTACAATTATGCCGATAGGGGGCGGACAAGGTGTCGCCACCGATATTGACGGCAAGTTCACTTTGACAGTCCCGTCAAACGTTCATCAGATACAAGTGTCATATGTAGGATACACCACAGTAAAAGTCGCTCTTTCCGACAATATGACCATTAAACTGAAGTCTTCCTCCACAAGTCTGGACGATGTCGTGGTGGTGGCATACGGCACAGCTTCCAAAGAATCCTTGACTGGTTCTGTGGCTGTGGTAAATTCTGAAGATATTGAGAAACGCCCCGTGACCACTGTCACAGCTGCCCTTGAAGGCAACGCCCCAGGCGTACAGGTTTATAATTCAACCGGCTCGCCGGGATCAAACCCCTCAATCCTTATTCGTGGTATCAATACGGTAAATGGTGTGACATCTCCTTTGTATGTTGTAGACGGAGTGGTCTTTACAGGAGGAATGGCTGACCTTAACCCCAATGATGTGGAAAGCATATCTGTGTTGAAGGATGCGGCATCTTGTGCGCTTTACGGTGCCAAGGGTGCAAACGGTGTCATCCTCGTGACTACCAAACGCGCCAAGAATGTCGGAGTTGTCGACGTAACCCTTTCAATCAAACAGGGTATGTATACTCGCGGACTTCCCTTCTACGACCGTGTCAATCTCAATGAATATATGGAAACAGCTCTTCAGGCAGGTGTATACGGACGTATGAGCGGCAACTCAAGCCTGTCGAAAGCTGACGCCACTGCTGAAGCCATAAAGGCTTTCTATAGCGATAACAATATCTACAATATTTATGGGAAAGATCCCTCTGAAATCTTTGGAAGCGACGGCAAGATACGTGCCGGAGTAACACCGCTTCCCGGTTTCACCGATCTTGACTGGTGGGACGCTATGTCTCGTACAGGCTACAGACAGGAATACAACATTAATGCTACCGCTGCCGGTGAGAAATATAATGTATTCACATCTATTTCATATCTTAACGAAGAAGGTTACACAAAGAATACAGGCTTCGAACGCTACAACGGAAGAATGAACGCGAACTATAATCCTGTGGATTATCTCAAATTCGGAGCCAATATCATGGCTACATATCAGAACCAGAACAGCAATCAGTTCGACATGGGAAGTATGGCAAACCCGTTTGCAATGGTAAATGTGGCGCCCTCTCTCCCGTATTATCAGCATGACGAAAACGGCAATATCATGCACGACAACAACGGCAAACCTATCTGGAACACCGACGCTGCTTATCCGCAGACAAGGTTTAATCCCGGTTATCTGATGGAGCATGACTTCGAACGCTACAGAGGTATTATGGTCGATGCTTCTATCTACGGCACTGCAGTGCTCCCTTACGGATTCGAACTTACCGTTAGAGGAAACATGTGGCGAGACCATGGCACAACCACCTCATTCAGCAATCCTGAAGTAGGTGATGCCAGCGGTTCGGTCGGAGGTCGTCTCTCTCTCGCCACCTGGCGTTCTTACAGCCACACATTCTTCCAGACTCTCAATTGGACACATGATTACGGGATGCATCATATCGATGTCCTTCTTGACCACGAGAACTACAGCAAATCATACGTATATGATTCTGTCAACAATAAAGGCATGATCCGTGAAGGCGTATACACTTTAAGCAATTTCAGCGCTAACGAATCGTATTATTCAGACGCATATAATGTAAAGACCGAATCCTATCTTGGGCGCGTGCGCTATAACTATGATCAAACATACTTCGGGGAAGCCTCTATCCGGCGTGACGGAACTTCCCGTTTTGCTAAAAATTCTCGATGGGGTACATTCTGGAGCGTTGGCGCGAGCTGGATAATCAGCAAGGAAAAATTTATGGAAAGCCTGACATGGGTTGACAATCTAAAACTACGCGCCGCATATGGAACCGTCGGCAGTGACGCCGCAGCCGGTTATTATGCCTACTGGAGCCTTTATAACAAAATCGGCTATACTCCCGAAGGACAGGTGATATATTATCCCGGTCAAATTGCAGCAGCCGATGTGAAATGGGAAAGCACCAACACTCTTGACCTTGCTTTGGAAGGAAACCTATTCAACAACAGATTGAATTTCTCAATAGGATATTTCTTAAAAGACAATGCAGACCTTCTCTATAAAGTCAGCAATCCTCCTTCTTATGCATCCAACTGGGGTGGCACAACCACGACAGTTCTCAGAAATATGGGAACAATGCGTAACACAGGATGGGAAATTTCTATCGGTGGCGACATTATCCGCACACCCGACCTCACCTGGAGAATGAATGCCGATGCTACTTTCATCAAGAACAAGGTAGTGAGCATTCCTAACCATGAGAACGTATACGGCAACCCTGCCCTTATTGAAGGCAAGAGCCGTTATGAAATGTACACATACGATTGGGTAGGTGTAGACCGCCTCACAGGACGATCTCTATATGCCATAGAATTTGAAGGTGCGCACGAATGGGAAAAGCGTGCCGAAGACGGATTCCGCTGGATCTGGGACGAAGAATACGCCAAAAATCTTTATGACAACAATCTCAAGAAAGCGGAGGCGGCAGGTGCTCTCGTCATGATCGACGGCAAACCTTATACCACCGACACATCTTACGCCACAAGGAAATTCTTCGGATCGACTCTCCCGACCGTATATGGCTCGTTCGGAACAAGCCTCAGCTGGAAAGGCATAAATCTTGGTGTATTGTTCACCTATTCTCTCGGCGGAAAAATCTATGACAGCGGATACTCAGGACTCATGGGAACCATGACGTCTACATCGGCTCACACATTCCACAAGGATATCCTCAAAAGCTGGACAGAAGCTCCTGCAGGAGTGACAGAAGACAGTCCGTTCTCTCAGCGTGTGGACACCAAGGGTGTGCCGCAGGCAAACAACACAAACCAGTCTAACTATAATAACGCAGGATCAGACCGTTGGCTCACAAGCGCAAGCTATCTCACTCTGAAAAATATCAATTTGAGCTATGACTTCCCGAAAGCCTGGACCAACGTGATGAAGCTTAAAAAACTCAATCTTGGCGTGTTTATCGACAATGTGTTTACAACCACCTCCCGTAAGGGTATAAATCCGTTGTATAACTTCTCAGGCGGACAGGGTGACACTTTTGTGCAGGCTCGAGTATTCTCATTCCAGCTCACTGCAGGTTTCTAATATTCATTTTTAAGAAAAATCATTATGAAAAAGAATATATTCGTAAAAGCGATGGCTGGAATGCTTGCGGTTTCTGCGGTAGTTCCGGCAATGACCTCCTGCTCTGACGACTATCTTGAGGAGAGTCCCATCACAAGCATCTCTAAAGCCGACGTGGCAACCACTCTCGACGGGGCTCTTTATGCCATGCAGGGAGCATGCAGCTCTATGTATCGCCAGATGCGCGATTATCCCGGCTGGAACAACACATGCGGCGAACCTTATTACAATATAATGTATGGAGAAGCTCCTGGCAACACATATCATGACCGCATATGGAACGTGTATGCCTCCAACATCTCCGACTGGACTCAGATGAGAAGCCAGACATCTATGATGGCAAACTATATGTGGGTATACGCATACGGTGTTATCAGCGCTGCGAACCAGGTGCTTGACGGAATTGACAATATTCCGGTATCTGACGACACCGAAATAGCACAGAGAGACTTCATCAAGGCTGTATGTCTCACCTTGCGTGGTCATTTCTATACAAAACTGCTTCAGGTATATGGTCCCCGTTGGCAGGATTCAAACAACGGTGCAGAAAATTCAGGTGTCGTGCTCCGTCTTAATGGGGTCGATATTGACGTGCCTTTCTCTACCACAGGGGAAGTGATGACTCAAATCTATAAAGACCTTGACGATGCAATCGCCCTTTTCAACGGAAGCTCCTATAGCGACCAACTAATCTGGACTCCTGATGTAAACGTGGCACACGGATTGAAAGCGAGAGCCGCTGCAATTAAGCTCGACTACCAGACCATGCGCGACGAGGCGCGTGCCGCACGCCAGAGTTATCCCATCATGTCGGCACGTCAATATTCAAAGGGTGGTTTTATAACCGCCAATGAAGAATATATGTGGGCTACATGGTTCCAGAGCGAGGGTATGTACTACGACGGTCATGGCGGCACATACGGCTGCAATGGATGGACTGTACATTCATGGGGAGTAAGCTGCGGCATCGATTTTGATCTATACCGTGCAATTCCTCAGACAGACTGCCGCAAAGGGATGTATATGGCACCCGGCTTCTTTGCTCTTCATCCGGAGCTTGCCGCAGAACATAATCTGACAGATGATTCATTCTTTGATCCTACTATTGTTGCTGCTTCAACTGTGACAATCAATACCGGCGAAAATCAAAGCATGGTCAATTTTGTCAACGATTACGCATGCGACCCTGAAAATCTTCCGGACTGGAACGACGCTTCAATGCCTTTGACAAGTGCCTTCACCGACGGAATATGCCGTCCTTATTATGCTGCCCCATACCTCGTGGCAGGACTTCAGTACAAATGGTGGGGCGTAGACACCTTCGCAACAAACCAATATCCATTCATGCGTGCCTCAGAAATGGCTTATCTTGAAGCCGAGGCGGCATTTATGCTCGGTGATGAAAATGCGGCACGCGAAATATTGATCGCGATCAATAAAGACTATCGCGATCCTGATTTCACCTGCACAGAATCCGGAGAGGCACTTCTCGCCAAACTTAAAACCTACCGTCACGTCGAATTGTGGGGAGAAGGCTTCACTTGGTTTGACTACAAGCGTTGGAACACTACAATGCACCGCAACGGATGGAAGGCGAACGATCCTACCTCCGGCAATTATCAGAATAACCTCGCGAAAGATTTCGCTCCGTCTGATAAATGCGGGTGGCGTATCTCTGTCCCCAACGGCGAATTCAACTATAACAAAGCTATCAGCGTGGATGAACTTCCAGACAGCAATAGATAGCATTCATACGTAGAAAGATAATACTCATACGTAAAATTAAAATATAATATCTTAAAATCAGTTCAGCAGGAGTGAGGGGTGCGCGATGCATCTCTCTCTCTTGTTTTTATAATCAACGCATGGAAGCTAAATATGCCGCACCCCATCAGGAATAATGTATCCATTCGAAATAGCGAAGCTTTTTTCAGACCGATACACAGTAATCTGAGAAACCGTAAGACCTCTATTTTAAGGAACACGCTCCAGGCTGAGAATAAATTCGTGATTTCAGCTAAATTCGTGATTTTATAAGCTCCACGACTCTTGAGGGATCCTCACATCCGAGCATGTATTGCGACCCGTCCTTGAGAATGACAAGAAAGCAGTCGGATGCTTTGCCGTAATAGGCAAAGTATTTTCCCAAGTCTTTTTCGTGAAACCATCCCCAGTAGCCGAAGAATCCGCCGCTTCCAAGCAATCGGCGTTCAGCCATCGTCGGAGGACACGGACGTATATCCTGGATATTGACATATGGTATCCTCTTCTCCTTGAATGCCCTTTTCACCACAAGTGCATCTTCTTCCGTGGATATGGACAGAGGCATATATAATCCTACAAGAAACGTCCATGTGATTATGATGACACCTATCGTGAGTGTCAATCCTTCGCTTTTACTATAATAGAGAATCCATAGGAGAATCAACATGATGATAAACGAGATCATCACCGAGAAAGTGCTGAGATTTACTTTATGTTTCATATGCATGGGTATTATAGTTTGTATTCTATGACTTGATGTTGACAGATTTATACTTACAATCTGACCTTTGGCGACGATAACGGAACAAAGTGAATACTTTGTTGTGCAAAATTACTAAAAATGGATTAATTTTGTGGAATTAAATTGACAATTTAAAATCTGATCTATGAATATCAAGATTATGTGTAGAGCCATGGCTGTTTTACTTGTGGCTCTGTCTGTTTCTCTTCCTGTTTTCTCCCAAAGCAGGAAAGGCGTTTCTATCCTCGGGGATTCGTATTCCACATTTGAAGATTTTGTGGAGCCATCAGGAAATGCCTTGTGGTATTTCAAGAAACCGGATCCGAAACTTACCGATGTCAACGATGTGAAACAGACCTGGTGGCATCAGTTTATAACCGGGAACGGCTACAGACTCGAAAAAAACAATTCTTATTCGGGAGCGACTATCTGCAACACTGGTTATAACGGAGAGGACTACTCTGACCGTTCTTTTATCACCAGAATGAACAACCTGGGAAGTCCCGATCTTCTTTTGGTTTTCGGAGCAACCAATGATTCATGGGCGGACTCCCCTGTCGGCGATTTTGTATGGAACGACTGGACCGAAGAACAGCTGAAGTCTTTCCGCCCCGCTCTGACGTATATGCTTTCGCATATTGTAGACCGCTACCCAAACACAGAAATCGTCTATATCATCAACGACGGGCTGAAACCGGAAATCACCTCTTCAATTATCGAAGCCTGCAATCATTATGGAGTGCCGTATATCCAACTTAAAGATATTGACAAAACTGCAGGACATCCAAATATTAAAGGGATGAAACAGATCGCAGAACAGATTGGGCAGTCGTTAAGCAAGTAGTCATTAGGCATTAGTCTACAGTCGTTGGCATTTAGACATTTGCAAAAAACAAGCGACGGTCTTTTCCAGCCGTCGCTTGTTTTTCATTTATCTCCTTGTTATTTGGGTTCAAATTTATTTGTATTCAAAGGGGATTGTATGGCGGATGTCGGTTGACGAAGCAGCTATGTGTGCTTTGAATTTACCGGGTTCCACAACCCATGCGTGAGCCTTGTCATCGAAAAACTTGAGATCTTCAGGCGTAATCTCGAATTTCACACTCTTTGTCTCACCCGGCGCGAGTCTCACTTTACCGAATCCCTTGAGTTCCTTGACAGGACGGGGCAACGATGACTTGAGATCGGATATATAAAGCTCCACGATCTCGCTACCTTCCTTTGCACCCTTGTTGGTGACTGGCACCTCTATCATGATCTTGCCGTTCTCTCCCATCACCGATTCAGAGACAACGGGCTTGCCATACTCAAACTCTGTATAGCTCAATCCATGCCCGAACGGGAAGAGCGCCGGGATTTTCTTGGTGTCATGCCAACGGTAGCCTACAAATATATCTTCCATATATTTCTGCTTAGGATTCTTTCCGCCTTCAATCACGGACCCCGGAATCGCCACAACATCTGTATCTCCGCTCTCGATCCCCGGATATGACATCTCGCCAAATGAATTGGCTCCGCAATCCTGAAGTCTGACGGGGATTGAGTAAGGAAGCTTACCGGAAGGGTTCACATTACCTGCAATCACATCCGCTATGCTCGCGCCACCCATTGTTCCAAGATAAGAAGCATGAAGAATAGCCGGAACATCCTTCACCCATGGCATCTCGTAGGCGTTGCCGGAGATATTTGCGATCACGATATTCGGATTTGCTTTTATCAACTCCTCGATAAGCTTATTCTGTCCGAAAGGAAGTTCATATTCACGACGGTCGGTGCTTTCGCAATCCTGCCATGAGTTTTTATTAAGTCCTCCTATATATATCACGACATCCGCATCCTTAGCCATAGCCACAGCTTCCGCACGCAATCTGTCCTGTTCCTCCTGAGGAATTGTGTCTTCCGCCTCATAAAGAGTTCTTCCGCACGCATATCCGGGAGCAAACTTCACCTTATCGCCATAAAGAGCCTGAAGTGCGGACAGAGGCGATACGTAATCCTTTGGTTTCAATTCCGAAGATCCCCCACCGTCAGTGAGACGACGGACTGCGTTGTCGCCTACTACAAGAATCGATCTATATTTAGATCCGTCAAGAGGAAGTATTCCGCTGTTCTTTAGAAGTATAATCGATTCGTCACCGATTTTTTTTGCTGCCGCGTAATGCTCCGGTGTGCATTTTGACCCGAATGGCTTGTTTGTATCCATGGCGGTGCGGAAGATAAGACGTAGGATATTGCGTGCCTTTTCATCAACAGTGCTTTCCGGCACCTCCCCTTTCTTGATCATATCGAGATAAGGATTCGCGAGATAATAATCGTCATAGCCGAACTGACTTTCACTCGTCAGACCATTGGTGTAAGAGCCCATCTCTATATCAAGCCCGTTGAGAGCCGCCTCTTTAGTATCATGGGCGCCCCCCCAGTCAGTGATGACAGCTCCGTCAAATCCCCATTCTCCACGGAGAATATCATTGAGCAGACGGTCATTGTGACAGCAATGCTGACCCCATATCTGATTATAGGCACCCATGATCGACCATGCTCCTCCTTCCTGAACAGCTTTCTTGAAAGCCGGCAGATATATCTCATAAAGCGCACGGTCGCTGAGCTCTACATCCACAGTTCCGCGCCATTTCTCCTGATTGTTGAGAGCGAAATGCTTCACGCAGGCGGCTACACCGTTTTTCTGCAGTTCCTTAATATAAGGAACTGCCATCTCTCCTGCAAGATAAGGGTCTTCCCCCATATATTCGAAGTTTCTGCCGTTGAGAGGAGTACGGTAGATATTTACACCGGGACCGAGAAGAACATCTTTCTCCCGATACCGCGCCTCTTCACCTACGCTCTTTCCATACAGGGCGGCGAGCTGAGGGTTCCACGTAGCGGCAAGAGCCGTCAAAGCCGGAAAAGCGGTGATCGAATCGTTGGTCCAGCCGGAATATCCCCAGTCGTTCCAATTTATTTCCGCACGCACTCCGTGGGGACCGTCGCTCATCCATATTTCGGGAATGCCGAGACGTTCCACTCCTTTGGATGAGAATTTACCCTGAGCGTGACACAAAGCTACCTTCTCTTCAAGTGTCATCCGCGAAAGGGCATCTTCCACCCGTTTCTCTATCGGAGCATTCTGATCAAGATATATCGGAGTCTCGTCGTTTGCAGCCGAGACGCCTGTCGCCATAGTCATTGCCATCAATAAATTTGTTAGTTTCATTGCTGATTATAAACTTTTGATTGTCACTGTAGATCCTTTTAATTCGGGAGAAGTGGCACTCACCCTGATTTCACCCTCTTTTCCATCATTCTGGACGATAAGCATAGCCTTCCCGTAAAACGCTTTCCGTCTGTCTGACTTAAACGGTTCGAGCGAAGTCGGGGAACCATTGTCCACTCCGGCATTGAATCCGGCGCCATCCACCTCAAACACGATCTCATTCTCCGCGAGCGGGCAAAGATTACCGTCCTTGTCCACAACCTCAACGGCAACATAGCTCAGATCAGTTCCGTCAGCATTGATTTCAGAACGATCGGGAGTCAACCTTATCGCATAAGGTTCAGAGGCGGTTCTGACTGAATCACGCTTAACTTCCTTCCCATCTTTCCTGCTCACAGCCACAAGCTCACCCGGAACAAACGGCACTCTCCACCACACATGATAAGAGCCATCTTCTGGTTTCTTTGTTCCGAGCGACTCTCCGTTGAGGAAAAGTTCCACCTCATCGGCATTGTTGAAGTACGCCCAGACATCAACATCATCTCCTTCATTCCAATTCCAATGCGGGAAAAGATGGAGCACATCAAGATCGGGACGCCAGCGGCTCTGATACATATAATATGAATCTTTGGGGATTCCGGCAAGATCGACGATGCCGAAATAAGAACTTCTGGCAGGCCATCCGAAGGGTGTAGGCTCTCCAAGATAGTCAAATCCCGTCCATACGAACTGACCCATTATAAAATCATTATCTTCGACATGTCGCATCGTGCCCTCATGGGTGTTGCCCCAAGGCACATGACAATTGTCATAAGACGAACATGAGAACGATTCATCGTAAAACGGTTTGTCCCACCGTTCGGGCCACACATACATGCTGTCGGAAGGCATACGGTAATATCCCCGTGTCTGCAACGCCGAGACACTTTCCGTGACTATAAACGGTTTTCCCGGAAAATTCTTCGGAACATCCTTAAACCAATCATCATGATAATTGAATCCTATGATATCAAGGGCTCCCGACCTGAACAGATGATTACCTGGATCAGGCTCGTTACATCCGGCGGTGACGGGACGTGTCGGATCAAGTTCGCGAGTCATATCGGCAAGTTTCTTGGTCAACAAAGAATTGACCGACAACGGCGCGCCCTCTTCGGCAAGCATATCTTTCCCATGTCCGAAATTCAGAATAAGGTTAGCCTCTGCAAGCGAAAGCGTGTCGGCTTTCGCGTCGCTCCACTGTTCAAGCACCTCGTTGCCTATACTCCAAATAATTATAGACGGATGATTCCTGTCGCGTACCACAAGATCAGTCAGATCCCGCTCGTGCCATTCCGGGAAATATCGGGCATAGTCGTGAGAGGTCTTTTGCTTTCGCCACATGTCGAAAGTCTCATCCATAACCATGATCCCCATGGAATCACACAGTTCAAGGAGTTCCGGAGCCGGAGGATTGTGCGACGACCTGACGGCGTTGGCTCCCATATCTTTCATGATTTTCAACTGCCGTGCTATAGCTGCCTTGTTGACCACCGCGCCCAAGGCACCGGCGTCATGGTGGAGACACACTCCATTTATTTTCATTCTTTCCCCATTGAGGGAAAACCCTTTACGCGCGTCAAATTCAAGAAAACGGAAGCCGGTCCTTGTCTCATAAGTGTCAACAGTCTGCCCGTCAACCTTCACACGATTTATTACGGTGTAAAGGTTCGGTGATTTTAAAGACCATAGTTCAGGATCAGCGACAGACACCGGCTGACTGACTTCCAGTTTTTCTCCGGCTTTGAGCGAAACAGGAAACGAAATCTGCGCCACAACCTTCCCACCCGGAGAAACGACCTCGGTCTGCAATGTCGCCTTCACGTTTTTTTTACCGTTGTTTTCAACATTTGTAATGACAGTAAGATCTGCCTTATCGGCGGAAACCTTGTCCTGCCTCACGAATGTGCCCCATTGCGCCACATGGACAGGATTCAGCGCTCGAAGCCATACATGACGGTAAATGCCGCATCCGCTGTACCATCTCGAATTAGGCTGCTCGGCATTGTCAACCCTGACAGCGACCACATTCTTTCCCCGCTTTAGCCAAGGGGTGATATTGTAGCTGAATGAGGCATATCCATACGGGCGCGTGCCAAGCTCATGTCCGTTGATATAAACCGTGGCATTCATGTATGCCCCGTCGAAATCTATATAAATCTCCTTGCCATACATGTCGGCAGGCAGATTGAATGTCTTGCGGTACCACCCTACTCCGCCGGGTAAAGCCCCTCCCCCGGTGCCGGAAGGATTGTCCTCGCTGAAATTCCCTTCTATCGCCCAGTCATGCGGAAGGTTAAGCGACCGCCAGGATACGTCGTTGAAATCCGGTGACGAATAACCGGAATCATCGCTCAATGAAAATTTCCACCCTTTGTCAAACGACACGGCTCGGCTGTCACCTCCTGCCCGCGCATTCACAGCGCAGACAAGGAGGATTATATAAGCCATGAGAAAACTTATCACATTTTTTTTCATGAAACCAACTCTAAAAATGGATTTAGGTGAAAATTTAAATTGTTACTTCAATTTTTGAACCTGTGTACTTCACTTCTTTACCTTTTGATCCACGGGTATAACCCACGGGATTTTCTGCCGATACCTTTATTACGTTGAACGTCCTGTCTTTCAACATCCCCGGGAACTCACCCTCGCGGTCTCCGATGGTAAGAACGCCGGTAGTGTTGTCATATGCGAACGGTATCTTCGCATAGGCGCCTTTCTCGTAATTATAATTGAGATTTTCGTCTTCATATAATGTAAACTCTCCGTTCTCCCCGGCATAGACATATAGATTGATCTCTTCAGCCGGCTTCTGGTCGGTATACTGTATTTCCGGACCGAAAGGAACTATCGCTCCCGAGCGGACGAACAGAGGCATCCGTCCGTAAGGTGCCGACACAACTTTCGTCTCTCCACCTTTGGAAATCTCTTTCCCGGTATAGAAATCATACCATACAGAACCTTTCGGGAAATAAACCTCGCGGTCACGGGCATTGTATTTATAGACCGGAGCCACAAGAAACGCGTTGCCGAACATATATTGATCCTGGATCTCACGCGTGGCGGGATCGGAAGTATACTCCATCACCATAGGACGCATCACGGTATAATCGTCGAAATAGGTCTTTCCGGCAAGCGAGTAGATGTATGGCATCAGGTCATAACGAAGATTTGTGTAATATACCACCGACTCATACGCGGGATGACTTTCCGGAGCGATGTTGAAAATCTCACGATAAGGCCATTGCCCGTGCGCACGGAAAAGGGGTGAGAAAGCGCCAAACTGATACCAGCGCGTATTGAGCTCCCTCCATTCCTTGAGGTCGGGATTCTCGACACCCGTCTTCAGGAACTCCTGCTGTGCTTTCACATAACGGTCTTCCACACAGAAGCCGCCGATATCCATAGTCCACCAGGGCACGCCGCTCATTGAGAAATTAAGACCGGCGGAGATCTGTGCCTTCATATCCTCCCAGCGTGTGGCGATGTCGCCGCTCCAGGTGGCTGTGGAATAACGCTGCTGACCGGCGAACCCTGAACGGGTGAGCAAGAACACACGCTTGTCAGGATCCACACCGCGCTGACCGTTGTAGATTGCGTCCGCGTTCATAAGGGCGTATGCGTTGAAATATTTTGTAGACGGACCAAGAGCTGTCGGGGTGATAAGATCTTTTCGATACTGAATATCCGTACAATCACGGATATTCGGTTCCGAAGCATCCATCCACCACGCGTCTATACCAAGAGGCATATAATGGTCGTTGATCTGGCTCCAGAAAAGCTTACGGGCTCCCGGATCGTAGGCATCGTAGAATGAGCTGAGATAGCCGGGACCTACCCAGTCGCGGATACTGTCCTGAACAGGAAGCTTATACATCCATCCGTTCTTGTCAAATTCCTTGTAATGTTCAGTGGTGACATAAAACTTAGGCCATACCGAAATCATCAGACGTGCGTTCATGTCATGAATAGTGTCGACCATTCCTTTCGGATCCGGGAAACGGGCACGGTCAAACTCATGGCTGCCCCATGAATCTTCTTTCCAATGAAGCCAGTCGATCACGATATTGTCGATGGGGATTCCTCTCTTGCGGAATTCGGCGAGAGTGGAAAGAACCTCCTCCTGAGTGTTGTATTTCTCGCGGCTCTGCCAATAGCCCATAGCCCACTTCGGCATTATGGGAGCCTTCCCTGTAAGGGTACGGTAGCCGGAGATAACATCGTCCATATCTTCGCCATAAACGAAATAATAGTCGATCTGATCCTGCATTTCGCCCCACCAGCTCATATTGAGCTGATCCTTAGGATCGCGCGGATCATAAACCCTCAGTCCGCAATATGCCACGGAGCCGTTTGGTTCCCACTCTATCTTCAGAGGCACACGTTTGCCCGCCTCGAGATTCACAGAAAATTTATAGCTGTTGGGGTTCCATGCCGTACGCCATCGCTCCGGAACTACTTCCTTGTTGTCGACAAACACCTTCTGATAGCCGGAATAATATAATATGAATTTATATTCTCCGGTTGTCGATGCCTCTATCTCCCCTTCATATGTCACGTGACTTCCCGCGAAATTGAAATTCTGAGGCAGATTTACCACATGGGCGAGGTCTCCCCTGATCAGATGTTCGAAATAGATGGAATCCTCTCTCTGGACGAGTGTAGTCTCATCTTTTGAGGCAGGGACATATGTGCCCGTCAAAGCCCCTTCCTTACCATCTTTATCATATAGGGTAAAGACTCCTCCAAGCTGTTTGTAGCCATCGGGATTTCCCCAGCGGCAAAGGGAATAACTGTCCCAAAGGATTCCATAATTGTCGGTAGACACCACAAACGGAACAGACACTTTGGTGTTGTATTGAAAAAGTTCCTCGTTTTTACCTTTATAATTGAACTCGTCGCTCTGGTGCTGCCCGAGACCATAGATACCCTCCTCGTCAGACAATGATTCAAACACCTGACGGACTGTATATCCTTTCGTACCCTCAACTTCTATCGGAGTAAATTCTCTTCCACCCTCAGCCTCCGATACGATCAGCTTGCCGGCATGATCATAAAATTTCACATCGCCGGTTGCAAGCGTCACCGTCGCCTTAACTGCAGAAGTGACCACAGAGACTGTCGAGTCTGTCTCCTCAACATCAAATTTCACCTTTTGTTCCGGCTTCAGCACCACAAGGCTCTCGTCGTCGGCAAATTTATTGTCAGGAGTGGCTGAGACCCTTATGATCTTGTCTCCAAAAACCTGTAGCCGCACCTTGCGCACGTCGTTGTCATTCTGTTGACCGATGCTGACCGTAATACCTGTCTGTTCCTTGGTATATTTTCCGGAACCGCAGGATGCAAGCAATGTTGTCGCCAACAGACCGCATGTAAAATAGAATAATTTCATAAATATAGGTAAGGGTTAACTTAAATATGCTGTTTGAACTTCCGGAGAGACACCGTAAGGCTGTATAAATACATGCCGATTGATGGCTCCTGAGCCGGTTTTGACTCACTTTACAAAATTACATATTGTCTGCCTTACCATACTCCCCGATACGTGTCGGAAAGGGCGCGATTATTCTATACGAGGGGGATGAATTGTTAATTTAGACGGTATAATTTGTTTCAGAGCCCTCCTGACTTTGGTATACAGACGGCAGAATACCAAATTCTTCCTTAAAATACTTACTGAAAACCTTAGGACTGTTGAACCCTGTTCGATAAGCTATTTCCGAGACGTTGAGCTGGCTTTCACGCAAGAGCTGAGCCGCCCGCTTGAGGCGTATCACGCGGATGAACTCTATTGGCGTCTTGCCTGTGATCTGCTTCACTTTCTTATAAAGTCTGACCCTGCTCATACCAAGACTCTCGCTCAATTCTTCTACCGAAAGTTCAGAACTGTCAAGATGATCCGACACATATTTCACCGCCTTTTCTATAAGCTGCTCGTCAAGCGGCGTGATCTTGATGGATTCCGGCTCCGGATCTATCAGACTGCGTTTGGCTCCTTTTGCCGTAAGTTCCACAAGACGTTTGATCCTGAGTTTAAGCACATCTATATTGAATGGTTTCGTTATATAGTCATCCGCACCGAGTGTCAATCCTTCAAGTTTTACTCCCAGATCATGTTTTGCCGTCAGTATTATTACAGGAATCGAGACAGTCGACTTATCTGCCTTCAGCCTGCGGCACAGTTCGATACCATCCATACCCGGCATCATGAGATCCGTAAGAATTATTGAAGGAGTCACGTTTTCCACTATCTTCAAAGCCTCGTTGCCATCGGATGCCGTGATAATATCAAAGTCATTTTCAAGTTCAAACCTCAGCATTTCCGTCATGTCGTGATTGTCGTCCACAACAAGCACCACGGGACGTTTGGCAGAACCCGGCTCCCTCTGTATGTCGTCCCTTTCCTCATTCTCCGAATCGCGTGAATCAATATCATTGCGTTCTTTTTCTTGGGACTCGACATCCGCACTATGTTCCTTGGTTCGTTCAGCATGCCTGACGGGAATGTCTATGATAAACACGCTCCCGCAATCCACATTGTCGGTGACACGCACGACTCCATCATGAAGTTTGACATACTCACTGACCATACTCAGCCCTATGCCGCTACCCATGTTGGGATGTGACTCTCCATTGTCATCCACCTGATAGAACCTTTCAAATATATGTTCTTTATCTTTGTCTTTGATGCCTATACCGGTGTCAGCTATCTTGATCCGGAGCATAGGATTATCTTCCCCCACCTGCTCAAGCGAGACATCCACCCTTCCGCCGGCAGGAGTGAACTTGAATGCGTTGCCAAGGAGATTCATAAGTATCTTCTCAAGTTTGTCCTGATCAAACATCATGTAAATATTCTCCCGGTCTGAGTAAAACGTAAGATTGATATTCTTGCGTTCGGAAAGATTGACAAAAGAATTGCACACGTTTTTGCTGAATGCCACGACATCTCCCTCTGTAGGCGACAATTGAAGACCGGCTACCTCATTCTTTCTAAAATCAAGAAGCTGGTTGACAAGCGCCAAAAGACGCATGGCGTTGGATCGCATCAGCGTGAGCCGCTTGCTCTGCCTTTCGTCGGTAGTCTCTTTTATCATCTCTTCAAGCGGTGAGACTATCAACGTAAGCGGAGTGCGTAAATCATGACTCACATTAGTGAAGAATTTAAATTTCAGCTGATTGATTTCCTCCTGTTTTCTGACTGCATCCTCATGACGCCTCCGTTCAAAACGCTTGCGTTCCTGTTTGCTGACAATCTTTATTATAGCCCAGATCCCCACAATCGCCAATACGCAATAGATCACGAAAGCCCAGGGGGACGCCCATAACGGGGGATAGACCCTGATCTTCAATTCGGCTGGATCCTCACTTTCATATCCGTCGCCGTTGATCGCCCTTACAAGCAATGTATACTTGCCCGGCGACAGATTCGTATATGTCACCCTGTTTACGCCCGGAGGACACATCATCCATTCATCGTTATATCCCACTAATTTATACTCATACGTCGTTTTCTCCGGCAAGACATAATTGTCTGTTGAAAAATAGATCGAAAAATCCTTCGGATTGTGCGAGAACTCCACCGTTCCTCCTTGATTGAGACCCTCTCGCAGAACAACTCTTCCATCCATTTCCTGACCCGGACGGATCCGGCTGCCTCCCATATATAGATCCGTGAAAAGCACCTTGGGGCGTACAGTGTTGAATTTGATATCTGACGGCGAAAACCGGTTCAGACCGTAAAAGCCTCCCACAACAAGTTCCCCTGACGGAAGTTTGGCAAACGATCTCTGATTGAAATCGCAATCCATCAAACCATCGCGATTGTCATAATGATGTGTGATGACAGACAGCTCACCACTTTTTTCATTATACACGACACGCAGATTAATCAGCTCAGTGCCCACACTCACCCACATGGCTCCTCCGTTGTCCTGAATTATTCCAAGCACGTATTTATTGTTCTGCTGGTCTCCGAGATCCACTTTTATGATTTTCCCATGAGTCCTGTCGATAACCTTCAGACCGCTTGCCGTTCCTACCCACAGCAATCCTCTTGAATCTTCATAAAGTTGTGTCACTTTCCACCCGTCCGTATCAAATTCCGGAAACACTTCTTTAAAATTCATAAGCTTACCGGTCGCGGGATCAGCAATCGCAATTCCGTAAGATGTCCCGAAATATTGCTTGCCGTCTCTTGAAGTGATTCCGCTCATGACATAATTTGAGGGAAGTGTGGTGTCAGATTCATTAAATTCAGTGACTTCTCCGGAGGTGGGATCATATGAAAAGACACCTCCTCCGAGCGTGCCTGCCCAAAGTTTGCCGTCAGCGCTCATCGTAAGAGACCACAGGTAATTGCTATCCAATGCTGTCCCTGTGATGATACGCTCGAATTTATTATTGTAATATCTACGCAGTCCTCTCGAAAAAGATCCTATATACACTCTCCCGTCCGAATCTGCCGCAAGCGCTGTGATAGCTGGTACCGACACTCCGTCCGCCGGATCTTTAAAAGATACCTTCTCTCCTGTTATCGTGTTCCATTTCCATAACCCGGAGCTGTCTGTACCCACCCACATCCACGCATCGCCGGCAGGGATTACGCAGTTGACATCCGGGAAATTCTCAAGAGAAAATTTTGTCACACTGTCATTATACGACATGAGACCTTTTTTATATGTACCTATCCATATTGTGCCGTGGGAATCTTCCAAAAAACAAGTGACAGTAGTGTTTTCGGTGATCTCTTCCGACGGATCGGTACTTACGAATTTAAAAACACCGTTTTCATAATCAATAAGCTCAAGTCCGTGATGATCCCTGGCAATCCACAGTCTCCCTGAGCGGTCCTGGAAAATCGATTTGACTATGCCATCCTTACCTTCCATAGGCAACCGGTCATTCATCCACTTTTTTTCCACCCTGTCATAGACCATCAGACGATGGGTGGCATATATCCATACCCTTCCGGACTTGTCCGCTGTCAGATAATAATTTTGTTTACCGTTGGATTTTACTTCGGGAACGGAGTCAACCCTCGAAGCCACCTTCAATGTCCCTGTATCAACAAATATCAGATTGCCGGTCATATCCACGCATATAAGGGTATCGCCGTCTATGGTCATGTTGGCTATTGAAGTTTTTCCCTCCCCGTCATAATCCACTTTCTCGGCTTGACCCTCGCCACCCTTCATACGGTAGATTCCGTTGTTTTCAACCGCAATCCACACATCTCCTTTATGATCGGAACATATGGCGGTGACAAAACCGTCAATACCTTCTTTTCCTAAGTATTCAGGAACATCAGTTATCAAAAAATCTGTCTCCGGATCATAGATTCCGTAACCCAACTGGGTCTGGATCCACATTTTCCCTCCCCCATCTTCATAAATATTGAGAATATAATCGTTAAGGACTGAAATCGTGTCATTCAATCCCGCCGTCACCTGTTGCACGCTGTAACCGTCATATCGGTTCAGACCTGAAGAAGTGCCTATCCAAAGCATTCCATTGCTGTGCTTGTGCAAAGACGTTATAAGGTTATTGTATGTGCCGGAAGCCGCTTCCATGTGGTGCAACGACAGATGTGGCACCGTCACGGAAAACACCTGCAACGGCAATGACATTATAAAGAGTATCAGAGAAAACAGCTTCAACGGCATAAGATCTTGGTCAGGTATCCAAAATTTGTCAACTCAGCCGGTCGCTGATTCTGAGGCAATGAACTTGCGTCAGAATCCTCAATGTCGGCAACTTTAACTTCAATTGGCTTACCACTGTATTATTTGATTATTATCAGTTAAAATTATATCAGTTTTCAGGGTCTGTCACAAATGTCAATTCCGTATGAAAAACTATTCTGAACTAAATCAGTTTCTCCCATGGCATCAACAAAAAAATAGAGCAACCGCCCCTTTATGTTTCCAAATGCAAAATAAACTAATGATTTTCTAAATTCCAACTGATTTACACCATAATTTTTCCCAACTTTAAGACTTACACCCCTATTATTCACATATTTAAACTTAAAATTAATAACATTTAACTACATATTTGTTAACATTTTTAACCCTGCTCAAACGATTTCACACCCCAAAAGCATGCTTTTCACGCACGTGTGTTTGGCTCGTTGTGACTAATTTTGCACCGTGGATTGACAACTTAAACATCCGGCACAACCGGACAATCCGAATATCTACAACAAAACTTAAACTTAACCAATAATATTTACCTGTTAAACCTGTAACCAATGGAAAAAAATCTAATAGACCATTACAAACCCCGCCTGATTCAGCATGGCGGTGTCCCCTTTCTGGCAGTTTTCCGAAAGGAGGATAGTGTCTGATATAATGACAATATGCATTGCAATTGGTATTATGGTGCTATCTTAATGGTAATAACTTTGGTGTAAACTATTACATTCAGTTCATTCAGACAGGTTGTGGAATGACATTTTCCACCATTACTAAGATGAATACAGAAATGTAACCGGTTACATCCCTAAAAAAATACCCTACAGGATAAGCCGTGAGACAGTTCCTTTGACATACACACTAAGCTTCGGACAGATCGGTAAGATTCACGACATTGCGAGTTGTTTACTTCATTGATTCCACTTAAACAATATATAATGCTTACAACCTTCCCAATATGCCGTTGCTTTATAACCCGTTTTAAACTATTTCATTAAATGTTAACCAAATAAGACTTCTATGAATCTTAACAAGAAAAAAGCCGTACTCTTGTCCTGTGCAGGATTATCTGTGCTTGCTTGCAGTTCGCCTCAGCTGTATGCTGCTGATCCTGTTCAGATCAGTCTGGCTCAACAGACTGAGAGCCAAATTCACGGAACAGTCACCGATGTAAACGGAGAGCCTCTGATTGGCGCGACTGTCATGATCAAAGGCAGTCAGACAGGCACAGCTACCGACATCGATGGTAAATACAGACTTAACGCGAAACCTGGCGACGTCCTGATCGTCAGTTATGTCGGCTATGACCCTTCTGAAATCAAGGTCGGAAACTCTCCTGAAATAAACGTCGTGCTTCAGGAAAACGAAAATAATCTGGACGAACTTGTTGTCGTGGGCTATGGCACACAGAAAAAGAAACTCGTCACCGGCGCGACTTTCCAGGTAGCCGGGGACCAGATCGCTCAGATGAATACCTCAAACGCACTCTCCGCTATGCAGTCAAATGCTCCGGGCGTGCAGATCACTCAATCTTCCACTCAGCCGGGTAAAGGATTCAAGGTTAATATCCGCGGTATGGGTACTATCGGTGAATCTTCTCCGCTCCTCGTTATTGACGGTATCGTTTCCGGCACTGCCAATGACGGTCTGAACGGAATCAACCCCAACGACATAGAAAGCATTGACGTCTTGAAAGACGCCGCCTCCGCCGCGATCTATGGCGCGCGTGCCGCCAACGGTGTCATCCTTGTGACAACAAAGCAGGGTAAGGAAGGTAAGATTTCAATCACTTACGACGGATTCGTAGGCTGGTCAAACCCTTATCGCCAACCCGGCACTCTGAATGCTCAGCAATACATGCAGGTCATCAACGAGATGAATTTCAACACCTATGGCACTGCCACAAACTGGAGTTCGCTCGTTCCGCAGGCTATCCTCGACAAAGTCAACAACGGCTGGCAGGGAGAAGACTGGTTTGACGTATATCGCAACAAGAACGCCTTCCAGCAAAGCCATGCCGTAACTCTGTCCGGCGGCAGCGAGCGCAGCAAGTTCTCTATCTCGGTAAACTACAGTAAGCAGGACGGTATCCTTGGCGGCAAGAATGCTTCCGACTACTCACGTTATGGCGGTCGTATCAATTCTGAGCATATCCTTCTCAAAAATGATGAACACAGCATCATCACCTTGGGTGAAAATGTTTCTTACTGGTACCACTCAAGCCATGACCTCGCCGAAGGTAGCGGCTACTGGAATATAATGCAGCCAGTATACTCCAACTCCCCTCTCGTTCCGGCATTCCGTGAAGACGGCACTCCGACCAATTTCCGTGAGGACGGTGCAGGATGGAGCTCGATGATCTTCAACAACCCTTATGAAGGATTCATCAACGGTATGTACAGCTCTTTGAACCGCAGCCGCGACTTCGGCGTGGGAGCCACATTCTATTGGATCGTAGAGCCGATCAAAAACCTCAAATACCGTGGACAGATCAATACCGGCTACAGCGGAAGCAACTATAGAAGCGCCTCCACTCCCTATTCGGCAAGCTCCACATCGGCAAGCGCAAACTACGGACTGAGTCAGAATGCATACCAGAGCTCAAGCATGTCGATCGAGAACACCATCTCTTATGTGCTCCCGACTTTCGGCAAAAACAACATCGACGTGCTGATCGGTCAGTCTATCGAAAAATCCAACTGGTCATCAGGTCTGTCAATGGCTTTCAGCGACTCTCCCGACAACCTGAACTCTCTCGTGCTCAACGGATGGGATTTCACCATTCCTTCGAACATGGCAAACATGACCGGCTACAGCGGTTACGACAATCCCCGCGAAGGCAGAATGGCTTCATTCTTCGGTCGTGTCAACTACAACTTTGATGAAAAGTATCTGTTGACAGCCATTGTACGTCGCGACGGTTCTAACAACTTCGCACGCGGACACCGTTGGCACACTTATCCTTCTGTATCGGCGGGATGGGTTCTTTCAAACGAAAAGTTTATGGAGAACACATATAGCGTAATGGACTTCTTCAAGATCCGCGCAAGCTGGGGTCAGAACGGTAACTGCCAGATCAACAACTTCTATTATCTTTCAAATATAGGTTTCTCCCCCACTGATTACGCCGACTACGGATACAAGTTCTCAAGCGACATGCTCAACACCGTCAACGGAGTATACCAGACCGGTGCTTATGCGAAGAACGTGCCCAATGAAAACATCACATGGGAAACTTCAGAGCAGTGGGACCTTGGCTTCGATGCACGATTCCTCCAGAGCCGTCTTGCAGTGACTTTCGACTGGTATATCAAGAAGACCAAAGACTGGCTCGTGCAGGCTCCTCTCAACGACGTGCTCGGATATGAGGAAGCTGCTATGATCAACGGTGGTGACGTAGAGAACAGAGGTGTCGAACTTGCCCTCTCATGGAATGACAACATAGGCGGCGAATTCCTTTATCATGTCAACGTTAACGCCGCATACAACAGAAACAGGGTAACCCGTCTTGCCACATCTTCAGGCAAAATCGGTGATAACCTCAGCAACAGCCTGTTCCAGAATTCTTCATATGTGTCTTTGGTTGAAGTCGGACACCCGATCGGATACTTCAGCGGTATGAGCCACAGCGGCATCTGGCAGACTCAGGAACAGATCGAGGCTGCACGCGCCGCAGGACAGGCAGTGCTTTCGACAGCACAACCCGGCGACTTCATATGGGATGACTACAACAATGACGGAGTCATCACTCTTGACGGCGACCGCCATGAGATAGGCGATCCAAACCCCGACTGGACTCTCGGTATCAACCTCGGATTCAACTATAAAGGTTTTGATTTCAGCATGGCAGGTTCCGGAGCGTTCGGAATGCAGGCAATGCAGTGCTACCGCACAGCACTCCTCGCAAACCAGTATTCCAACTATACTGTCGACATTCTTGACCGCTGGCATGGCGCCGGCACAAGCAACACTGTGCCCCGCCTTGTGGTAGGTAGCGAGAACAACCAGTGGGTATCTACATATTATATGCAGAACGCTGACTACTTCAAATTGCAGAACATAACTGTAGGCTACGACTTTGCAAGCCAGTTCAAGACTCCGTTCCAGCAGCTCCGCCTCTATGCACAGCTTCAGAATCTATGCACTATAACAAAATACACCGGTGTGGATCCTGAAATCGGTTCAAACGGCGGTACTGACACAAACTGGATACGTGGTATCGATACAGGTCTTTACCCGTCTGCACGCACTTTCGTGGTGGGTGTGACCGTAAAATTCTAACCATTAATATCAAGAGAATACAATATAAATATGAAAAAAAATCTTTTGATCACTTTAGCCGCTGTCGGGATGCTCTCTCTCACTTCGTGTGAGGATTTCCTTGACACGAACAACTATAATGAGGCAAATACCGGCAACTACCCTGCGGCACCTGAAGATCTCAACAAGGAACTTGCCGCACTCTACGGAGTGATGAACCAATATGCCAATGACCCGTTGCAGACTCCATGGCTGGTCTGGGACATAATGTCTGACGATGCCAACGGCGGCGGCGGAACAGGTGACATCGAGGCACACGCTATCGGTCACCTCATGACCAACAAGGACGAGCTCTACAGCGCGGCATGGCACAACACTTATGTGGGTATCGCACGCGCTAACGCGATTATCTATTCGGTTGACGCGTTCGACTGGTCGGGCAATGAGACCACACGCAACCAGCTTCTCGGCGAAGCATATTTCATGCGCGGTCTGTTCTACCTTTGGGGCACACAGTTCTGGGGTGATATCCCGGCTTACTGGGCTGCAGCCGCTCCCGATCCCTGTCCGCAGCAAAGCGCCAAGGACGTGATCTATCCTCACATCCTCGCCGATTTCGTATCCGCCTCCAATCTTATGACAAACGGAGCGACCACATGGGGCGACGGACATGCGATGAAAGGCGCGGCTGAAGGATACCTCGCACGTGCTTACATGTTCTATCAGGGATTCTACAACAAAGCCGGCGAACTCGCATCCGCTTCGCTTCCAGATGTCGAACTTCCCGAACAGGAGGGTGTGAACGGTCCCCTCTCGAAAGCTCAGGTAGTATCTTACCTTGAAGACTGCATCAACAATTCAGGATCTGAACTTATCCCAGACTTCCGTCAGCTCTGGCAATATACAAACGAACTGACAGCCCCGGATTATGAATATGTGAAGGATCTTGCTGATGCAAAAAAATATTGGGCGGGCAACGGCAACAAAGAGCAGCTCTTCCAGGTTCAGTTCTCAAATATCGCTACCTGGAACGGTACCGTGGCGATGGGTTTCACCAACATGACAGCCCTCTACAACGGTCTCCGTTGCGATGCCAATGAAGAAGGCAAGGAGAACGGCGGTCCCGAGACTCTTCCATTCGGACAGGGATGGGGACAAGGCGTATTCAATATGAACTCCGTAAACGAATGGCCGGCAAGCGATCCACGCAAAAAGGCCACCGTGCTTGACTGCGACACAGAACTACAGCAATTCGCATACACTACTTCCTGCTCTGAGGAAACCGGGAAATACAACAAGAAATGGATTTCAATAACTTGCAGCCAGTCAAGCTGGTCAGACCATGCCGATGCCTACACATGGTGGGGTGTGTTCCGTGTCCAGAACTCTACTGTGGCAAATACTAACGGCAACTCGTTCCAGGGTGACCATTTCAACGACATTATCCTGCTCCGTCTTGCCGACGTAATGCTCATGCACACCGAGCTCACCGGCGATCCTACAATGATGAACCGGGTTCAGGCTCGTGCCGGCGTAGCCCAGACAAGCTATTCGTGGACAAATATAAAGAACGAACGCCGCTGGGAACTCTACGGCGAGGGAATCCGCTTCAACGACCTGCGCCGCTGGTCTGGCATAGATGGCGGGACAACCTGCGAAGCCGCTTTGGCTCTTGAGAAACAGAACGGTTCAGCTGTAAACTATACAGGTCGCTGGACTACAATGCATCACGCATCCTCTTCATGGGCGCAGCGTTATGCCGTGACCAACGGATTCCTTCCAATACCTCCCGGTCAGATCAACATCGTAAACAATCCCGAGGTACTGAAGCAGAACGCCGGATGGGGAACCGATGCAAGCGATTGGAATATGGCAAGCACACCTGTTTACTAATCCATTAAACAAAATCTGAAATGAAAAAAACACTTTTGATATTGGGCGTTGCAGGTGTATTGTTCACCTCTTGCGACCCGCAGATGGCTGAAGGCGATTTCGTATCAAACACTATGACTGCGGAATCTCTTTTGAACGGAGCCACTTTCGCTCAGTTCAATGCAGTTACCGGCGATGACGGCAAAGTCTCTTATGTTCCTTCCGAAACCGGCAACTATATTCAGTTCAATATCCCCGGCGTATCGGCTGTAAATGTATACTACGAAAAGAACGGGGAGAAGAAAACCCTGTCATATGGCCGCGCCGGCGGCATGATCTACTACATGCCTTCCCGTGGCAGCGACCCGCTGCAGACCCTCTATTTCTCCTACCTCAATGAAGACGGAACAGAGGTGGTTGCACAGAAGCAGTTCACTCTTGAGGTTGCACAGGCTCTTGATCCCGCCGCCAAGATTCTCGTATCCAACAGCGGTAGAAAAAAATGGAAATGGTTGCCGACAGAAGTCAACGGAGGTGCTGTCTGGGGCAACGGCGGATACTGCGCAGGCGAACAGGACGGCAGCCTGACCATCAACGGTGCTTGGTGGGGCTGCGGCGTTGATGACGGTGATTGCGCTGAAACGTTCAGCACCCAGACAAAACACGCCGGAGGCAGATATGATGAGATCAAAGGGGAATGCTATGCGTTGTCATACATGGAATTTAATGAAGACGGTTCTTTGACAGCCTACAGCAACACCGGAGAAAAGATCAACGAAGGTTCGTTTGCGATCAAGAATTACAACAACAACGAGATCACAAATGCCGACACTTTCTCAAGGGGTACTCTTGAGACCTCGGAAGGAGCGATCCTCTGGCCGTTCGCTATCAATACAGATGGCATGCAGCCTACAACATTCAATATAGGCTATCTTGACGTATCACGTATGGTGCTCCTCTACTCTGTATCAGGTGATGCCTGGAGCGAATGTACGTGGTGGTCTTTCATGAGCGACGACGATCCTTCAGGAGTACTCGCATCTCATGACTGGCACTGGAAACCTACCCAGGTCAACGGAGGAGCCGTATGGGGCAACGGAGGTTATTGCGCAGGTTCACAGGACGGCACAGGCGCCATCAATGGAGCTTGGTGGGGATGCGGTGTCAACGACGGCGATTGCCCTTCCAAATTCGATGAACAGATGAATCATGCAGGTCCAGCTTATGTGGAAGGTGAGGAATATTCCACCGCGAAGATGGTCTTCAATGAAGACGAGGCTTCAATCACTGTATTCGGCAAGGACGGCGAACAGATCCGTCAGGGTTCATTCTCTCTCGACATGACCCCGGATGCCGAAAAATTCAGAATCGGAACCCTCAACACTTCTGAAGGTCTGATCCTGTGGCCTTTCGCCATCAATACAGGTGGATTCCAGCCCACTGTATTCGACATCGGCTATCTTGGTTCGGACGCGATGGTGCTTCTTTATTCTACATCGGGTGATGCCTGGAGCGAATGTACTTGGTGGTCATTCGGCAAGTAATCTCTGAGCGGACTTTATTTAAGGATGCGCATCACACAATGCGCATCCTTTTTTTACCGTTCTTGTTTTATAAAAAATCTGACTCAATGAGAAAACTTTTATATCTGTTGCTCGCAATGCTCGGTGCCGGTGTGACATGTTGCACCGACAATAATGACGAATATATCGTAAAAGGGACAACTTCCCTTTCGCGACTCAACGGTCATAGAGTTTTTATAGTTCCTTACGGTACTCCCGAATATGAAGACAGCATAGGAGTGGATTCCACGGAAATTAAAGACGGCAAATTTGAATTCCGTGGTCACAAAGGGGAATTTCTTGCCCGTGTGACTGTCGACAAAAAAGTACGTTACGGCACTCAGGATCTGCTTGTGGTAATTGAACCGGGAGTGATTTCCGTGGTTATCGACAGCATATCTTCTGCCGGAGGCACACCACAGAACGATGCACTCCAGAAATGGAAAGAGCTGAAAGGAAACCGTGACCGCGTACATTGGAATCAGTCTCAATATATCAAATATCTCCAGGCACAAGGTGACACTGTCTATGCCAAATCACTCTCCGACTCGCTTAAAATTTTCAACGAACATTACATAAGCGAAATTCACGATCTCATGAGAGGACTCGGATCCGGCACCGCCTATGATGTCCTTCAGCAGAGATACGGAGATCCGGACTGAGAAAACTCACGGAGACCCCGATTGAAAATGTCAGGATTCCACCCGGAATACTGACATTTTTTTGGAAATTTCCTTTTGTTTGCCTATTGCATATTTTGCCGATTTTCTGTATCTTTGTTAAAAATATTCCAATCTGACATCATGGCAAAAGAAATCCGGAATGGATACGGAGCCAAGGCTTCGTCTTCATCAAAATATATCCTTGCAGGAATCTTTTCAGCTATCGCTGTTTTCATCTATTATTTCTGGGCAGTTCCCTATCGCGCAGCCCTCAGCTACAGAGAGCAACTGCAATTGTTCCAGACAACAGACACATATTTCAACAGCCTTGCCGGACGCCCGGGAGGTCCGGCGACATATATAGGCGAGTTTCTTACACAATTTTTCAACGATTTCCGTATCGGCGCGGCAGTAATGTGCGGATTAATGACGCTGTTTCTGCTGATATGCTATCTTGTCAACAGAAAATTCGCACCATCAATTCCCAGATTCACCAACCTTTCTCTTTCCTTGCTCCCGTTCTTTTCCATGTTTTTATTTTTTGGGAATCCGGATGTGACTTTGACTTTCATGATTGCAATAATTGTCTCTGCCGCCGGAACATATCTTTTCACAATTGCTGATTTCAACCGTAGGAATGCAGCGGGGAAATATCAGCCAATCTGCAATAAAACAACCCGGTGTGCGATTACATATCTATTGATGATCGCCGGCACCTCTCTTCTTTATTGGCTGGCAGGTCCCGCCTCTGTAATCTTCACTTTAACAACCACCGCATATATCTATACAGACAGAGAGGCTTCGTTTTTATACAAAGCAATATACGCAACCGTAGCAGTGGGATGTCTCGCTGCCAACATCTATGCATGGTCATGCATTCTTACATACCCGATTGGTTACCAACTGACCGGGATAGGATATATGATGATTCCTGACATGGTGTATACCGGACAGATCATTGTCGCGGCTCTGTGCGTCGTTGTCCCTGTTTTGGCGGCAGTATTTGCACGTATGCCACAGAAAGCCATTGCGCCGACACTTGCCGCAGTGGAAATCTTAGCCGTAATATTTTTTTATCCGAAATCTTATGACCGGACCACTTACCGTCTGATTGACTATGACTACATGGTCAGGGCAAATAACTGGAAAGGCATTCTCGATTATTCAGATAAACACGATCCGGATCTCCCTCTCAGCGTCAGTGCCACCAATCTCGCGGCAGGTATGACCGGACAACTCGACTGCAGGGCGTTTGATTACCGTCAACACGGTGCAGAAGGGCTGATTCCACCATTCGTAAAAGAGACATTATCCTCTTGGACCACAGGTGAGATATTTTTTCAACTCGGCATGATCAACAGTGCCCAGCGGTTCTATTTCGAAGGGATGGAGGCTATCCCGAATTACAACAAGAGCGGCAGGGCGATAAAACGTCTTGCGGAAACAGCCATTATCCGGGGGGAATACTCTTTAGCGAAGAAATATCTGGCGATACTTGAAAACACTATTTTCTATAAAAAGTGGGCACAAAGAAATCTTGACCTGCTCAACAACCCAGAGGCTGTCGATAAACATCCGTTATACGGATCCATGAGAAAAAAAATGATAGATGAAGATTATCTTTTCAGCGAGGGGGAACTTGACAAGACATTAGGTCAGCTCTACTTGAAAGATTCCGGAAATAATCTGGCGAAACAATATCTGATTCTTTATCCGTTGCTTCAGCGCGATCTCAATAAGTTCGCACAATATATGGGGGTCGTCGCCGAAACCCAGCCAAGCTACAACCCTCTGCTTGCACAACAGGCACTGGCTTTTATCTCCATGAAAAACGGTCAGCCGATACCTAAGAATATAGTTCCTCAGGCAGTGGAACAGTCTCTGCGCAACTTCGCCCAGGCATGGACAAGTAAAAATCCATCACTTCTGGAGCCTTACCGCCGCACACTTTTCCACTACCTACTGTCTCAAGAATGAGCCGCGACAAAAGCCCCTATTCTTTTGTCGTGTGACAGTCACACAGTGACTGTCCCCGGTAAAAACAAAAACCATCAACCGAATACCAAATGACAAAATACAAAATACTTTCCGTATTAATCACTCTTACTCTTCTTGGTTGCGGAAGCAAACCGGATAATGTAGAAAGAGTGGCATCTTTACCTCCCATCTTTCCTGACTATACCGATGTGACCATACCGGCGGGAATCGCTCCTCTTAATTTTGCCGTAATAAGCGATAATGCTGATGTAAAGCGTGTCGACGTAACCGTCAAAGGTGACAACGGATATGAAATTCATTCCAACGGGGAATATGCGGAATTTGACATAGACGAATGGCATGCACTTACGGAGGCTAACAAAGGAAAACGGCTCACAGTATCCGTCTGCGCAAAGACAGACGGCGAATGGATAAAATATGATGATTTCAACATCAATGTAAGTTCCTGGCCGCTTGAACAGTGGGGACTTACCTACAGGCGTATAGCTCCCGGTTATGAGGTATACAGCAAGATGGGTATTTATCAAAGAGATCTCGGCAATTTCGACGAATTCCCTATCATTGAAAATACTATGACTGACGGTCAATGCTATAACTGCCACACTTCCAACCGGACGGATCCAAAAGACTTGGTGTTTCATGTCAGAGGTGAACACGGCGCGACTATGGTGCGGAAAAACGGCGCGTGTACATGGCTCAAAGCATCCAGCGAAGATCTCGGAGGATCGATGGTATATCCATACTGGCACCCCTCGGGACGATATTGCGCATTCTCTACCAACCAGACCCGGCAGGGATTCCATATATCGAAAGGGAAGAGACTGGAAGTTTTCGACATATCTTCCGATGTACTTGTATACGATACTGAGAAAAACGAGATTATTCTTGACTCACTGCTTAACACAAAGGCATGGTCGGAAAACACTCCTTCCTTTTCTCCTGACGGGAAATGGCTATATTTCACAACCTGCTATCAACAGGAATATCCGCTGAAACATAAAGATGAAAAATATAATCTCTGCCGCATTTCTTTTGATGAAAACACAGGTCGCTTCGGAGAAAAAGTCGACACCCTTTTCAACGCCGTTGCGATTGACAAGAGCGTGACATGGCCGCGGCCCTCGTACGACGGGAAATATATCCTGTTCACACTCTGTGATTACGGATATTTCAGCATCTGGCATAAGGAGTCCGACCAATGGCTGCTCGACCTGGACACCGGCGAAGCCCGCCCGACAGACGAAATCAACAGCAGCGACGCCGACAGTTTCCACAACTGGAGTGACAACAGTCGATGGGTGGTATTTACATCCCGTCGCCATGACGGACTATACTCCCACCTTTATATCACAGGGATAGATGACAACGGCGTATTCTCAAAACCTTTCCTTCTTCCCCAGAAGAATCCAAAAGATTATTACATACAGTCACTCTATTCTTTCAACACTCCCGACTTCACAAAAACCAAAGTCGATCTCGACAGTCGCGAAGCTGTTGGCGCTATCCTTTCTGACGAACGGATTCCGACTAAAGTTAAACCTTAGAAATAATGACACGCAAAAACATAATTTTATGCGCTTATACAATAGTTATATTCTTAGCGATATGGCTATTTTTATGGCTACAATGTCCGCAATATCTGCTTTATCATGAGCGGAACCAGCTTTTCCTTTTTACCGGAAGCTATTTTCTACATACAATCTCGGTTCCCGGTGGTATGGCTGATTATATTTCGGAATTTGTGGTGCAGTTTTTCTACGTTCCTGTCTATGGCGCGATGATGGCGGCTCTGGTTCTCTCTTTGTCACAGCTGTTTTTAGGCATGGCATGCCGTCGCGGCAACCTTTCTGGTTCAGCTTTTATCCTCTCGGCGCTTCCATCTTTGATTTATCTCGGGGCGATGTCTGACGAAAACATCCTTCTTTCGTATGCCGTGGCAATGATTCTGTCTTCCCTTTTCATATATATTTGCTCTCTATTCAAGGGTATTTCCTCTCTTGTCTGTACGATTTCGCTTATCATAGGTTTTGCCGCGCTTTATTGGCTTGCCGGACCTATGGCTATAACTTTTGTGATCGCCGCCGGAATAGTTTGCCGCCGCCCGAAAGCCATAGCGATAGGGGTTCCTGTAGCATTCGCTTTTATATGGGCTTTGCACTCCATATTTTTTGAGCAATATCCGTTAAGTTCCATGCTGTTGGGTATCAACTATTACAGAGTCCCCGAGATTCACCCCGGCATTCTGTCAGTCATTGCAGCTCTCATTGCGTTTTTCCCGATTGTCACACTTCCTAAGATTCGCGCCGGGCGCACCGCCACATATTTTTCAGCTATTGCAACCGCTGCTTTCGCCATGATCTATGTGCCGGCATCGTTCGACAAAACGAAAAGCGATATCCTGTCTTATGATTCCCTTGTAAGGCAACGCAAATGGACCGACATCATAGAGAAAGCTCAAAATGAAAATCCTTCCGATGTTTTTTCTCTACAGGCGGTAAACCTCGCCCTGGGAATGACAGGGCAACTGCCGGAGACCATGTTCCGCTACAGCCAAAACGGCATTGAAGGACTCATCGGAAAAAACCGCCTTGACAACACTTCCCAGCTTATTTCTGCCGAAGCACTTTTTCATCTTGGTCTTACAAATATAGCGTTCTCCAAAACATTTGACCTTCAGGAATCCATTATGAACGACCGCAAAAGCGGCAGACTTATGAAAAGAATGGCTGAATGCATGATAATCAACGGCAATTACAAGGTAGCGGCAAAATACCTCGGCTTCCTGCGAAACAGCCTCTTTTATGCTGACTGGGCGCGCAAGGCGGAAACTCTTCTATGGAACGACAATGCGGTGGAGAAGCATCCGGCTTATGGAAAGATGCGCCGCAACGCCTTCAGGGAAGAGGCGTTTTATGATCACTCGCAGATTGACAAAATATTGGCTATCCTCGCCATTGACAGCGGAGGAGAAAATACTCTTGCCTGGCAATATTTCTGTGCCGCATCTATGCTGAACGGAAACATTGCCACTCTCGCCGGAGCATATGGATCACCGTCCAATCCATATGCCGGACTTCCTATTCCCCGTCATGTCCAGGAAGCCATAGCTATGTACTGGACTTTCAACCATCCTACATTTGAAGGATTGCCATTCCATTTGAAGGATGAGGTCAAACAGCAGACCGCAGCCTTGGCTCAAGCCGTGATGAAAAACAAAGACAATCCCGCTTCATGGCAGAACGTCGCACCTGGATCATATGGAATATATTTCCTTAACACATCCCTTACACGTCAGCAGACGGAAGTTGCCAATGAATATCAACATACTCATGAATAATTTTATGAAACCATATATCTACATTTTCATCTGTGCTATCCTTGCGGCTTGCAGCCACGGGAAACCGCCTCAGATGTCTCCATCTACAGAAAAACCGGATATTTTTCCTGATTATGCAGATGTGACCATTCCTTCCCGCATAGCCCCGATGAATTTTAATATCATAAACGATAACGCGGAACATATTTATGTGAAAGTCACCGGAGAGAAAGGTGGCGAACTGGAAACTTCGGGAAGATATGCTGATTTCGATGAGAAAAAATGGCATGATCTCACGACTCAAAATATCGGCGCTGATCTTTCTTTTGATGTAAGTGTCAAGGACCGCGACGGAAAATGGTCACGCTATGCGCCGTTTGTCATACATGTAAGCGATATTCCTCTTGACGATTACGGCGTGGTCTACCGCAAGATAGCCCCTGGATACCAGACATTCAGCAAGACAGGAATATATCAGCGCGACATCTCTTCTTTCGAGGAGATTCCCGTTCTTGAAGAGACAGCCGTCGAAGGGAAATGCCTTAACTGCCATTACTCGAACAGGGGAAGAAATGATCAATTCTCCATACACGTCAGGGGCAAAAACGGTGGAACTATCCTCAACAACGGCAAGAATCTCGTATACCTGAACACCAAGGCACCGGAGACCGCAGGAAACGCGACATATGGGTACTGGCATCCGGACGGCAGGTATATCGCTTTCTCCGTAAACAAGATTGTCCAGAATTTCTATCTCGACAAAGAGCATAACATCGAACCATGGGACGTGGTCTCTGACATAATTGTACTTGACACGGAAACAAACCGGATCATAACTTCGCCTGTTGTAGCGACGCCACGCTGCGAGACAACTCCCGCTTTCTCTCCCGACGGAAAGAAAATTTATTTCTGTCTGGCGGATTCCGTGACTATGCCCGGAGGATACGACAGGTTGAAATACAGTCTATGCAGCATTGATTTTGACGTAAAATCCGAGACATTCGGCTCCCGGATCGACACTCTTGTTTGCGCAGGGGATCTCGGGAAAAGCGCCAGCCTGCCGAGACCCTCATACGACGGCAAGTATCTGATGTATAACATCACTGATTACGGCACATCCCCCATACATCACTCCGACGCCGACCTATGGATCATGGATCTGTCGACTGGTGAATCACGGAATATTGCCGAGGTAAACAGCGACTGCAGCGACGCTTATCACAACTGGAGCACAGGAGGAGGATGGTTTCTTTTCAACAGCAAACGTCTCGACGGCATGTATGGGAATCTTTATTTCTCGTGTATCGGACCTGACGGAAAAGCAACAAAACCGTTCCTGCTCCCTCAAAAAAATCCACGCCTATATTATGACGAGGCTTTACATTCTTTCAATGCTCCGGATTTCATCACTGAAAAAATCGATCTTGACATGCCGGAAGTCCGCTCTATGGTAAAATCCGGCAAGACACTCGATGTTTCGGTAAAAAAATAACAAAATATGCTTAAACCCAAAGATATAATAATATCTGGAATTTGTCTGGCAGGCTGTGTAATCCTCGCGGCATTCTACGCTACAGCTTATCCTTCTCATCTTTTATGGCAAGAGCAGAATCAGATTTTTCTTAACACTCCACACTGGGTGGCGACCTATTTCGACAAACCGGCATGGCTCGGATGTCTTGCCGGAGACTGGCTGACCCAATATTACCACAATCCGGTGGCGGGAGCGGTAATCCTTACTCTCGCGATCGCCTTTTGTACGGTATGCTTCGCCATAGGTGTCCGCCGTATCCTACCCGGTATATCCTCATACATATTGACTGTCCTCTTCGCGATATTGCTGATCGCCTGCTCCATGGATGCCGCCACCACCCTGCCGTTTTATTTCTGCGTGGCTGGAGGATTGGCTTTAGGGTTGCTTCAACACAGGGTATCTTTTGGTAAATGTCGCAGACTTGATTTAACTCCTGTTTTTGTGGTCGCGGCATATTGGGCTTTCGGATTCGGAGCTTTGATCTCAGCATTCCTGATAACAGCATTTACAATAAAACGGATTCTCCGGAAATACATGAGCGACCGGCATTGGTTCTCTGCATTGTGTGCAGTAATTCTCGCTGCCGGCACTCCCGCCTTTCTATCCGGATATTATGCTTTGCCGTACTCGAAAGCCCTTTTTTATCCCGGAATCGCGAAGCCGGCATTGCCGAACTATGAGTACGAGGAACGTCTTGCCATCGCAGATGCATTTCATGACAAAGACTATGACCTGACCAGACAACTTGCTCTCGACGCAGAATCTCCAAACGAGATATCCGCATTTTATTATTACCTGTCGAGCGCATTACAAGATTCTCTTCCAGACAATCTGCTGAAGTATAAGATAAAAAGTCTCGGCACACTGACAACAATCGGAGAAACCTCTCCCCTTCCGGTCATCAATATGATGAACGACCTTTATTTCGAACTCGGCGACATGACATATGCCGAACGAGCGGCTATGATGAGAAACGTGTTCTCTCCCCGCAACCGCAATGTGCGCATGATTTGTCGTCTTGCCGAAATAAACCTTGTCAGCGGCGACACTCTCGCAGCCTTGAAATACCTTCGGATTCTTGACCGGACACACGCCTACTCCGCCTGGAGCAAAAAACACACCCCGGGACAAATGCCTCCGGACGTTGAAGCGGACATATCGCGCCGGCGCACGCTCTCAAACAATAAAGACAATATACGCCTTGGTGACAACTGCCGGAATATTCTGCTGGAACTCCTTGAATCCAATCACAAAAACCTTATCGCTCTCGATTATCTGCTTTGCACTGATCTACTGTTGAAAGATATGGACACTTTCAAGATGGATTATGACACGTATTGCATACAGAAGGGTTCTCCAAGATACAAAAAGCTATATCAGGAAGCATTGATGATCTATCTCGCCGGGACTGACGTACCGGAATCGGAATGGGACAGGTATATCATTCCCGGTCCGACGGTGGATGCGTTCAATAGATACAGCAACCGCCGAGGCGATCCCGCGTTCAAAGACACCTATTGGTATTATTTCGACAAACAATGAACACAAATATGTATTTCAAATATTTACCTTTAATCATATTGCTGACACTTCTGGAAGCGTGTGTACCCGGTCCGGAAGATGTCAGTGAAACCGATGCCTTTCCCGATATATATCCGGATTATATCGGAGTGACAGTGCCATGCAATATCGCACCTCTCAATTTTCTTCTCCGCGACAGCTGTGAGGCTGTTTATGTGACGGCGGCGACAGAAGGATTTGAGATAAAGTCTCACAAGAAGGGAAATGAAGCTATTTTTGACCTCACGGAATGGAAAAATCTTTTAGACAAAGCACAAGGGAAAAACATAACCGTCTCTGTCACCGTCCTTCACGGAGACGATTGGACGAAGTATAAGTCCTTTGATATTGCCGTATCCGGCGACATGATCGACCCCTACCTCACGTACAGGCTGATCGAACCGGACTATGAAGTTTTCTCCCGGCTCCGGATAGTGGAAAGAAATATCAGTGACTTTTCTGAACGTATCCTATGCGACTACAACGCGGTAGGCAACCGATGCATGAATTGTCACACCCACGCTCCGGGAGACGGTGATCTCTCTTTTTTATATGTTCGTGGAGAAGGAGGCGGAATGGTACTGAATGACCACGGCAACCTGCGACTTCTGGATTTCAAAACTCCTGACATGGTGTCGGGTCCGGTATACGCACAATTCGATCCTTCCGGACAGTTCCTGGTATTCTCCACTAACGCCATCATCCCGGCATTTCATTCTCGTCCTGACAAACGGCTGGAAGTATTCGACACCAAATCGGATATTTTCGTCTATGATTTGCAACGCGATGCAGTGTTGCGTTCTCCTCTTCTTGCTGATTCCTCCAGACTGGAGACTTTCCCGACTTTCTCGGCAGACGGAAACAGCATCTATTATTGCGTGGCGGACGGACCGATACGGCCATCTGTTATCGACAGCATCCATTACAGCCTGTGCCGTATTGCCTTTGATCCGAGACAAGGTACATTCGGACAATCCACCGACACGATTGTCAAGGGACTGCCCGGGAAAAGGAGCGTAAGCCACCCGAGGGTATCGCCTGACGGGAGACGGCTGCTGTATACCGTATCTGATTTCGGCACATTCCCGATATGGCACCGTGAGGCGGATCTGCAGATGGTGGATCTCACCACCGGAGAAATCGACAGTCTTATGATTGTCAACAGTCCGATGAGCGACACATACCACTGTTGGTCAGCTACAGGAAGATGGTTTGTTTTTGCCAGCAAGCGTGACGACGGTCTTTATGGGAAACCGTATTTCGCCCATGTTTCTCCTGATGGGAAGGTATCAAAACCATTTTTGCTTCCGCAGAAATCACCTTCATTTTATGATGACAACCTAAAATCTTTCAATGTCCCTGATCTTGGTGCTGTCCCGGTGTCTTTCAGTCCACGCGATGTGGCTGCGACTATGGCAGGGAAAAATTAATCGGTTCAGGAACAATCTGAACCGCATTCAGACATCCGAGACCGGGTGAATAACAAATTTATCGATAACCGGATTAATTCAAGTTTGAAATGATCACGACAAAAGTTCTAAAAGCTTCGGGAGGTAAACGCGAAGCACACATCATAATCACAATTGACGACCACGTTCTGACATTTGAAAGCCAGATAGAGGAAATATCCTCTCAGTATGAAAATGCAAAGGCGGCTCTCGGACCCGGAATGCGTCCTGTATTCCGTCGCTGGTTTCTCAGCGACTCTGTCAACCAGCAGCCACTGCTGCCTGACGACAAGGAATGTGCCACATCTATTGTAGAACAGCCTCCATTGAATCTCACCAAGGCGGCTCTCTGGGTCTGGATGATTGAAGATGCGACTGTAGACGGGGATGCCGACGGCAGATATACGGTACAGGCGTTCGGACACACCCACGTGTTCGAAGGAGGATGTATGCGTCCGGGCATGGATCCCTACCATGCGATGCTTTTCATGCTGACTTCCACTCACGAGGCTCTTGCGCAGAGAGGAGGAAGCCTTCTTGAAAGCTGTGTGAGGACGTGGATATTCGTTCAAAACGTTGATGTAGACTATGCCGAGGTGGTAAAAGGGCGCAACCAGGCGTTTGGAGCGCTCGGGCTTACACCTCACTCAAGATTTATAGCCAGCACCGGGATCGGAGGCGGACAGTATGACCGTACCGCCGCTGTGGCGTTGGATACATATTCAGTACTCGGTCTGAAAGAGGGAAAGATGAGACAGGTGAACGCCCCGGATCATCTCAATCCGACATATGAATATGGAGTCGCGTTTGAAAGAGCCACAAGTATTGATTACGACGACCGGAGGCACCTTTTCATATCGGGAACGGCGAGCATCGACAACAAGGGGCAGATAGTGGCGCCGGGAGACATTCGTAAACAGACTCTCAGGATGTGGGAAAATGTCAGCGCTCTTCTTGATGCCGCCTCTTTCAGTTGGGAAGACGTGGGACAAATAATTGTATATCTCCGAGACCCGGCTGACTACGCCGTCGTGAAAGATATGTTTGAAAAGAAATTCCGGGATATTCCGTATGTGATTCTTCACGCTCCTGTTTGCCGTGCCGGATGGCTCGTGGAGATGGAATGTATGGCTATGAAAGGGATCTGAAGTCTTCCCGGAAAATATTCCGAAGTAAGACTTCTTCATTCTTTCCATAGCGACTGAAAATATCCGGCAAACTGACAATTAGTTTATTTTTAACGCATCCCTAATTTTTAACAATATGAATAGAATCTTAATTTATTTCTCAATGATTCTTGCTGCCGTCTCCATAGTTTCTTGTGGAAATGACAACAATGACCAGCCGAAAGAGGTTTCAATCGACTTTAAATGTACCACGTCTGAAATAAATTTCCCCGCTGACGGAGGGAAAGATATTATAACTGTGGAATCACCGTCTAAACCTGAAATTACAATCAGTGAAGACTGGGCTACGGTAGAGCATATCGCGATTCAGGAGGCGCAGAACAGCATCTATAAAATTACAATCAACGCGCTTGCCAATCCGGAAGACAAAGAACGCACCGCCATTGTCTCATTGAAAGCAGGAGAAAATTCAGCGGAGGTAAAATTGTATCAATCCGCAAACCTGATCATAGAAGTTGACCGCGAATCTGTTGCGGAAGCAGAGAAACCATTCCCCGCAGAGGGAGGACAACGGTCTATAAAAGTTTCATATAATCATGAATATAGCGCCACCGCTACCGCATCATGGATCACGATTGACGAAACCCGCTCCTTACAAGACGGTGCGGTCACATTTTCTGTCGCAGCCAACACCTCCGTCTCGTCGCGCTCGGGATCAATCGTTCTGTCTCCTGTCGGTTCTTCTGATGTGGATCCTCTGACCGTCAACATTCGGCAAGAGGCAGGCAATGCTCAGGAACCATTGAATCTTACGGCTCTAAATATAGCCGCAGATATGTTTGCCGGAATCAATATCGGCAACACGATGGAAGTGCCCGGCGGGGAAACCGGATGGGGAAATCCTAAAGTAAACGAACTATACATACAAGGTCTCAAGGATGCGGGATTTAATGCCATCCGTATCCCTTGCGCGTGGGACAGCCATATTGTCAACGCGGCAAATCATACAATCGACCCGGCGTGGCTTGACCGCGTGAGCGAAGTTGTCGGATGGATTGTTGACCGCGACATGTACGCGATCGTCAATATCCATTGGGACGGCGGATGGCTTGAAGAAAATGTCAACGTGGCAAGTAAAGACAAAGTCCTCCCTAAACAGAAAGCTCTATGGACCCAGATCGCTGACAAACTCAACGGGTATAACGAACGACTGTTGTTCGCCGGAACAAACGAACCGTATCAAAGCAGACAGGATCAGTTCGGCACATCAGAAATGGGTGTTCTGCTCGAATATGAACAGGCGTTTGTCGACGCTGTGCGCGCCACCGGCGGCAACAATCTCAAACGCACGCTTGTGGTTCAGGGTCCCGCCACGAGTATCGACCTCACGGAGAAGCTTATGTCCCGGATGCCCGAAGACATTGTGGATGACCGCATGATGGCTGAAATACATTTTTATGATCCCTGGAATTTCTGCGGAATGGAAAAAGATGAAAGCTGGGGAAAAATGTCTTTCTTCTGGGGAAAAGATAATTTTGTTGACGGTTCGGACCGCAACTCAACATGGGGAGATGAGGATTACATGATAGGTCAGTTCGACAAAATGAAAAAACAGTTTGTTGACAAGGGAATACCGGTGATAATCGGAGAATATGGAGCCATCGTTGACCATTCAACCGCTTTGTCAGGTTCTGACCTCAAGGCAAGACATCTCGCCTCCCGCGCTTATTTCAATAAATGTGTGTCTCAATTCGGGAAAGAGCGCGGTCTTGTCCCCTTCCTTTGGGATACCGGAGAAATATTCAACCGCACCACCGGCGAGGTGAAAGCCAAAGAAATTGTAAATGCAATAATGGAAGGTTCTCAAGAAGGGACATATCCTTTTTGACAGTTTCTAAAAGTAAACACACTCTAAGGTTTCTATAAATACTTTGCGTCAATCCGTTCCATACGGGTTGACGTTTTTACATCTCTGTGTCATCTGCCTTATTTTTACGAAAAACGAGTCATTATTTTTTTGTTATAATAAAAAAAATGTATAATTTCGCAATGAGTGTCATGCTCAGTTAAATGAATGTATAATTATTTATCATAAAATTTGGCATCCAAGTATTAAAGAGATTGAATTTATGACATCTTTGACTCGACTGATGTACTCGAATTAGCACTTCAAATATAACACCAGTTCAGCCAAGACAATGGATGTCTGCGCTTCAAGTAAAGGCGTGGACAGTAGTTTTGTTGTCTGGTGTGGGCTGTGCTAAGCCTGAGTACCAACATTTCTCTTCCACGCCCTCTTTTTTCAGAAATGATAAGAGGGCTTTTGTATTTGTATGTCGACAGGAGGTTTATATATGCCACAATTTTCACAAACAGAAGTTGAGATCATTAAATTATTTATCCCAAATACAACGATAGAATTCGAAGGAGCGAGATACATCATAGAAGAGTGCGCAAAACCACGCCCAAGTGCTGGAGAATGTAAGACCGATGTCTATTTAAAGCTTAAAACGGACAAGTCGATAAGAGAAGTAAAAATCTCAATAAAGCAAAATAATGCAGATTTTTTGGAAAATAAAATAAAGTATGAAAGAGCCAAAGAAATTTTAGGAGAGGGTGTTGACGAAATTCTTAAGAACTCCATAAATTCATTAAAAGATAAATTTTTAGAACAATATCTTGTCGTGTTTGACAAGTACAAGAAAACAGAAGCAAAATCCATTAAACTTGGATGGAGATTTGAGTTTGTAAACAAGCCGGGAGGAGACTTGTCGGGCAAACTTATTTTATCACGTGAACAGGTAAGAGATATCTATAGTGGTCAAAATCTACCAAATTCCAAAAGAAATGCTAATGTTAATGGTCGAGTTGTTTATGAGAGTGGAGTCGCCAATTATATTCTTGTTATCGATCCAAATAGTAAATATAATTTACAACAATGTATTGATTTATTAACTCCAATTGATACATTCATAGATCAGCATCCGGATATATTCTTCGTTTGTAAAGCATTAAACTATAGGTCTAATAAGGACAAATGGGAAGGTAATCGTGCTTTGTCTGTGTATGTAAAGTGGAGTATAATAGATGGAAAAATGGCTGGTGCCCTGGTTTTTGAAGAACCACTTCAGAAGGCGGGGAATGAAATAGGTAACAATGTCAGGAAAATTCTTAGGAGTCTTAGTATTGATCATTCAAATTTCCAAACGCTTAAGACCAAATTAGATAAAGGCGTGAGATATTATGAAGATTGGAAAATTTAAATATATGGCATAAAATGTGAGGGAAATGAAGTGAGAGATTCGATTTTATTCGTTAATTTTACAGTCAATTTAATAATTAAATAAATTCATAGCTTGGCAAGGTATGAAACTCATCAGTTTGTTTTCTGGAGCCGGAGGTCTTGATAAAGGCTTTCATAATGCTGGATTTACAACCATAGTAGCAAATGAATTAGACCCTAAGATTTGCCCTACCTTTAGAGCAAATTATCCTGAGGTCAACCTTATTGAAGGCGATATCCGCAATATTTCTTCTGATCTGTTTCCAGAGCATGTTACGGGAATTATCGGTGGTCCTCCTTGTCAATCATGGAGCGAAGCGGGTTCTTTGAAAGGAATAGATGATGCACGTGGACAACTTTTTTATGAATATATCAGAATTTTACGAGACACGCAGCCTCTTTTCTTTGTCGCTGAAAATGTGTCAGGAATGTTAGCAAAGAGACATTCCGATGCTGTTGGCAACTTTATGCGATTGTTCGATGAAGCCGGATATGATGTAAATTTAAAAATGCTAAATGCAAATGATTATAACGTTCCTGAAGATCGTGATAGAGTGTTTTATATTGGTTTTCGCAAAGATTTAAACATACATGATTTCGAATATCCAACTCCGCTGGATCATAAGCCAACTCTCCGTGAAGCAATTTGGGATTTACAAGAAACAGCTATGCCGGCTAAGGAAAAAAACCGCACGAATGGAAGTGCTTGTAAAATAGCTAACAATGAATATTTTATTGGCGCTTATTCTCCTATATTTATGTCGCGTAATAGGGTGAGAGGCTGGGATGAGCCTGGATTCACTGTGCAAGCAAGCGGTCGTCAGTGTCAATTGCATCCACAGGCTCCTAAGATGGAGAAAGTGGAAAAGAATGTCCAAAGGTTCGTACCAGGCAAAGAACACTTATACAGACGTATGACCGTGCGGGAGGTGGCTCGTGTCCAAAGTTTTCCGGATGACTATATTTTTATTTACGAGGATGTAAATATAGGATATAAAATGATTGGCAATGCAGTGCCGGTAAATCTTGCTTACCATGTAGCTATGAGTATACGTCGAGCATTGGATAAACATGGTGTAGATTATCAAGATTAATATGAACATTGTCTCTCTCTTTGCTGGATGTGGAGGTTTGGATTTGGGATTCGAACGTGCTGGTTTCAAAATAATATGGGCAAACGAATTTGACACTTCAATACATGATACATACAAATTAAATCATCCATATACGGTATTGAACACGGCAGATATCCGTACTGTTCCTGCTTCGGATATTCCTGACTGTGATGGCATTATCGGAGGTCCCCCTTGCCAATCGTGGAGTGAAGGTGGCAATCAAAGAGGGATACATGACCCTCGTGGGCGACTGTTTTTTGATTATATCCGTATTGTAAAGGAAAAGAAACCTAAATTTTTTGTTATCGAGAATGTGCCAGGGATATTGGAGGAGAGGCATAAGGCATCATTAAGTTGTATCATAACCGGTCTCAAAGAAGCCGGGTATAAGGTTACATATGAATTATTAAATGCCGCTGACTACAAGATACCGCAGGATAGGATTCGTGTGTTTTTTATTGGCGTTCGAAGTGATTTGAGTAATAAATATGTGTTTCCTGATTCTGTAAATTATCCTCGCATAACTCTTCGTCAGGCTATTGGAGATATAAAAGAACAACCTCGATTATATAATTTAGAGCAAGTGCAATCTGAAAATCTTTTGCGTCTGAATCATGATGTATACATAGGTCCTTACGATGCCAAATATATGTCAAGAAATAGAGTTCGCGGATGGGATGAAGTATCATTCACGATGCAAGCGCAAGCCAGAAATGCGCCCCAACACCCTCAAGCTCCCAAAATGGAATTCATATCGTCTTCTCAAAGACGCTTTGTAAAAGGATCGGAACACTTATATCGCAGGCTTAGTGTGCGTGAATGTGCAAGGATTCAGACATTTCCTGATGATTTCAAATTTTTATACAGCAATGTGACAGATGGTTACAAAATGGTTGGTAATGCTGTTCCTCCTCGATTAGCATGGTATCTTGCTATACAAATGAAAAAAGCTTTTTCTAATGAAATGACAGTTGATTCTAATGAAATAAAGACTATAAATCCAGAAATTTTAAAGGAAATACCCATATCCAAAATTATCAAACAATATTCAACAACTATAATAAAAAATACAAAAGTTAAATCTATTGATGATAAGATTGAATTAACAGAGGAAAACATCACAGAAGACTTAGATAAACATGTGTTGTTAGGATTGGTCAAGTCTGATAATACTCACATGTTTGCCAATCGTTCTGCCAAAATTTATTATACAGGGAAAAAATTTCCCATGTGTATAGCATTAAATAAACTTTTTTATTTTATGCCATACATTAAAGGGAAAGGGATACGTGATCTTTATTTTATTAAGATAGCAAGAATTGGTTCAAAACAGGAGGTACATCCTGATAGCGATGATGCCGATATTCGACTTGTATTTGAAATTGAATATGTAAGACAGCTTTATCGCAAATTTATTCCTGTCCATTTAAACATTTGGCGAACATTTACAGATACTACTTTAAGTGCGTTGGTAAGATTAAATGAGTATTATGAAGTAATTTAGAAACTGTTTAAATTTATTTTATCTTGTCATTGAGGTCTTTGTCGGCATCTTTATGATATTTATTCAGTCATTATGGAACCCCGTGACTCCTTTATAAATATCAAAAATCTGCCTGACAAATACTCTTGATTCCTTCGACAAATAAATTTAAACAGTTTCTAAGGTTTCTATAAATACTTTGCGTCAATCCGTTCCATACGGGTTGACGTTTTTACATAAAGTGTATCATCTGCCTTATTTTTTGATCAATACTTACTAATATTTACCAATTTATTACTATTTTTGTAGTTGGAAAACCTAATAACCGAATTCATGAAAAAAATCATATTTTCCCTGATAGCCGGAGCCGCCGGATTGTTAGCGGCAAACGCCAATGACCTCAAACTTAAGTTTGACCGCCCTGCCGAATTTTTTGAAGAGACTTTCGTTCTCGGCAACGGCAGCCAGGGAGCTATCGTATACGGAGATCCATCGAGAGAACGGATTTCTTTAAATGACATAACCCTTTGGAGCGGCGAACCGGATACCGTCGCCTATAATCCGGGAGCATATAAGTATCTGCAGGAAATAAGGGAGGCTCTTAATAAGGGGGATTACTCATGCGCTGAGGCTCTGCAGCACAAGATGCAGGGTCACAACAGCCAGTATTACCAGCCGCTCGGGAACCTTTTCATCGATTTCAACGACAAGTCGCCTGTTAAGGATTATTACCGTGAACTTGACCTTAACAATGCAATCTCTACAGTAAGATATAACCGTGGCGGAAACGACATCGTAACCAAATATTTTGTTTCAGCCCCCGACAGTCTGATTGCTGTAAATATCAGTTCATCAAAACCTGTTGACATGACTCTTTTTTTTGAGTCGTTGCTCCCTCATGAAACAAACTCTTCCGCACAACGCATATCGGCTGACGGATATGCCCCTTATGGATTTATTCTGACAGAGGAGAATGGGAAACGGGAAGAGAAAATGCAATACGATCCAAAACGGGGCATACATTTCCGCACTGATATCAATGCAGTCTCTTCAACAGGCAAGATTTCGGCTAAAGATGGAAAACTAAACGTTGTCAACGCAAAAGACCTGACAATCTATGTGACAATAGCGACCAATTTTGAAAATTCATCCGTAAATCCGGCTAATTCAAAGAAGGATTACAAAGGCATTGCCGATTCCCGTTCTGACAGGGCTCTCGGCAAATCTTTCTCCGACATCGAAAACCGACATATAGAGGATTATTCAAATCTTTTCTCCAGAGTTAATATAGATCTTGGCGAGTCTGCAAAAGCTTTGCAAGAAATGCCCACGGATCAAAGATTGAAATCATATACCGACAACCATAATTTTGATCCCGATCTTGAAGAGCTTTATTTCCAATATGGACGATACCTACTCATAAGCAGCTCCAGAACCGTGGGAGTTCCTGCCAATCTTCAAGGTTTGTGGAATGAATATCTGTTTGCCCCTTGGCGTGCGAATTATACCGCAAATATTAATCTTGAAGAGAATTATTGGCCCGCAGAAATTACAAATCTAAGCGAGATGCACACCCCTCTCCTATCTTTTATCAAGCAACTTCCAAATACCGGGAAAACAACAGCTCGTGAATATTACGGTATCGACAAAGGATGGTGTGCCGGACATAACACCGACATCTGGGGGATGACATGTCCCGTCGGTCATGGCAACGACGAGCCTATGTGGGCAAACTGGAATATGGCGGGTGCATGGCTGTCATCCCATATCTGGCAACATTATCTCTTCACAAAAGACAAAAAATTCCTTGAAGAATACTACCCCACTTTAAAAGGGGCGGCTGAATTTTGCCTCGCATGGATGGTGGAGGATGAAAACGGGAATCTTATCACCACTCCTTCCACCTCGCCGGAAAACAGATTTATCGCGCCCGACGGCAAGCCTGTGGCGACAAGCGCCGGTGGATTCGCAGACCTCGCCATGATACGGGAATGCCTTGCTGACACGAGAAGCGCCGCTTTAGAACTCGGAACCGACAGACAACTGGTGGATCAGATTGACATGGCCCTCAGAAAGATCGCTCCTTATAAAATCGGTGCAAACGGTCAGCTTCAGGAATGGGCTATAGACTTCCCGGAAGAAGATCCTCAACACCGGCATCAGTCACACCTTTACGGACTTTTCCCAGGTAATCATATATCTCCTGACAATACTCCGGAGCTTGCCCACGCCGCCGCACGTTCTCTTGAAATAAAAGGAGACAACACTACGGGATGGAGCACTGGATGGCGTGTCAACCTTCTGGCGCGACTTAAGGAAGCTCCTGAAGCTTATTCAATGTACCGCCGTCTCCTCAAATATGTAAGTCCTGACAGATACGAAGGGGAAGACAAACGCCGAGGTGGCGGAACATATCCCAACCTTCTTGACGCCCATTCTCCATTCCAGATTGACGGAAACTTCGGTGGAACAGCCGGAGTGGCGGAAATGCTGATTCAATCCACCCCGGAAACCATTATCATTCTTCCGGCATTGCCCGAAGAATGGAAAAACGGAAGCTTCAACGGACTCAGGGCAAGAGGAGCCTTTACAATCGACGCCGAATGGAAAGACGGCAAAGTGATGGAACTGACAGTTTCAAGCGACAAAGGGGGCAAGACCGATCTCATTGTCAATGGAAAGACAATCCGGGTAGCACTCTCCCCTGACGAAACTAAAACCTTCAGACTCAATCCCTGATCAAGAGTTTGTTCCTTCAAATTTATAAGGCTCCATTCCCCAAAATTGTTAACGCTGGGGAATGGAGCCTAAATCATAAGCGCGATGCCGTTTGGTTAAAAAGGTGAAGATACGTTTCTATTGATTCTCACGAGTTTGCTATCTTGGTAATTTCTGTCTCAAGCTGACGGGCTATCGAGGCGTTATCCTTGATAAAACTGTATAATTCTCCGATTTCCAGCATGCCCGATGCACTCTGAAAGTCCGTGCCTCCGTTCCAAGCGGCAATCTCTGCGGATATTTTACGTTCAGCCTCCTCTTCGTCTCCATGTTCCCCCTTGGGCAATAAGGCTGTAGCCTTTTCGCTAAGGACATCGAATGAGGAAAACATCTGCCAGTTGGCGACAAAAGTGAAACATGATTCAAGCAAATCAGGCCACAAGGTAAGATCCACCCTTGTCTCAAGGGAATCAAGGCTCAGACTGGTCTGCGAACTGCATTTCATGAGACGCTCCACGGCAGGCATCCGGGTCTTGTCAAAAGGCAGTCCGGTAGGTTTGAAAAGATCGCACATATCGTTGAATTTGAAATCCGGATTATACTCAACATCCGTTCCGGTCCTTTCCGATTCAGGTGTGGTGACGGCATAACAATATGCGAGAAACTTATTGATGTTGTGCAGGACTGTAGGAATACTTTTCATCAGTTTCTCTTTCTCCATCACATAATGCACGCGCCTCTGTTTCTCAAGTTCCGACTCCACATCTATTTCCGACTTCATTGAGCCGACAGCATTCAAGAAAAGTCCTAGTATAATCAGTCCACACATCACCTCTACTGCAGTGACAGCCTGAGCCCAGCCATGCGCCGGTGTGTAATCGCCGAATCCGAGGGTGGTTATAGTCACTATGCTGTAATAAAGCCATGATCCGAAATCCGTGCCGGCACCCTCGGGGATGCGGAATTGGGAATCCGGAAGCCACCAATAGATAAGGGCGAACACCGGCATCAGACATACATAAGATCCGATCCATATGATAGGACGGATATTGGAGACCACATGGAAAAAGTGGCGGAATTTGTTGGATATAGTATGTAGCGACATTTCATCATTCGTTTCAAACTATAACGCATCCGCCACTCATTTGGATCAGTCCGTTCCGACAAAACAAACCGAATGACATTGACGAATGACATTGAAAAGAAAATAAGACCATTGACCATCGGTCAGATGTGTCTGATAGAAGTTTTTCTATACATACGAATATCTTTTTTCTTCTTTCAACACCATGGTTGAGGGTGTTATCGTGCCTTAAAGTTAAAAATTCAAGACAATCTCTTAGAAACTGTTTAAATTTATTTGTCGAAGGAATTGAGAAGATTTGTCAGGCAGATTTTTGATATTTATGAAGAAGTTATGGGGTTCCATAATGACTGAATAAATATCATAAAGATGCCGACAAAGAACTCAATGACAAGATTAAATAAATTTAAACAGTTTCTTAGATTTGCATAACTTTGACACTATCTGTAACGTTGAATAATTGAAGCCGTTCAGACAGTAGGTCAGCCATATCCCTTTTTGCGGCGGATGACCTCCTCGGCAATTTTTCCAAATATCTAAAAAACAGACAGTCTAAACATCTTCTTTGAATTTAAAATTTTAAATCATGGATTTTGAGAAAAAATTGATAGATGACCTTCACAAATATCTGGTAAGCGAGAAACTTGTGGACGAGAAATTACCGGAATGTCCCGACCTTGAAGAGTTATGGAAGCCGGTGGTAAGAGCTTATCTTCCCGACGGGGTAAGAGAGTTTCAGAATTATCCTGTATCTTCTCTCGGATGGATAATGTTTGTAGGCATGGGGCTTGCCAAATTATGGGATGTGGAGTGGGAGAAATATTCTTCGGAATCGGGAGAACATCTATACCAAAGTTTCCGCGATGCAAAAGGGTATGACAATATGGATGATTATATTCTTGAAGAAATATTGGGTCTTGACAAAGAGGAGTCTAAGAAAATGGGAGCTATTGTCGGAGAATGCGCGGCACGCACACTCAGCGCAATCCAACATTCGGGTATCGAACCGGGAACAAAAGATGCATCCATGGCTTACATTTCAGCTCTTCATGCCCTTTACTCAATGGGCATAGCAATAGAACTGAATACCCTCGGCTATCACATGACTCAAATTGGATAACATATAGCCGGCATATAGATTCACTGCGAAGAACTTTATGATAAAAAGAAAAATCGAGTATTGGTTATCCATATTCCTTCTCGGCCGATTGGGAAAGCATTGAGATTTGAGGGTGTCTCGTTAATGCGAGTAGGAGAAAGTCTACGCGAGAAGGATGACCAGGAATATTTCTCGATACTGCAAGAGCAGGATCGTGATTTCTCTGCCCGTATTTGCAAAGGTCTTGCAGTTGAAGACCTTTCGGCGGATGCGATAATCAATATGCGGATACTCATTCATCAAAAGCGCAATAAACCGGAAATCCTTACTACTCCCTTAAGTCAGCGACTTTACGATTTAGAAAAACTGAGCGATACGGAGATGGAGCGTATTATCGCGCTTGAATTGGAAGAAGGGTCGTTGATATGGCACTGCAAGAATTATTTCATGTTCAGTTATTATTGCGCAGGTATCCGTGCCGCAGATCTGATTCAGCTCCGCTGGCGTAACGACACTGAAAATGGTCGTTTGCATTACCAAATGGGCAAAAATCATAAAGACCGAGACCTCTTGCTTGTCGATCAGGCTTTGGATATACTTCGGTATT